>JACPVB010000175.1 GCA_016191985.1 Chloroflexota bacterium | reverse complement strand
GTCCGCAAAGAAGCGCGAATCGTCCCGTCGAGAGATAAAAGCGATGAATACCTTCAACCTCCGCGATTATTTGTTTAAAGACCGTCCCGGTGAGGAGTTCGGCCAGCGTGCGGAAACCATCATCACGATGTCGCTTGGCTTCCTTAGCACTGCCCTGGCAATTTTTGCATACAGCAACCCCATTGTTATGGTCGCTTCGGTGGTTACAAATGCGGTGGCAATCTTCACCCTCGCCCAGGCCATCCGTGGTCGTTATAACTATCTGATTTTATTCCCGTGGGTTACATCAATTTCCATCTGCCTAGTTTCAATCGTGGAAGGCGATGGTGTTCACGATCTGATCTGGATGGGCGTCCTGGGATTGTTCCTGCTGGCAAATATTTACAGCAGAAAAAGCATCGCCCCTTCGCTCTGGCTTGGCGCATTTATGGTAAGTCTGTTCATAGCAACAGGTGTGGCTGAAGTTAATGGTACTCTTCCAAATCCGCTCGCCACCGACTTTGAATACATCATCCTCAATACATTTTTCTTCGTCACCATTATGGCCGCAATGACAGCAGTATTCTACCGGCATCGCGCATTGTTGAAGGTTGCGGTTGAAAACAGGAACAAACAGGTCATCACGAATCAACGCCTTGAGGAAACCAACAAAAATCTCGAAAGCCTGGTAAAGACTCGCACAAACGATTTGAACAGGGCAAACGACCAGTTGCAGATCAAAACAATGCGATTGCAGGCGGCTTCTGAAATTTCGCAGGAACTCATGGCGAACATCCATGAAAAGTCCGCTGAATTGCTGGCGCGCGGCGCACGCATCATCAGCGAAAAACTCGGCTTTTACCATGTCGGCATATTTCTTTTGGATGAAAAACATGAATATGCCGTGCTGCGCGCATCCAACAGCAAAGGCGGGCAGCAAATGCTCACGCGCCGTCATCAATTAAGAGTTGGCGGCACTGGGATCGTGGGATACGTGGCGCAAAGCGGACGCCCGCGCATCGCGCTCGACACTGGCGCAGATGCGGTTTTCTTCAATAATCCCGACCTTCCCGATACCCGTTCGGAAATTGCCCTCCCCTTAAAGTTTGGAACAACCGTCATTGGCGTGTTGGACGTGCAAAGCACAAAGTCATCGGCCTTCAACACGGAAGACGCAAACACATTAAGTACGCTTGCAAACCAGATTGCGGTTGTGATCAAAAACCTGCAATCTGATGGCGACAAAACCGCCCCATTTAAAATTATCAACAGGCAAGCCAGCGCACAACTGAGCAGCGGACGGACACCCGCCGGATACGCTATTACAACAGAAGGGACCATTACAAATGCGACGCCCGCTAATAATCCAATTTTTGACAAGGCAATCGCCTCTGGCGAGACCGTTATCCTGAATCCTGTTTCGAAAGGCAGCCCCTCCACCCTGACAGTTCCCGTCAAGCTGCGTGACCAGGTGATCGGCATTCTCCATATCGAAGCATCTGAAACCAACAAAAAGTGGACAGAGGATGAAGTTGCGATGGTACAGGCAATTTCAGAACGCGCCGCACTGGCTTTGGAAAACGCCCGCCTGCTCGAAAGCGCCACCCACCGCGCCGAACAGGAGGAAACCATTGCCCACATCACCACCCAAATTGGTTCCTCTACCGACTTTAACCGAATCCTGCAAACCACCATCCAGGAGCTTGGCCAGGCGCTTGGTGTATCCCGCTCCTTTATTCAACTGGCAACCCCAACCGAGAACGGCAGCGAACCAACAATCGAGTAGTGCTAATTGTATTATTTTAAGTAATTTATGAGATGAGCAATAAAAGGTAAAGATGAGTCTGAATAAATCTGAACGGCAAAATAATATCCACGAAATCAGGGCCGGGCGCGCCTCGCTGCAAACACGTCTCATGCTGTTCACGTTGTTCATTTCGCTTGTTCCATTGATCCTTATTTCGGCGCGCGATATTCTCCAAACACAGCAGGCGTTAACAAGCAGCGCCGAAACATCCCTGAGGTCCAATGCGGAGCAGACTGCAAACAGCCTGGATACGTTCATCCAAACAACGCTGGACTCAATCAGCATTGAGTCGCAAATTTCAGATTTCACAGAATATCTATCCCTGTCACCGGAGATGCGCTCCGGCAGCATAGAACAAATCCGCGCCGAGGACCTGCTCGTCAAGCTGAGCACCAAGGATGCGGCCAATATTATTTCCTATGCGCTTGTGGATGTGGACGGAAATATCCTCTTGGATTCAGCGCACCAAACTTCTTCCAGCAATGAAGCGGATGAGGCTTATTTTCCACAGGCCCGCTTTAGCGACGAACCGATCCTGACCGAAGTCATTTACGATGATAATCAAACAACCACAATTACCTTTGCCAACCGGGTACTGGGAGCTGACGGCGAGTATGTCGGGATTCTGAGAGTCAAGTACGATTCGAATGTCCTGCAAACCATTATTGTTAATAGTTCAAAAATTTCTTCAAACGCCCTGGTTTTGCTCCTCGATCAGATGTACATTCGCCTGGCGGACAGTCGAAACCCAAGCCTTATCCAAAAATCCATCGCCCCCCTCAGCCCGGTGGATTATCTGCTCGCCATCGAGACCGAGCGTTTTCAAAACCTTCCTTTGGCTATCCAAACCACCAATTTTACTGATTTTGAAAACGCCCTTGATAATGCCGCCGTGCAGCCCTTCTTCAGAGTGGATATTACCCCAAACGTGTCAGGGGACGACACCATTGCTGTGGCAACCATGAAAACCCGCCCCTGGTCGATTGCTTACAGCCAGCCAACCTCCGTCTTTCTCGCGGGTGTTCAAAGACAAACACAAACAAACGCCATTCTTGTGGCTCTTGCTTCAATTTTAGTAGCTATTGTTGCCACAGTCGTCGCCAGGGCGTTGACAAACCCGATCCTCGCCCTCACAACCACGGCAAACGCAATCTCCCAGGGCGACCTGAGTGCGCGTGCAAATATCAAATCGTCCGATGAAATCGGGCTATTGGCTACGGCATTCAATTCCATGACAGACCAACTCCAGTCCATATTGGTTGGGTTGGAACAACGCATTTACGAGCGCACAGAGGAATTGGAAAAGAACAAATTGGAACTGGAAACCATTGCCGATGTGGCTCGTGAAATTGCCGTTATCCGCGACCTGGATACTCTGCTTAACGTTGCAGCCAACCTTATTCGGGAGCGCTTGAATTATTACCACGTCGGCATCTTCCTCGTGGACGAACGCGGTGAGTATGCAATCCTGCGTGGAGCAAGCAGCATTGCCGCCGATCAAATGCTGGCAAGGAATTACAAATTAAGGGTGGGAAAAACCGGGGTGGTCGGCAATGTGACGAATTCAGGGCAGGCCTACATCGCACTGGACGTTGGGCTTGACGCCGTTCATTTTGAAAACCCATACCTGCCCGATACTCGTTCGGAAATCGCCCTTCCCCTTCGCAGCCGCAGCATCACAATTGGCGCGCTGGACATTCAGGCGAATGTCCCGAACGCCTTCAATGAACAGGATATTCAGACCCTGCAAATCCTGGCGGATCAGCTCGCTGCGGCAATTGAAAACGCCCTGTTGGTGAATCAGGTTGAAGGCGCGCTTAACGAACTTACCAGGGCCAATCGCGCTCAGGTGCAGCAGATCTGGCAATCCACCATCGACGAAAGAAGCGCCACCACCTTTGAATACGATGGCCTTCAGATCAAGGCAACGCCGCCCAATCTTCCGACGGAGTTATTAAGAAAGCTGGAGAGCGGGAGACCTGTCATAGCACAAAAACAGAATGGTCAAGGCGCAGTCGAATCGGAGAACAAAACCAATACGCTTCTGATTCCCCTGATGGTACTCAATCAGGTAATTGGCGTGATCGGCCTGGAACAGGAAGGCCCGTCTCACACCTGGAGCGAAGAGGAAATTGCCATTGCCCAAGCTGCCGCCAATCGCGCTGCTCTTACGCTTGAAAATGCCCGCCTGCTGGAAGAAAGCCAGCGACGCGCCTCGAAGGAACGCGCCATATTTGAAGCGACATCCCGTATTGGCTCTGCGTTGAGCATTGAAAACATTCTCCAGGCGACAGCAGAGGAAATGGAACGGATCGTTGGCGGTTCGGAAATCATTCTGCAATTCCATTCGGGGCATGAACCCAAGGCAAAAAGTTAATGGTGAGCAAGGATATGAAAGCAACTCAGCCTTCCCGTCAAATCGAAAACAATTCAAGCGACAGATTACTGCGCATTCTCCTCGGCATTCTGATTGGCTTAACGATTGCCGCATTTGCCGTGTCTGTTGCCGGTGGTTATGGATGGTTGTATATTGTGCCCACCGGTGTCCTGTTTGCAATTTCAATCGTCGGTTATTTTTTCCTGACTCGCGGAATTTCCACGCCGGCTCAAATCCTGCTCCCTACTTCGTTGTTCATCGTGGTCACCTATATTATCGCATTTCCTCCGGGGTACGGTCTCCACGATATCAATCTCCTGGCATATGCCATCGTGATCAGCCTGGCCGGGCTCACCCTTGGGAACAGAGGTGCATATTTATTCACGTTTCTGATCATTCTGGCAATCTCTGTAATTGGAATTGCGGAAATGCGCGGGATTATCAATTCACCCACCAGTTCATTGACATTGCCCATATCGCCCATCGCAATTTCCATCGTTGTTTTGGCAATCACACTCATTCAAAGATCGCTTATCAACCTGCTGAGTGAAAGCGCCCAGCGCGCACACGTCAGCGAAAAAGCAGTGATGGAACGGAACGAAGAGCTGGAAGCGTTCAGCGCAAGGCTCGAAGATTTGGTGCAGACACGCACCTCCGAACTCAACCTCGCAAATTTTGCCAACGAGCGCCGCGCACATATGTTCCAGGCAATTGCGCAGGTGACGCGCGTTATCATCTCCACACAGAACCTGCAGGACCTCCTTCCGCAGATCACTCAAATGATTAGCCAGCAATTCGGTTTTTATCATATTGGGGTTTTCCTGGTGGACCAAAATGGTGAATATGCCGTGCTCAGCGCCGCAAACAGCGAAGGCGGTGAAAGGATGCTTGCCCGTTCACACAAACTACAAATCGGGCACACAGGCATTGTGGGATATGTGGCAAAAACTGGAAAAGTGCGCATCGCTCTGGACACCGGGGCTGATGCCATTTACTTCAACAATCCAGACCTTCCGGAAACGCGCTCAGAAATGGCCCTTCCACTGGTCCAAGCCAATGGAGGGATCATTGGGGTGCTGGATATTCAAAGTACCGAACCAAATGCCTTTAATCAGGAAGATATTGAGGTGCTAAGCACCCTGGCAGACCAGGTTTCGGTTGCCCTTGCAAACGCCCGCCTGTACGAAGAGACCCAAAAAGCATTGATCGAAGCCGAAATGGTGTACCGTCAGGACTTAAGAACCGGCTGGGAAAAATTCTCCCGCGCACAAAAACTGGCCGGCATTCGCAGGCGGAGCATGAAATCGAGCTTCCTGGCAGAGCCGCTGGAGTTGCCGGGGGCGAAGGAAGTAAGCCAACTTGGCAATATCTATCAAGAGAAGACGGAAAACGCGCTTTCCCAACTCACCATGCCTGTAAAACTTCGTGGAGAAGTGGTCGGTATGTTAAACCTGAAGGCAGACAACAACCGTGAGTGGAGTGCGGACGAAATGGACATCATCACCGCGATTATCGAACGCGCCGCCCTGGCGATTGAAAATGCGCGGCTGCTTGATGAAAGCCGCAAGGTCGCGGAGAAGGAACGCGCAATTGGTGAGATCTCCGCAAAAATCGGCCAGGGCATCGAAATTGAGACGATCTTAAGAACCGCCGTCAGAGAGCTGGGAGCTCAAATTAGCGGCGCTCAGGTCACAGTCGAAATCGGAGGCGATAATGAATAATCGCCAAAGAAATGAAGCAGCTGAGTCCACAAGGCCCGTTGCAGAGATCGAATTGTATATCCGCAATGCCTATGCGGCTATTTGGATTCTGCTGGTTGCGGCAGCGCCGGCGTTCATAATATTTCTATATTTCGGCATCACCACAGCTCAGTGGCAATTGTTTGTGATCGCGGGGGCGATTTTACTGGCATCCATTGCCACAATACCCCCCTATCGATTAATAAAAAGCGGATGGGTGGGCCGCGCGATGGTTATCCTGGTTGCGCAACTGATCGCAGTACTGCTGACCATATCCCTACTGGTGGAAGGGCTTGGAGTGGTTGTTTCCATTGCTGCCTTCATTACCACTGTTGCCGTTGCCAGCCTCGCCATGCAATCGAAATATACGACGCCAGGGATATTCATAGGCATTGCAATAAGCATCGCGCTGTATGTAATCGATCTGGGCATTCAGTATGAGCGGCTAAGAATCCCGGAGCTCTCAACCTACACGCCAATCATCAATATATTACTTGCCGTTCCCTTCCTCTTTCTTGCCTTGAGGCAGTTTAATCAATTCAGCCTGCGGGCGAAGATCGCAACCAGTATTTTGGTCACTGGCGGCCTTGCCGTTTTCACGCTCACGTACTACGGTTTCAGCGCCGCAAACTCCATCGTGGGTGATCTTACAGGGAAGTTTGAAAAAAGCATCACGAACCAAACGGAAACAGGGATAAAAAGGGTCGTACAGATAGAGGCTGAAAAAGCGGACGTACTTTTTTCAGGGATAGAAGACGACCTGATTCATATCGCCGAATATCGATCAGGGATCGAAGATCAATCCCACTTGTTTAACAATGGCGCGTATTGGAACTCAAGCGAGAAGATCTTCCAATTGCCCGGTGGACAATACGGAAACTCAGGGAACGACCCCGCTTCCATCTTCATACCAAACATCTACACCGTGAACGAGGCCATGCTGGCAGACATAAATACCACGGCCTATTTGGATTTTATGGCCCCCGGCTTTATGGAGTCCCACCCCCAGGCTGCCGCGCTGTATTACATCAGCAAACTTGGATACACAACCTACTACCCAAATATCAACCTGGCGGAAAATGTCCCCGCAAATTTTAGCCCAACAACCCAGCCCTTCTACACCATTGCCAATCCGCAAAATAATCCGGAGCGCCTACCCCGCTGGACGGACCCATACCAGGACCCGGCTGGAGCAGGGTTAATTGTGACTTTGTCCGTCCCCGTTTATTCAAGGACAGGTGGATTTAAGGGTGTGCTCAGCGCGGATATTCAGATTTCTAAAATTTCAGGGAACTTCTCCGCCATCATGCTGGGGGAAAGTGGATTTTCCTTTCTGGTGGATAAAAGAGGGCGCATCCTTGCCATGCCCGAGCACGGATACACCCTCTTCGGGTTAGAGCGTGAAGAAGTTCCAGTCAATGAAAGCCCAAAGCAAACAATTCTCGATAGCGAGTCCGAAGACTTGCAAGCCATAGCCCAGCAAATTGTAAACGGCGAAACCGGTCTTTTCACCGCACAAATTAACAATGTGGAAAACTACGTCGCCATCACACAACTTGAAACCACCGAATACAGGCTCGCCGTCATTGCGCCCGCAAATGAGTTGAACGGGGAAATTGTTCTGGCCCGTGAAGAAGTGCAAAGTGAAGTCCAATCCAGCCTGCAGTCTGCCACCGCCATTCTTATCGCTCTGTTTGTTGGAGCGCTGGTGGTAAGCTTATGGGTTGGCCGTGCAATCACCCGGCCAATGAATCGCCTGACCAAAACAGTGGAACAGATCGCAAGCGGCGATATCTCAGCCCGTGTGCAGGTTGAATCACAAGATGAAACAGGCGTCCTGGCCAGGTCCTTCAATATCATGGTAGAGAGGTTAAATAACACCCTTCTCGGCCTCGAAGAGCACATCGCAGAACGCACCAAAGAGATCGAGCAGATCAGTGAGAGCAACGCGTATCGCGCATCCCAATTTGAATCAATTGCGCAAATATCACGTACCATCAGTTCGACGCAAACTCTCGACGCGTTGCTGCCGCAGATCACTGAAACCATTTCCGAAAGACTTGGCTTTTACCATGTCGGCATATTCCTGCTGGATGTTCACAAGGAATATGCGGTGCTGGTGGCCGCCAACAGCCCGGGTGGAAGGAAAATGCTCGCGCGCAATCACCGCTTGCTTGTAGGCGAAACCGGCATCGTTGGCAATGTAACCAGGACAGGACAACCCCGCCTCGCCCTGGACGTTGGGCTGGATGCTGTTTTCTTCAACAACCCCGACCTCCCAGAAACGCGCTCTGAAATTGCCCTGCCCCTGCGCATCGGCTCCAATGTATTCGGCGCGCTGGATGTGCAGAGCACGGAAGCGCAAGCCTTCACACAGGAGGATGTGAACATCCTCTCCACCTTGGCAGAACAGGTTGGCATCGCCATTCAAAATGCGCGTTCCTACCAGGAAAGCCAGGAGGCCCTCGCCCAGGCCGAGATCATTTCCGCGCAACTGAGCGAACAGCAATGGAATCTATTCCTCGCGCGCCAAACAATCGGTGGCTATCACTTCGATGGCGTGGAAGCCAGGCAGCTAAAACCGTCCACTGCTCCCCTCCCTGCTCACAGTCTCTCCATTCCATTGATCCTGCGCGGCACGCGCATCGGCACGCTTAAATTAAATGCGCCCGACCCAAACCGGATTTGGACGGAAGAGGAAATTGCCCTCGCACAGGCCACCGCCGACCGAACAGCGTTGGCAATCGAAAATGCGCGCCTGTTGCAAGACGCTCAAAAACGCGCCGCGAAGGAACGCACCATCGGTGATATTTCATCGAAAATTGGCAGCCTTGTAAGCCTGGAAAATATCGTCCAAACCACCATTCAGGAACTGGGTCACACCCTTCCCGGAACGGAAATTGCAATTCAATTTACCCAGCGAAGGTCCGAGCAGTAAAGGCTCCGGAGAACGATATGTTATCAAGGATATTTGATTATTTTACCGATGAAGACGACAAGGACCCGTCATTCGTTCGATTGACGCGAAATATTTTGTTCTTTGTGCTATTTGTGAACCTCGCTGTGCTGCCTCTGGTGACCGGCATCGCAGGCGAAGGTTCGCGGAATCCGCGCGCCCTGATAACACTTTCCATTACCCTCATCCTGGAACTGATCTCGCTTTTCTATGTTTTTCGTGGAAGAATACGCATGGCAAAGCTGGTTGTTCCGGTTGCATTGCTTGTGGCTGTAACCATCATTGCACTGACTACAAATGGGTTAAAAAACACGGCTCTGGTGGGGCTTCCAATAATTTTGGTAATTTCGGCAATCCTTCTGGGCAGGCGTTCAAATCACCTGATTGTTCCGCTCGCCATTCTATCGGTCATCGTTGTGGCCTATTATGATTTGAACCGCGAAATCCAATATGTGCCGGCCGGAATAGACGATGCGATCATCATCCCGGTCCTTTTAATTGGCGGCGCTGGAATCATCCAATTATTGATCAACCGGCTGAACGACAGCATCCAAAGGGCGCAAAAAAGCGAAGAAATGCAAAAACTCGAAAATATCGAGCTCAACGACCTGCGTATATCCCTTGAAAAACACGTTGCTCAACGCACCCTTGAGCTTGATATTGCCAACCGCAACAACGAAAGACGCGCAAAACAGTTTGAGGCCATTGCCCAGGTTTCCCGCGCCATTTCATCCATCCAGGGGTTGGATGCCATTCTGCCGCGCATCGCCCAGTTGATCAGCGAACAATTCGGCCACTACCACACCGGCATTTTCCTGATCGATGAAAACCGCGAGTTCGCAGTGTTGCGCGCCGCCAACAGCGAGGGTGGCAAAAATATGCTCGAAAACGGACACAAACTCCCCGTTGGACAGACCGGTATCGTAGGGTATGTCACAGCCGCCGGTCGGCCCCGCATCGCCCTGGACGTTGGATCTGATGCGGTTTACTTTGACAATCCCTTCCTCCCAAACACCCACTCCGAAATTGCACTCCCCCTTCGCATTGCCGGTCAGGTGGTTGGAGCGCTGGATGTGCAAAGCGAACTTTCAAACGCCTTTACCGAAAATGATATTGAAGTATTATCCACCCTTGCAGACCAGGTATCCATTGCCATCCAAAACGCCCGCACACTCGAAGAAGCCCGCAAGTCGCTTGCCGAAGCGCAAAGCGCGTTTGGGCAGTTGACCCAGGAGTCCTGGAAAATCCTGCGCCCCGAAACAGTGGCTTTGGGCTTTCAATTAACGGACCAAACCGCAAAGCCGCTCACCACCCCCATCGAAAGCCCCTATATTCAGGAAGCACTCCATAAAGGCGAAACTGTCATCACCACCCAGAATAACAAAACTTCAAACCTCACAATACCAATTCGCCTGCGCAATGAAATTATCGGCGTATTGAATTTGAAGCCAAATGGCGAAACCATCATCACCCAGGATGAAGTGGATATTGCCGAAGCCATATCCGAGCGTCTCTCGCTTGCCATAGAAACCGCCACCTTGTTGCGCGCCACGCAGCGCCGCGCAGACATAGAAAAAATCACGACCGATATTTCAGCCAAAGTAAGCTCGTCCACCCGCTTTGAAACGATCCTGCAAACCGCAGCCCTGGAACTCAGCCGTGCGTTGGGCGGCGAAGTAATCGTACAGATCGAACCGATTGCAATGAAAATGGACACCTAGCCTCCGCATTTAAGTGTTAAAACTGTGAACAAGAGAATTTTTTTATGAATCAATTCCAACCCAAACCGCCATCCATTCTCCGAGGGCTTTTAGCAATTCCATTAAGCCTGCGCGGAAAATTGATCGTGGGAAACATGTTGATCACGCTCCTTGCCATTACCGCAATGGGCTATTACGGCTATGTTCGCTCGCAGGATGCCAATAATTTCTTAATCGGCCAATTGGAGCAAAGCGTCAGCCAAAAAGCGGACGAGGAATTATCCGCGATTGCAAATTTACGAACAAGTGAGCTTAATTCTTTTTTTTCTTCAAAAAGCGCCTCCATCTCATTAATTGGAGCCAACTTTGGCAGTTTGCTTAGCCAGGAATCCAGCCTTAACAATGGGACCTACTGGGATGCGGAACAATCCCTCGTGCTTCTTCCTAATGGAAGTTGGGACAACCCAAATTCAGAGTTGTCTTCCATTTTCATACCGGCTGGCGCCGCCAGGCTTAATTCGTCATTGGTATCCAGCCTAAACACAATAAAACTGACTGAATCATCCATACCGTTTATTCTTGAGAAAAATCCTGAAATAATTGCCATTTATTTTGGCGGCAAATCAAAAGAAACGATTTACTATCCAAATATCGATCTGGCAAACATTGTGCCACCTGATTTTGATGTGACGCAGAGACCCTGGTTTCTCGAAGCAATTTCAACAGAAAACGAAAACAGGGGTGTGGTTTGGTCTACCCCCTATCAGGATGCGGCTTTAAATGGCCTGGTTGTCACCAGTAGTTTTCCTGTATATGATTCAAAAGGCAGATTCCGCGGCGTCGCCGCCATGGATATTCAACTGAATAGCATTACAGAGGTGGTCTCAAACATCACCGTTGGAAACAGCGGTTACGCATTTCTTGTGGACAAAGATAATCGATTGATCGCCTTGCCCGAGGCTGGTTATCAGGATTTTGGAATATCTCAGGAAACCCTTCCACTCGGGGAAGCCATTAACCCGGAAAAACTTCCAAACATGCCCGGAGAATTTTTTGAGGTTCTTTCCAAAATTTCATCAGGAGAGAGCGGCTCTGCCACTCTGTCGTTTGGCGATGTATCCCACCGCCTGGTGTATCGCCCCCTCACTGAAGTGGGGTACGGTCTGGCCATTCTCGTTCCTGCGGATGAGCTACAGGCGGAAGCCATCGCCGCCAATCAGGAAATCGAGCAAAAAAATCAAAGCACGAATGCGGTGATTTCCATATTGTTTATTGCAATCGTACTAGGGGCTTCCATCGCATCGGTCATAATAGGCAATGCGCTTACCGTTCCTCTTAAATCATTAACAGAAACCGCCGAAAAAATTGCGGATGGGAACCTGGATGCACGCGCGGAAATCCAAAACCAGGATGAAATCGGCGTACTCGGCCAGGCGTTGAACACCATGGCCGCTGAATTAAGGAAATCCTTTGTAACCCTTGAACAAGGCGTTGCAGAACGAACCGGGGAATTGGAAATTGCCCGAATGCAAAGCGAACGCCGCGCGGGCGAACTCCAATCCATCAGCGAAATATCAAAAGTGATCACCGGAGAACAAAAGTTAAGCATACTCCTCCCGTTGATCACACGCCTGGTGAGTGACCGCTTCGGCTTCTACCACACGGGCATTTTCCTCCTCGACGAGTCGGGGAAATACGCCGTGTTGCAAGCCGCAAGCAGTGAAGGCGGAAGGATCATGCTGGCGCGCGGGCATAAACTGGAAGTTGGCGAAAGTGGAATCGTCGGCCATGTAGCAAAATTTGGCGCCCCACGCATCGCCCTGGACGTTGGGCTGGATGCTGTTTTCTTCAACAACCCCTACCTGCCAGAGACACGCTCTGAAATGGCGCTGCCGCTAACCACCCGTAACAAAATCATGGGCGTATTGGATTTGCAAAGCACGAAATCCGGCGCATTTACAGATGCCGAATTGAACACCATGAGCATCCTGGCGGACCAAATCGCCATCGCCATTGAAAACGCGCGTCTCTTCCAGCAGACACAACAGGCTTTAACCGAGGCGGAAAGTTTATACCGCCAAAACATCCAGGAAAGCTGGGGAGAATTCAGCCGCGAAGAGGCTACCATTGGATATCACCAAACATTAACGGGCGGCCAAAAATTAACTGTGCCCCTGGATAACGAGGAAATCCGCCAGGTCATGAACCGCGGCGACTCGATGATTTTCAACACGAATGAGACAACACGGGAAGCATCCATTGTGATACCCATTAAACTGCGTGGACAGGTGATCGGCGCGCTAAATGTAAAAGCCCCCGAACAGGATCGAACCTGGACGAGGGATGAAATCAACCTTGCAGAAACAGTTTCGGAGCGTCTATCCCTGGCGATGGAAAACGCCCGCCTGATTCAGGAATCCCAAAGCCGGGCCATCAAAGAACAGATCATCAGTGAAGTGACATCAAGGATCAGTTCATCCATCAATTTAAAGAACATCCTCCAGACCGCCGTGGAGGAACTTGGAAACGCCATGCCCGGCTCCGAAGTGGTG
>JACPVB010000174.1 GCA_016191985.1 Chloroflexota bacterium | reverse complement strand
TCCCTGCCAAAAATTTTTCCGTCACTGAGTTCTACTTTCGCCCTGCTTTTGAAAAACTCGTATGGCGAACCTTCAATGCCTGTCTGTGTGAAATCCAGCCAGCCCAAATAAGTCGCATCGGGGATCGTGGTGCGGACGTTTGGCATGTACTTCGTCACATAATCCACAAGAAAATCGCGGTTGCCCGTGAGATAGTGGCGCAATTCATCGAGCCAGCCATCGCATTGACCGGAGAACGCGGCATTCGCGGCATGCAGTCCCATGCTGCCAACGTGCAGGCGCAGGTGATTTATTTCCTTTTCAAAAGGTTCACGCAATTCCCTGTTCGGGATGATCGCAAATCCGCAGAACAGGCCGGGGACATTGAAGGTCTTGGAAGGCGCGATCAAGGTGATGACATGCTTTTCGATCTCACGGGAAATCTTTGTCATTGGCATGAATTTTTTGCCATCCAAAAGCAACTCGGAATGAATCTCATCGGAAACGATCAGCACCTTATGCTTGACGCAAATTTCCGCCATACGAGTCAATTCCCTGCGGGAAAAAATGATCCCCAGCGGGTTGTGCGGATTACACAGCAGGAATATCCGCGCTTTTTTTACCTGCTTCTCGAATACATCCCAGTCAATTTCATATTTCATGATATTCCCCTTAATACTCTTCACCAGCGGAATATCCACCTGCGGGATGCCGACATTATTTTTCACTTCATGGAACTCGTTGTAAACCGGCGTTTGGATCGCCACGCCTTTTTGGGGAGAGCAAAATGCGCGAGCCGCCACACTGAATCCACTCACTATGCCGGTGACTGCCAACACGGCTTCGGGCTTCACCTTCCAGCCATACAAACGCTCCATGCGTGAGGTAATCGTCTCCTGCAAAATTTTACCGGGAAGCTCATATCCCAACACCCCATGGTCCAGCACTTTATGCAAGGCATTTAAGATCGGTTTGGGTGCGGGGAAATCCATATCCGCCACCCACATGGGCAGAAGATCTTTCGAGACAATAGTCCATTTTGTGAGGTTGATATTTTTTCGGCGATCAGGGATGATGTTGAAGTTGGTCATTTGCTCTCTTTTGATTTAAGCCCTAAAGGTTTCCCTCTTTGAGGGCTTCATAAAACCTTTAGGGCCTCGTCTTATTTTTTATACGCCACGATCATGCCATCACGCATTGGCGTAAGGGATACGATCCAAGCGGGGTCGGTGATTATTTGTTTGGTAAATTCATGCACGCCCATCGTCGCGGGAGACAGGTCCGTTTTGTCGAAGATGTGTCCATGCCAAAGCATGTTGTCGATGATCAACAAGCCGCCGCTGCGCAACTTTTCTTTGATGACAGGCAGGGACGCGGGATAGGCCTGTTTGTCAATATCGTTGAAGATGATGTCGAACGGGCCGTCTGTTTTGCGCAGCGCTTCAACCGCCTCGGACAAATGGTACTGCACGAGATCATCGCTTCCCAAATTAACCAGATGCCTGCGTGCCCGATTTGACAGTTCTTCGTCCCAGACGGTGTGGTGCACCACTCCCCCGCCATTTTCTTTCACGGCCTTCGCAAACCATGCCGTGGAATATCCATAGCCTGAACCCAGCTCAAAAATGGACTTGGCCTTTATCATCCGCGCCAGTTGATAACAGTAATATCCGCAGACCGGGCCGATGATGGGAAAGTCGTTCTTTTCAGCGTAGGCTTCCATCTCTTGCATTTCCTTCTCGCGCGGTGGGACGAGGGATGCAAGGTAATTCTGTGCTGCCTGATAAGTCAACAAATCATCGCTCATGGCTACCTCCAAAGTAAATATGTCTTGACTGGTGAATTTTACCTCTATTGATGAAGCAGGCCGCGCGCAAAGCGTGACAACGGTCTCAATTTTAGATGTAGATTTGCAGGGACACAGCGAAACGGTTGATCGTCAAAATCATGAATCGACTCGCTGTGTCCCTACACAGGCAGAAAATGAATCAGAAAAACGAACCAGCTTTCAGGGCGGAGAGATGCGATATTCTTCATCCAAATTTCTTCACAAAGCGTTAATCAAAAAACTTCATTTGCTGATAGAATATCCAAAGGAAATCGAAATGCAAGGATCCCGCCCTGAATGAGATATAACTTCCGCCTGTTTTGGCGCACTTTCTATCGTTCGTTTTTTAAATCAAAAAACACCACCGCCCGCCTCACCCGCAAACGCTTTATCTTCCTTGCCCTTTTTTACATCGTCTGGCCTCTCGGCATGTTGGTCCACTGGTTTTGTTTCTGGCTGGACGACATCTTCTTCCCCGATTATAAAAATCATCCTGTTGAAAAGCCGTTGTTCATCCTGGGCAATTTGCGCAGTGGATCGACCTTCCTGCACCGCCTGCTTTCACGCGATTCAGAAACGTTTACCAGCCTGACGACATGGGACATTTACCTGACGCCCTCAGTAACGCAAAAAAAGATCACGCAATTCGTCTCGCGGCTGGATAAAAAATATTTCAACAACACGTTGCATCGCGCGCTGTATGCCATTGACCGCCGCACGCTTGGCAAAATAAAAATCCATCCCATTTCCTTCTTCCAGCCTGAAGAGGATGAAAACATCCACTTGCATATTTGGGACGGCTACTTCGTCACCTTCCTCTTTCCGTTCATGGATGAGATGCCGAACTACCAGCATTTCGACGAGGCACTTTCCCCTGAACACAAAAAACGCATCATGACGTTTTACAAGTCCATGCTGCAACGCCACATGTATGCGAACGGCAAAAAATATTTCGTGGCGAAGAACCCCGCGTTCAGCCCCAAGATCGCAACGCTGACCGAGTTCTTCCCCGATGCACGCATCATCTATCTCGCCCGCAATCCGCTGGATATGCTGCCCTCCACCATTTCATGGATCAACTATGCGCGCCGCCAATTCACCGACCCCAGCGACGGTTACCATTACATTGAAGAAATCCTCGACATGACCCAGCACTGGTACCGGCATCCACTAGCATATCTAGACTCGCATCCCTCTCCCCGACACCTGATCATGAAATACGACGATCTGATCCAACGCCCGGAGTTCGTCATCCGTGGGTTCTACGAACAATTCGGGTATCCCGATAAGCCCGGTCTGCCCGTTATCATTGACCAGGCGGTCAAGGAAACGCTGGCGTTCAAAAGCGACCATTCCTACTCGCTGGAAAAGATGGGCTTTACCCGCGAACAGATCATAAAAATCTATGCCGATATTTTCGAGCGTTTTGAATTTGAAACCCGCGAGGATCTGGTTCCCGTAAAAAGCATCGAACTCGATATGTAATCGAACAGACAAAAGAGAGCGCCGCACGGCGCTCTCTTTTTGATTCACTATTTTTCAACCTTGCGCTTCGGCGCTGGCTTTTTGACAGCAGATGCCTTCTTCCCCTTTGGGGATGATGTTGCGGAAGTTTTCTTTGCCGCTGGTTTCGCAGTGGACTTTCTTTTTACAGGTCCGTTCAATGTCTTCTTCTCATCCATGTCAGAGACGTCTTCAGCAATTGGGCTTACACGAGAGCGCGGCGACGTTCTCCTATCCAACATTTTGACTTGATATTGATTCTCCCAGCCTTCAGCCATGGCAAGCTGCAATTTTCCAAAACGGACAAGTAACATGATTGCGCCTGCTATTGCCATTGCAAAGGAAACCGCCATTGTGTACGTGATGAACGTGTCACCGATCCGCGCCTGATCTGGGCGGAAGAATTCAATGAAGGTACGTGAAAGACCCGCCAGCAACAACCATGCACTGAACAACGCACCCGGCTTCAACTCATCTTCATAACGGCGGGAAAGCCACCACAGGAACAAAACAATAAGGAAATTCAGAACCATTTCATAGGCAAAGGTCGGGTGGAAGCGGGTCGTCTGGACCGGGAACTGGCTCAGGTCCGCATATTGAGCGAGGCGGTGGTTTGCCTCAATGGGAATCCCCCACGGAAGTTGAGTCGGCTGGCCGTACAATTCCTGGTTGATGAAATTCGCAGGGCGGGCAAGCGCCTGTCCAAGCAAAGTGGCGGGCGCCAGCGCATCCAGGAAAAGCCAGGTATCCATGCCGTTTTTTTGCAGGAAGAAGAAAAGGGCAAGTCCGCCGAGCAGTAACCCGCCAAAAAAGTGCAGACCACCTTCCCAAACGTAAAGAATTTTTATGGGATTATCCAGGTAATAGCTGCTTCCAGCAAAAATATTGTTGACAACATACCACAACCGCGCGCCAAGGATGCCGATGGGCAGCACCCAGATCATTGCATCCCAAATCACTTCACCATTCTCGCCGCGCCGTCGAATTTCCTTCTCCGCCCACCATGCCCCCACAACCGCGCCAAGCATCACCAACACACCATACCAGCGCAGCACAATTTCCAAATTAAACAATTTGAACGAAAAGATTACGGGGTCAATCATGTATTACCTCTGAGTTAATTTTTGGCGATTATACCCGTTACGCCCATAAATTGCGCTTTTTCAAAAACGGGAAAGCACAATTTATGAGTGCGGGCATTTCATATCCCATATCATTACCAAAATAATCTGGACAATCTCTGTAATAAATATCTCATACGATGTAATAAAGAAGGGACATTTGTCATATGACTATGTGATTAATAACACATCAAAAATAAAGGCTAAATTCTTACAATAGTCGTAAACATTGACTCACGGCCTCAACATATGATTGGACAGTAAACATGCTCCGTATAAATCGACAAACTGATTACGCCGTTCGAGTAATCCTATCTCTTTCCAAACGAGAAGCTGGCAAGCGCGTGTCCACTTCGGAAATTGGGCGCGAAATGCTCATCCCCCCCGCCCTGCTCCAACGCATTGTGGCAGAACTGGCAAGCGGCGGGTTTATTCATACCCAGGCGGGTCGCGATGGTGGCATTTCCCTCGCACACGCGCCAAAAGATATCACTCTCCTGCAAGTCGTTGAGCAATTTGAAGGCGAACTCTATCTTTCCGATTGCGTCATCAAACCTGATGAATGCCCATTTAGTACAAAATGTCCTGTGCACTGCCAGTGGATTCGATTAAAGAATATTTTGCGCAGCGAAATGGAACAGGTCTCCTTTCAACAGCTTGTGGAAGAAAGCAGGCTGATCGAAGCCGAACTGCTGAAAAAAAGCGCTTCACGCGCACTCAAAGCTGATTCTGTTACGAACGACATTCTCCTTGCTAAAAACATTGCGGCATGAACAAGTACCTGCTAAACGGCTTATACGGCCTGCTCGCCTTAATTGGCATCTCCGCGTTTGCATTCAAGGTTTTTCAACCGATCCAGGTATTGCCGCGCATCCGTCTTTCCCCCGCCTTTGACATGCTCGACCAGGATTGGAAGCGCTTGACCAACGAAGACCTGCGCGGACAGATGGTGCTTTATACCTTTACATATACCAATTGCCCCGTTCCCTGCCATGATATCGACAAGACTATGCAGGAAATACAGGCGCGTTTGAGCGAAGCCGATCTCGGAGAGACAAAGATGAGCTTCGTCACCATCTCCTTCGACCCGCAGAATGACTCGCCTCTGGCATTGCGCGCTCATGCGGAAGGCCTCAATGCAGATCCCCAGCAATGGAAGTTTGTCACCTCGCCAAATGAAACCCTGCTAAAAACGATCATCGGCTCCGGCTTTCATGCGTATTACGAGAAAAATACAGACAACAGTTTTACCTTTGACCCAACCTTCATCCTGGTGGATGGCTGGGGCATTGTCCGCGGCGAGTATCGCTACCAGACAGAAGTTTCCACTGTGGACCGCATCCTGCGCCACATCAGCGTATTGGCAGATGAGGTCCAAAACTCCACTGGTCCGCAAAAGGTAGCTTACGAAGCCGCGCATCTATTCCTCTGTTACGCACCATAGCTATGTACCGCAAGGTTCACCTTGCGACTCGAAAAAGCAACATGAATGTCCCAGTACAAAAATATATGAAAACAAGAATCCTACTCAGCATCTTTGTCGTTGTTTTGGGCCTGGCGGCAGGCTTTTTCTTCTTCCGCCCACCCACCTTGCACGGAACGATCATCCAGTCGCCCGAGCCATCCTTTGATTTCATGCTCACCGGCATTGATGGAGATGTTTCGTTAAGTGATTTTCGCGGCAAGCTGGTTTTGGTTTATTTTGGTTACACCTTCTGCCCGGATATCTGCCCCGCAACTCTGGCGAATGCTGGTCAGGCTTTACGCAGTATGAGTGACAGGCAGTCAGAGGATATTCAACTCATCATGATTTCACTCGACCCAGAGCGGGATACGCCGCAGAAGCTCGCGGAATATGTGGCTCATTTTCATCCTTCTTTTATCGGTATCACCGGCCCCGAGGAGAAACTGGCGGAGGTCACATCCCTTTACGGCATATTTTACGAAAAGCACCCAGGCACCGCGGCTACCGGTTATTTAATAGACCATACCGCCACCCTCCTCGTGATCGACCGTGAAGGATATTTGAAACTGGTATTTCCATTCGGCGTTACCACTAAGGAAATTGCCGATGATCTGAAATATATGTTAAGGCAATAAGGAGGTGGAACTGCAGCAGCGTAAGAAAAACCCATTTCCACCCCGCAGTTTGCGGCGCCGCATGAAGCGGCACATCCTACACCCATCACTTTTATGAGGAGAATGAAACATGGCGAAAAAAGATAAAGAAGATGATGAGTTTCGCCCGAGTGGCACGATCGCAGTATTAACGATCTTTGTCATCACACTCATCGCTATCTGGGCAACGATTTATATGATCCTTGTCAGACAGGGAGGCACATTATGAACACAAAAATGCACGTTGATTCCTATGAACGCAATTGGATGATCTTCAGCGCTGTCATGCTTGTTTTATTTGCGGCAGCAGTCAGCGTGGCTGCTTTTGGACTGGGAATTCAAGTCCCCGCACCCGAACAGCGTGTGGACCCCAAAACCGTGGCAACCGACCCCAACAGCCCCTGGTCGAACCCTGGTTTACGCGAAGTTTCCCCCGGTGTCTACGACGCCTATATTTTGGCGCATGCGATCCCAAATTGGGAATATCTGCCCAAGGAAATCACCGTACCCGTTGGTTCCAAAGTCACCTTCTATGTAACTTCAGCTGATGTGCAGCACGGTTTTAAAATCCAGGATACAAATGCAAACTTCATGGTTCTGCCTGGACAGGTTTCCAAGTTGACCATCACATTTAAGGAAGTCCGCACACATAACTTCATTTGTACCGAATACTGCGGCAGCGGACATGGCATCATGTACGGTGCGGTCATCGTAACGCCATAGGCTGCAAAGAGAGATACCATGAAACAATATCAATTATCCACTGGCGAAAAGAAATTCATTGGCTCACACCTTTTGGTGGCCATCCTCGCACTTGCCGTTGGCAGTTTGTTTGGCCCCCTGCAAGCCTTTGAACATGCGGGCTGGGATTTCTATCCCTACCTGAAGCCCTTCATCAAATCCTACTATCAAGGCCTCACCGTCCACGGTGTTTTGAATGCGTTGGTTTGGACAACCTTCTTCATCATGGGCTTCCTGACTTTCAATGTGATTTTCGGTTTGAAGCGCCCGCTCAAGAACCCCACCTTGAACAAGGTCGGCTTCTGGCTTATGGTCGTTGGCGTTGTATCCGCCGCGATTCCGATTCTTGCCAATGAAGCTACTGTGCTCTTCACCTTCTATCCTCCCCTCAAGGCGAATTGGGCTTTCTACCTTGGCTTGACCCTGGTTGTGGTCGGCAGTTGGGTGGAAGGTTGGGGTCTGTTCATGACCTATGCCGCATGGCGCAAGGAAAACGCAAACGAACGCACGCCCTTCATTGCCTTCGGAAGCCTCGTCACCGCCCTGCTCTGGCAGATTTGTACCCTCGGCGTCGCAGTTGAAATCCTTACCATGCTTTTGCCGTGGTCGCTCGGTTTGATCGAAGGCGTGGACCCGCAATTGGCCCGCACCTACTTCTGGTTCACCGGTCACCCGCTCGTGTACTTCTGGCTGCTGCCCGCTTACATTTCGTGGTATGCCATGCTTCCGAAACAGGCCGGCAACGGCAAGATGTTCAGCGACACGCTCGCCCGCCTTGCCTTCTGGATCTTCCTCGTGCTCTCCACACCGCTTGGCTTACATCACCAATATGTAGACCCTGGCGTTTCACCCGTATGGAAGTTCATCCACTCCATGCTCACCTTCGGCGTATTCTTCCCCTCCATGATGACCGCTTTCACCGTGGTCGCATCCCTCGAACATGCGGGACGCAAGCAGGGTGGTAGGGGCGCTCTCGCGTGGATCGGCAAGTTGAACTGGAGTGATCCCTCCGTGGCCGCGCAGCTTTTGGCTGGCATTCTGTTCTTCTTCGGCGGCATCGGTGGTCTGGCAAATGCTTCATACAACGTCAACCTTGTTTTGCATAACACCGCTTTCATCCCCGGTCACTTCCATCTTACAGTCGCCACCGGCGTCACTCTCAGCTTCATCGGCATTTCCTACTGGCTGCTGCCCTACCTGACCGGCAAGAAACTTTGGAAGCCCAAGTGGGCGGTTGCGCAGGCATGGATTTGGTTCGTCGGCATGATTATCTTCTCCAACTCCATGCACGTGTTGGGACTGCTCGGCGCTCCCCGCCGCGTACCGCTCGGCCTCGCTCCCTATGTCCCTGCTGAATGGAACAGCCGCCTCTTCCAGGTCGGTGTTGGCGGCGCAATCCTCTTCGTCAGCGGCCTGCTCTACCTGACCGTCATGCTCATGACCGCCTTGAACAAGGAAACCGTCAAGGAAGAAGTGGAAGTACCTGTGGCCGAAGCCATGCAAGACCCCGCTCTTTCCCCCGTTTGGCTGGATCGCTGGGCTCCCTGGATTTACGGCGCACTTGCTTTAGTCGTGATCGTCTACGGCCCGCAACTCTTTGATTTGATCAAGAACATGGCTCTCACCTCACCCGGCTTCCGGGTTTGGTAATTTGAAACATAGGTGACTGTCACTCCAAAAGTGACAGTCACCTTCTTCGTCTTTATTTCGCAAACTTTATTATTTGCGTTTATTTTTATTGATTATCTTTCACGCGAAATCATTCTTTTACTCAATAAACACATGACATCCTCCCGCGCAAAAGAACGACTCACCGATATCCTCTCCGAGCGCAATCCAAGCGTAGATTGGAAAGCGCGCCTCAACTCCCCAAGCCGACGCCTGCTCAATTTTTTCGAGAGCATTTCCCTGCGCCTCGAAGCCCCCATCAACTGGCTCATCCACGACCCGCGCTTCAATCCGCTCTATCACACCGGCACAATCACCATTTTCCTGCTTGTGGTGATCCTGCTGACGGGCATCTACTTAACTTTGTTCTACCCGTTCGGGTTTACATTTTCCTACCTCGCTGTATCCAAAATCGAAGCCAACTTCATCAGCCGCATCATCCGCGCCATGCACCGCTATGCATCCGATGCGGCGGTCATCTTCGCGCTCCTGCACGGATGGCGCACCTTCTTTCAGGATCGCTTCCGTGGGCCGCGCTGGCTGGCCTGGGTCACCGGCGTTGGGATGGCGGTTGTGGTTTGGGCGATTGGAATCACCGGTTACTGGCTCATCTGGGATGAACGCGCACAAATCCTGAACCAAAGCCTTTTTAAAATTCTCGGCAATTTCAAAAGTGGACAAGCCTTCATCGTAGACTTCATCGTCGGCGAGGCGGCGGGCACGGGCTGGGTCTTCATGATGATCGTCATCGTCCTGCATCTCGGTCTCTCGGCGCTCACGGCTTACTTCCTGTGGCTGCACCTCAAACGCATGAGCCGCACCAAATGGCTCCCTCCCAAATATTGGATGGTCATCTCCATTTTTGTGCTCCTGCTCTCTGCGGCGCTTTTCCCGCTCGGCATGTTGCCGCCGCTCAACGCCACGCAGCTGCCCAGCGAAGCCCCCATTGACTTATTCTATTTATTTTATCTACCCACCTTCCTGCGCGGACCGCAAGCGCTCTTTTGGAGCATCCTGTTTTTCATCGTTGGCATCATCACTGCCGCGCCATGGCTAATGCCCCGCGCAAAAGAACTCAAACCCGTTAAAGTGGATTTAGCCAACTGCGACGGCTGTACTCTTTGCGAGCGTGATTGTCCGTATCTCGCCATCAAAATGATTCCCCGCACCGATGGCGCGCGTCCCAAATTCCAGGCAGAGATTGATCCCAAGTTGTGTGTCTCCTGCGGCGTTTGCATTGGAAGCTGTCCCGATAACGCGTTGACATTTGGCGACATTCCGCTCGACCCGATGTGGAAAAACACGCTCGAACGAATCGCTCAGGGCGG
>JACPVB010000146.1 GCA_016191985.1 Chloroflexota bacterium | reverse complement strand
TCATGCCTCCGGCACCGGCAACCCGCTCTATCTCTATGCCGGCGCAGCCTCCGACAACAACGCCTTCCTCTTCTTTGAAGGCGCCTGGAATGTCCTCCAGCCCAAGATCGCGGACGGTACCTTCGTCATCGCCAATTCCGCCGAGGCCGTTGCCCTTCAGGACAAGGCTACCCTGACCCGCGACGAACAAGCCGCCATCATCGGTCAGGTCACCACCAACTGGGACTTCAACACCGCCAAGACCCTCGCCGAAGCCAACCTCACCGCCAATGGTTCCGACTCCAAGGGCGATGTCTTCATCCTCGCCCCGAATGACGGTACCGCTCGCGCGATTGCCGATGCCTTCGCTGCCGATGCCGATGTCTCAAGCTACATGGTCACCGGCCAGGACGCTGAGAAAGCCTCCGTCCAGTACATCATCGATGGCAAGCAATCCATGACCGTCTTCAAGGACGTTCGCACCCTCGTGGACGATGCCATCAAGGCGGCCACCACCTTCCTCGAAGGCGGCACTCCTGAGGCTACCAACAGCTACAACAACGGCGCGTTCGATGTCCCCGCCAACCCAACCGTTGTCGTGACCGTGGACCAGGCCAATGTCAAAGCCGCGCTGATCGACTCCGGCTACTACTCCGCTGACGATTTCACCGGCCTGAAATAAGTAACCAAGTAATATGAAAGACAGGAATAGCGATGGTCTACTATTTCCATTGCTATTCCTGTATAATTCGGCAAATCATACCCGCCATTTCGCAGGAGTCCACAGTTTATGAACGCTCCCATCTTGGAAATGAAAAATATTACAAAAGAATTTCCCGGGGTAAAAGCATTAAGCGACGTCAGCTTTACCGTTTCCACAGGAGAGATACACTGCCTTGTCGGCGAAAATGGCGCGGGCAAATCCACTTTAATGAAAGTGCTCAGCGGGGTATATCCTCATGGGGACTATACGGGTGATATTTTATTGAACGGTGAAATTCAACGCTTTAGAAACATCAATGACAGCGAGAATGCCGGCATCGCGATCATTTACCAGGAACTGGCGCTTGTTCCAGAAATGACTGTATTTGAAAATATCTTTCTGGGCCACGAATTAAAAAACAACTTCATTGTCGATTGGAATGAAACCATCAAGCAAGCGGGGGAATTGCTCAAAAAAGTAAAATTGGATATTAACCCTGCAATAAAAGTTAAAGACCTGGGCGTGGGAACACAGCAGCTTGTCGAAATTGCCAAAGCCCTGAGCAAGGATGTCAAGTTGCTCATTTTGGATGAGCCGACATCCTCTTTGAATGAACAAGACAGCGAAAACCTGCTCCAGCTTCTCCGCGATTTGAAGGAACATGGTGTTACCAGCATCATGATCAGCCACAAGTTGAAGGAAGTCATCGCGATAGCAGACTCGATCACCGTGCTGCGCGACGGACAAACCATTTGCACGCTCCGTGCGCACGAAGGCAAAATTTCGGAAAATGTTCTTATCAAACATATGGTGGGGCGTGAAATCAACAATATATATCCTCCCAAGAAACATGCACCCACCCAGGAAGTCATCCTTGAGGTAAAGAACTGGAGTGCCAGAAACCCAGCCCTGGGCAGGGACATATTGAAGGATGTCAACTTCAAATTGAACAAGGGTGAAATTATCGGCCTGGCAGGTCTGATCGGTTCCGGTCGCACTGAATTGGCATTAAGTATTTTTGGAAACCCGGACAATTATCAGGTAAGCGGCGATCTCTATTTGAACGGCAAAAAACGGAATTTCAAACACCCCAAGGAAGCCATCACAGCGGGAATGTCGTATGTATCTGAAGACCGCAAAGGGGATGGGCTTATCCTTATTCAGGATGTCAAGCAGAATATTTCGCTCGCCAATCTAAAAGAACTGGCAGAGCGCGGCGGCGTGGTGAATAGTAACGCTGAAATCAAAGTAGCGAATCAATACAAATCGGAATTAAATATCAAGACTCCAACTGTCGAACAAATTGTATCCAATTTAAGTGGCGGCAATCAGCAAAAGGTCTGCCTTGGAAAATGGCTTTTCGTAAAACCCAACGTACTCATCCTGGATGAGCCGACTCGTGGAATAGATGTCGGGGCTAAATTTGAAATCTACACCATCATGACCGAACTCGTGCGACAGGGGATGAGCATCATCATGATATCTTCCGAACTGCCCGAAGTTTTGGGCATGAGCGACAGGATCTATATCGTGGCCTCAGGAAGAATAGCAGGCGAATTAAGCGCACAGGAAGCCACTCAGGAAAAGATCATGCATCTGGCAACCAATTAGGAGAGCAAACAATGACTTTCTTCAACACCGCAAGAAAAATACTACAGCAGAACATTCGCGAATACGGCATGTATATCGCCTTGTTCGTTATCATGATCATTTTCACGATTACCACAGGCGGCACTTTCATTTCCTCCAGGAACATTGTCAACCTGGTCAATCAAACGGGGTATATCGCCGTGCTTGCAATTGGCATGACGCTGGTTATTATCATCAGGCACATTGACTTATCCGTGGGGTTCCTGGCGGGCTTTTTGGGAGCAATTGCCGCCATTGCCATGGCGGATCCCAAGGTCGTACAGGCTGGAATGAGCCTGCCGGTTTATATCGTCATCCCGTTGACCCTTGTTCTCGGCATCATTGCCGGGTTGCTGACCGCATTTCTCGTGGCACAAATGAAAATCCCATCCTTTGTTGCATCCCTCGCGGGATGGTTGATTTATCGGGGCGCAATTCTGGTTGTAACAGAAAGCACCGGCACCATTATCATCAACGACGACGCGTTTAATGCCATCGGCAACGGCTTCGTTCCCGATATTCCAGACATCGGTATTCTGCCCGGCATCCACAAATTAACCCTGATCTTGGGAATTGTCGCAATTGTGGTCATGATCCTCAGTGAGTTTAATGACCGAAGAAAAAAACAAACCTATAATTTTGAAGTTCTCCCCACAGAAATTTTCATCCTAAAGATTGTTTTTACATCTGCCATCATAGGCGGAATCACGTGGGTTTTGTCTGGATATCAAGGACTCTCCTGGACGGCTGTTATTGTCCTCTTTGTTACAATCGTCTACAACTTCATCATGTCCCAGACGGTGCTTGGCAGGCATATCTATGCAATCGGTGGCAACCCGGATGCGGCGGAACTAAGCGGCATTAGCGTCAAAAAATTGATTTATGTCGTCTTTGGCTCAATGGGCATGCTTTCCGCCCTTTCCGGTATTCTCTTCGCATCCCGCCTGCAATCCGCCACCACCACCGCAGGCACATTATTCGAACTCGACGCAATTGCCGCCGCCTACGTCGGAGGCGTTTCCGCCGCTGGCGGTGTTGGCAAAGTGGTTGGGTCCATCATCGGCGCGCTGGTAATGACCTCCCTCACGAGCGGAATGAATCTCATGGGAATAGGGATCTCCTACCAGTATATGGTTCGCGGCGCAGTATTGGCCGCCGCCGTGATCTTCGACGTTGCCACGCGCAACACCGGCAAATAACAGACGAATTAAAAAATCATCGTCGTCACCAATCATTAAATCAAACAAAAGGAGTCTGGCGAAACCAGACCCCTTTTGTTTTAAAGTACAATCCAACCATGAAAAATCAATCATTAAAACTAACCATTCTTCTCATCACAATCGGATGTTTCCTTTCCTTCTTTGTATTCGGCTTTACAGATAACCTAAAAGGTCCCACCCTTCCGTCCATGATCCGCGAATTGAATATTGATTACGGCACAAGCGGGAATATTTTCTTTGGCGAATATTTCGGTTTTATCATTACCTCCCTGATCGCAGGCATTCTCGCCGACCGATTCGGTTTAAAAGCAATCCTGCTCCTTGCCGGCATTTTATTGGCGGCAGGTGTAAGCGGATACAGCGCATTCCAAAACACACTTCTCTTAACCGCTTCATTATTTTGCGTGGGACTCGGGCTGGGCGCCATCGAATTGGGGGCAAATGCCACCATCGTACAAATCCATCCACAGAAAAAAGGCCTGTACCTTAATCTGATGGCCGTATTGCACGGGCTTGGCTCACTGATCGCCCCGCTCTTCGCGGGCTGGCTGCTGGCGCTGAACATCTCATGGCGCATAATTTACCGCTGGGATATTCTGCTGATCACCCTGTTCGTCCTGATATTTTCATTCATCCACTTTCCAAGGTCGCAGGAGCAAACCAACAGCATCGACTTTCGGCAGATACCTAATTTTGCCTTTACAGGCAGCCTTCCGTGGTTCTATGCCGCAATAACATTTTACGTCGCCGCGGAGATCGGGATTGCATCCTGGCTGGTAACTTTTCTTCAGGAACTCCGCGGCGAAAGCGTAACAACCAGCAATCAAAGCCTCTCCCTTTTCTTTGCCCTGCTCATGCTTGGGCGGCTGGGAGGCGGGTTCATCGTACATCGTCTCGGTTATCTACGTTCGATCCTTTTTGCTTCCATTGGCGGCCTGGTTTGTATTTCCCTCGGAACATTCACAAATCTATCCTTATTTCTTCCATTCACAGGTTTCTTTTTTTCGATCATCTTCCCCACCTTCACCGCTACGGTTTCGGAAAACCAGAAGGAAAATACAAACACCATTCTTGGCGTATTATTTACATTTGCAGGCATCGGCGGATTGCTCGGTCCGTGGATGATCGCATGGGCAAGCGATCTGCTCGGCTTGAAGTCAGGTTTTGCAATTGGCGCAGTCTTTACGGCGCTGCTGGTCATTTCCAACATGGTATTAATGAAAGGAGTTCGGCATGGAACAAAAACTTAATTGGGGACTTCTATCGACGGCAAAGATCAACCAGGCTTTGATCAAACCTCTTAACGCTTCAAAACGGACCCGCTTGCTGGCCGTTGCTTCGAGGAGCCAATCCTCCGCTGACGAATACGCCCGCGAGAATAAAATTCCGCGCGCACACGGCAGCTACGAAGCCCTGCTCGCTGACCCTGAAATTGACGTAATTTACAACTCCCTCCCCAACCACCTGCACGCCGAATGGACGATCAAAGCCTTGCGCGCAGGCAAACATGTGCTCTGCGAAAAACCGCTCGCGCTTACGCTCCCGGAAGTGGATGCAATGATCGCTGCCTCCAAAGAAACTGGGAAAATTCTGGCGGAGGCCTTCATGTACCGTCACCATGCGCAGACTTTAAAAGCGAAAGAAATTGTGGATAGCGGCGTTCTTGGAAAGCTGCAACTCATCAAAGGCGCGTTTACCTTCACCCTCACACGGGAAGGAAATTATCGCTTTGTAAAAGAAATGGGCGGCGGCAGCATCTGGGATGTGGGCTGCTATCCCATCAGTTACGCGCGGATGATCATCGGGGAGGAACCTGTTGAAGTTTTTGGCTGGCAGGTTGAGGGCGGGGGAGGAAGCGATGATTCTTTCATCGGGCAAATGCGGTTTGCAAACGGAGTCCATGCCCAGTTTGATTCGGGCTTTAAATCCCCCTTGCGTTCTCATATCGAAATCGTGGGCAGTGATGCGGTTTTAAAAATCCCCGCTCCATTTAAGCCGAGGGCGAAAAGTGAATTGTATCTGGCACGCGAAGATGCTGAAGAAAAAATAAAAATTTCAGGGACTGAGCTGTATCTTGGCGAGGTGGAAGACATGTGCGACGCGATCCTGCTCAATAAGCCGCCGCGGATTTCGCTGGAGGACAGCCGTGGGAACATTGCCGCAATTCTCGCATTCATCGAATCTGCCGCCAAAAAAACGCCCATTTTGCTGTAAAACAGTCGGATTAGTTTTTCCACACAACTAACTCGTATTCAAAAATCATAGGTCAATTTTGGCCTTATGGTTATAATAAAGTCACCATATTCTAACGACTGGAGGATTCCCATGGCAAGTGTTACATACAATAAC
The DNA here is from genome assembly GCA_016191985.1 of Chloroflexota bacterium. GTDB lineage: Bacteria > Chloroflexota > Anaerolineae > Anaerolineales > Villigracilaceae > Villigracilis. Next base: position 6,394 of record JACPVB010000146.1, on the reverse strand, counting down.
GTAGTAAAGAAGTTCGGTGACTTGACGATCATCAAGAATCTCAATATTTCAGTTCAAGATAAAGAGTTCCTGGTGCTGGTCGGTCCGTCAGGCTGCGGAAAGACAACGGCTCTGCGCCTGCTGGCTGGATTGGAAGAGATCACAGGTGGAGAGATCGTCATCGGTGATCGCGTTGTAAACGATGTGGCCCCGAAAGACCGCGATATTGCCATGGTCTTTCAGTCCTATGCGTTGTATCCCCATCTTTCTGTTTATGACAACATGGCCTTTGGCCTCAAGCTCCGCAAGACTCCAAAAGAGGAGATCAAGCGCCGCGTGAATGAGGCTGCGGAAATTCTTGGAATTACCGACCTGCTCCAGCGTAAACCACGCCAGCTCTCCGGCGGACAGCGCCAGCGTGTGGCCGTGGGACGCGCCATTGTGCGTGAACCGAAAGTCTTTTTGTTCGATGAACCCCTTTCAAACCTGGATGCAAAACTGCGCGTGCAGATGCGCGCCGAGATCAGCAAACTGCACCAGCGCCTGCAAACCACATTCATCTATGTGACCCACGACCAGACCGAGGCCATGACCATGGCCTCGCGTATCGCCGTGATCAACAAGGGTAATCTACAACAACTGGATACTCCGCAGAATCTGTACGATTTACCGAACAACCTGTTCGTAGCCGGTTTCATTGGCTCACCCGCCATGAACTTCTTCCCCGCCAAACTGACAAAAAGCGGCGACAAGATCGTGGTGGATACAGGCGACTTCCAGGTTCGCATTCCAGATTCACACTCCGCGCCCTACAAAAGCATGGACGGACGCAGCGTGATCTTCGGCATTCGCCCGGAGAATATCCATGATCCTGAATTTGCCCCTCAAAACATCAATGGGGAGAAAGTTGCATCAAAGGTGGATGTAACCGAATTGATGGGCAACGAAACTTTGATCTACCTCGTCAGCGGAAGAAACACCTTTGTAGGCCGTGTGGACCCGCGCTCCAAACTCCGCGTGAACGATACAACCCAGGTGATCTTCGATATGGACAAGTTCCATATCTTTGACGGAAACACAGAAGAAGCAATTCGATAACCTCTTGAAAGGAGGTGGTCTGTCTGCAATAAACGCCAATTGTATTACCCACTTCCAAGATAAATCTGTTTCCAAAATTTCTAAGGAGTAGTAAGAGAATGAAAAAGAATTTGCTTGTCCTATTGACCGCATTGATCATTGCGGCTCTCGCGCTTGGCGCCTGCGCCCCTGCGGCCACTGAAGCCCCGATTGTTGAGTCCACCGAAGCTCCGGTTGAAGCCACTGAAGCCCCCGTTGCCACCGAAGCTCCCGCTGAAGTGATCGAAGTAACCTTCTGGCACGCCTACGGTACTGGCTCCGCCGAAGAGACCGCCCTGGCAAGCCTGCTCGAACAAGCCGCTGTAGATATGCCCCAGTACAAGATCAATGTTCTCCAGGTCCCCTTCAACGACATCTTCAACAAATACGATACCGATGTCGCCGCTGGTGGTGGTCCTGATATGTTCATCGCCCCGAACGACAACCTCGGCGGTCAGGTTCGCGCTGGAACCGTCGCTGACATCACCGAACTCACCGCTGGCAAACTCGGCGATTATAGCGAACTCTCCCAGGGCGGCATGATGTACGATGGCAAACTGTATGGTATTCCCGAATCCCTGAAAGCCGTCGTCTTCTGGTACAACACCGACCTTCTCCCCGAAGCCCCCGCCACCACTGATGATCTCAAGGCTTTGATGGAAGGCGGCACACCCGTCGCTCTCAGCTTTGGCTGCTACCACCACTGGGGCTTCTTCGGCTCCTTCGGCGGACAGATCTTCGATGCCGACTACAACTTCGTCACCGACGAAGCCAACCAGGCCAAGGTTACCGAAGCTGTATCCTACTTGAACGATCTGTATCAGGTCTCTGTGGCGAACGGCTGGCCTCGCAACGATAGCGATGGTCTCGCTCCCTTCACCGAAGGCACCGTTGCTGCCATCACCAATGGCAACTGGGCAATGGGCGATTACCGCAATGCTCTTGGCGACAAGCTCGCTGTGGCTCCGATCCCCGCTGGCCCTGGTGGAGATTCCAACCCGCTTCTCGGTATCGACGGCTGGTACTTCAACCCGAACAGCGCCAACACGGAAGCCGCCATCGAAGTGGCTCTCTACCTCACCAACACTGATGCCCAAACCCTCATGATGAACGATGCTGGTCACGTTCCTGCCAACACCACCGTCGAAGTGACCGACCCGCTGATTCAGGGCTTGCTCGATGCCTTTGCCACCGGCTACTTCCGCCCGCAGGTGGAAGCCATGGGCAATTACTGGGGCAACTTCTGCGGCACCGACCAGGTCTTTGATGCCGGCACTCCTGCCGCTGACTGGGTCAAGGCCGGCTTTGAAGGCGCAACCAAGTAAAGTATTTTGACCTAACTTGCAATCCGGGAGCGGACAGGGGAACTTGTCCGCTCCCACTTTAGTATTATCACTGTGGCATAAATTACCAAACTTTTTGTTGAAAATTGCGGGTAAAAATCATGGTTTCAGTTTGGTAAATTACGCGATAACTCTGTACGTTGTATTTTCAAGCCAGGAGAAATAAGTATGGAAATTTCAAAACCTTCCAGCCGAAAAGCCCAATGGCGAAAAATATCACTACCGTATCTTTATCTATTGCCCGCTTTTCTGATCATGGGGATAATCACTTTTTATCCATTGATCTATCAAATCATCATTTCGTTCACAAATTTTGACACAAAACATCTCCTGCTTGGACTGAAATCTCCCGAACTGGAATTCATTGGTTTAAAAAATTATATCGATATTTTTACGGCTGCGCTCCCGGTCGAAAACTTTAACTTCTTTAGAGTCCTGGAGTTCAACTTCTGGTGGGCGCTGAGCAACGTCATGCTGCACGTCCCCGCCGGTGTACTGATCGCCACTCTTCTAAATACAGAAGGCCTTTGGATGAAGCGTATCTACCGCGCTGTGTACATCCTCCCGGTGGTCGTCCCTCCCCTCGTGGTAGCCACAGTCTGGACAAACATCTTCGATGAACGCTACGGGGCCATGAACCAACTGCTTGCAAATATTTCCACATATTTCGGGAATACGGGACCCATCTTCATTCGCTGGTTTGAAGATGTCAAACCGCCCATCCCGGGCTTCCTGCCCGGAGCGCCGCTCACCCTCGCCTATTACGCCATGATGATCGCAAACTTCTGGCTTGGCTGGCCTTTTATGTCTGTGGTGGCGACGGGCGCATTACAAAGCATTCCCAGAGACTTATACGAAGCCGCCTCCATCGATGGCGCAACCGGCGGACAGCAGTTCTGGAACATCACCGTCCCACTGCTGCGCCCAGCCATGATCCCGGCCGCCGTATACGGCTTCACGCTATCGTTCAATCTATTCAACTTCGTCTTCTTCATGACCGGGGGCGGGCCGGCCCGCTCCACTGAATTATTGGTTACATTTGCATATAACCTTGTCCGTAATTTGCGCTGGTATGGCGTTGCCGCGGCGTTTGCGGTCATCATCTTCGGCGTTGCAATGATCGTCTTCCTGATCACAAACCGCATCACCCGCGCCACGCAAAATTACTCGGAGGCATAAGATATGGAAGCCCCAAAATCAACAACCAGCAAAAACCCAATTGTTCGCTTCCTGAACATGAACACATCCGGCCAAACGAGTGGGCGCAACCTTCCATTGTGGAGGCAGCTACTACTCCAAATTATCAGCCTGGCCATCCTCGCCTCCGTCATGTTTCCGATCATGTACATTGTCACCTTGTCTTTTAGCTCCAAGACAACCCGCCCATCTTCATTGGAATTGATACCAAAGGAAATATCCTTCGTTGCCTACAAGCAGGTGCTGGATAAACCGACAGGGAACCCCGTCACATTCATTGAACTCTTGAAAAACAGCGTGCTACTTTCGGTAGGTGTCGGTTTGGCGGCATTGCTCATCGCAGTGACAGCGGCCTACGCCTTCTCCAGATTAAAGTTCAAAATGCGTGAAGTGCTTATGATCCTGGTATTCATTCCGCTGCTGATGCCAGCCGTGGGATTAAGTACGCCGCTCTACCTCCTTCTGAATCAGATTCAAGTAAAGCAATGCACAAAGGAGGTGGTTGCAATTCAGCCCTTCACCACCTGCGAAGGCGGAGCCAAAGGCAAACTCGTCTTCAACTTGCGCGATTCCCTCCTGGGCGTCGGCATCGCCATGACAGCCACCGCCCTGCCTTTCGCGGTCTGGAACCTGAAAGGCTACCTCGATACGATTCCAAAAGAACTCGAAGAAGCCGCCGCCATTGACGGCGCGGACACCAACCAAACCTTTTGGCAGATCGTCATCCCGCTGGCCATGCCACAGCTTGCCGTCACATTCTTCCTCGGATTTATCGGTCACTGGCAGGAATTCGTCACCACCTGGCTGTTCCTCTCCCAGCCCAAAGACTACACCCTCGCCATGACCCTCTACAACATGACCGGCCAATACGCCAACAGTGTCCCCTGGAACCGTTTTGCGGCCATGGCAGTCATCGTTGCCCTGCCTGTTGCAGTGGTGTACGTTGGCCTGCAAAAACAGATCGTCGGCGGCCTCACCACAGGCAGCGTCAAAGGTTAATTTACAAGTGACAGCCACCTTTGCCCACTCCGCTTCGCTACGGGGTGCTTCGCAAAGGTGACTGTCACTTTATAGGGGAATTTCTTCGCTCAGATATCACCATGCTTAAACGGATTCTTTCAACACTTCTGCTTTTTTCCTTCTTATCGTCATGCGCTCCCACCCCGCCGACGGTTGCTCCTGCCCAAACGGCCACTCCTGCGCCCGAAGCAGAATCAGCCAACTGGTGGAACGAAGCGGTCTTCTATGAAATTTTCGTCCGCTCCTTTTACGACACTGACGGGGACGGCATCGGTGACTTCAACGGCATCACCCAAAAATTGGACTACCTCGAATCGCTCGGCGTGGACGCCCTTTGGCTGATGCCCATTCATCCCTCGCCCTCTTATCACGGGTACGATGTTCTCAATTATTATGCCGTCAACCCGCAATATGGCTCAATGGATGATTTCAAAAACCTCCTGAACGAAGCGCACAAGCGGGATATTCGCATCATCATTGACCTGGTCATCAACCATACCTCAAGCCAGCATCCATGGTTTAAGGATGCGAACGCAAACCTGGATTCGCCGTATCGTGATTTTTACGTCTGGGCAAACGAGCCTGGCGCGGGCAACTGGCATCAGGGACAGAATGGTTATTACTACGGCTTTTTCTGGGGCTGCATGCCCGACCTGAATTACACCAACCCTGCCGTCACCGACGCTGTGCTCAACGTCACAGATTTCTGGCTCAACGAAATCGGCGTGGACGGCTTTCGCATCGACGCGGTCAAACACCTGATCGAAGAAAACGGCAAACTCGAAAACACCCCCGCCACCCATACATGGCTAAAAGATTTTTATACTGCTTACAAAACCCAGAACCCACAGGCGTACACAGTGGGAGAAGTGTTCGGCGCAGGTTCTTCTGTTGTTAACCTTTACACAGGCGATGAGCTCGACCACATCTTCAACTTTGAAATGTCCAGCGGGTTTGTGAACAGCGTCAACGGCGGCGCAAATTCCGGTGTGACCAGCGCGTTCAAATTTGCTTTTCAGGATATGCCCGATTTCAACTACGCCACCTTTCTCACTAATCATGACCAGAACCGCGTTATGTCGGTCTTTAATGGAAATACAGGCAAGGCGAAAGCCGCGGCAACGTTACTGCTCACTTCCCCCGGCACACCGTTCATTTATTACGGCGAAGAGATCGGCATGACGGGCAAAAAGCCCGATGAAGATATCCGCGTGCCCATGCAATGGACAAACGCCGAGGATGCGGGCTTCACCACAGGCAATCCCTGGCGCGCGCCCAATGCGGATTTTGAAACCGTAAACGTCGCCGTAGAAACCGAAGACCCCGCCTCCCTCTTAAATCACTACCGCACGCTCATTCAACTTCGCAAGGAACACCCCGCGTTGCTAAAAGGCGACGCCGTTTTGATTGAAACAGGCAACTCCGCCGTGTTTGCGCTCCTACGAAACAGCGGCGATGAAAGCATTCTGATTGTCGTCAATTTGGGAGATGAGCCAATCACGGACTACGCGTTGAGTCTGGAAGAAAGCTTACTCCCCGACGGGACTATCACCCCATCTCTACTCCTCGGCTCAGAGCAAGCCCAGCCATTGGAAATTACAAACGGGCAATTCAGCGATTACAAACCATTCGATGAACTACTTCCCTATGAAACTTATCTTTTGAAAATCAAATGAGCTACCCACCTTACGCGGTACCGCAAGATTTTGCAGATTAACAAATTAACCTGACAATAAATC
>JACPVB010000145.1 GCA_016191985.1 Chloroflexota bacterium | reverse complement strand
AGGGCGGCGGACGTCCCAACCTGGCGCAAGGCAGCCTGCCTGATGGAAACGTCAGTGCGGCGTTGGGTAAATTATCAAAAGTTGTCGAAGAAAAATTGAAGTAAAATGAATGCCTGACAGTGATCCTGTCAGGCATTTCAATCTATGAGGCAGGAGGAAATCTGATGATCAAAAAAATCGTTCCACTCTTTGTTCTTTCCCTATTCGTTGTATCTTGTTCCACATTTGCGCCTGCGCCAACGGCCGCCCCAACGGAAACCGCGACTCCCATCCCTACTGAGACGCAACCCCCAACATTCACGCCGACCTCCACCCCGGTCCCGCCTACGGAGACTCCTGATTTGTTGGGTTTATTGCCGTCCGGAGTTCCGCTCGAAACATGGAAAGGAATACCCATTATGCCGGGCGCGATTAATGGAGACGAAGATAAGGAAAGCTATCGCTTTACCATTGATGCTTCTGTTGAAGAAGTGCAGGCATATTATGAACTGGAACTTCTAAAACTGGGCTGGAACTTGATGGCCTCCGGCACAGGCGATACGGGTACGGCACTGCTGATGTTTACTAACGGCAATCTACCCCTGCTGCCGATCAGTATTATTCCCCACGGAGAGATTGTTCTGGTATTGATCGTTTCGTCCCAGTAATTCGTTTGTGAATTTCTGTTACCTTGATTTAAATATCACACCACCCAGGCCATCCAAACGGATGGCTTGATTTTTTACCTCGTCTTTCGTAGAAATTTTAAACAGGCATTCTGAAACGTCCATCCGAATCTCTTTCTCCTGTGAACTGAAATTCAGAAGGAGGACGATCTTTTCATCTTCAAATTTTCGTGAATAGCCAAGCACGTCTTCGGGCAGGCCATTTAAAATTTGCAAGCTCCCTTCCTGAATGGCTTTTTCCTGCCTGCGGATCTTCAGCACGGATTGGACCGTGTGAAGCAAAGAATCATCTTCTCCGCTCTCCTTTTCCACATTGATTTCTTTGTAATTTCCATGCACGGGCAGCCACGTCTTTTCTGCGGATGAAAAGCCTGCATTCTTCCTCCCGTCCCACTGCATCGGTGTGCGGACTTCGTCACGATTGATGGTCATACCAAGAAAGTCGAAAACAAAACGCGGGATGAATTTGAACTTATGCGGAATGGGGTCAAATGCGGAATTGAAGGGCAGGGGCAGGTCTGTCATGCCGATCTCTTCACCATAATACATGCACGGCACACCGCGCACGGTGAGTTGCAACATGGCGAGCAGTTTGGCCTTGTGAAGGTCACCGCCGAGTTTGTGAATGCTTCTGCGCCTATCGTGATTGCTAAAGACGTACACAGGCATGAATGGGTTAGGAAAATGCGCTTCGATGCGTTGAATTATTTTACGGAAATAGTCCGCGCTGAACTGAAAGTTGAGCATTTCAAAGTCGAATACCAATCCCAGCCCGTTGTTAACCTCGTCCCCAAGGAATTTGCGAATGGTGGATCTGTCCCCGCTGACTTCGCCGAGCAGGATTTTGTCTCCAAATTCATCGCACACACTGCGGAATTCCTTTGCGAACTCGAAGCTCTCTGGCTGGTTCAGGTTGTATTTTACTTCCTGAAAGAATCCAGATGGATCGTCTTCGGTGGGAAGGAGCTTGAATGAAAAAGGATTATCTCGAAATTCAGCATCTTTGTAGATGACGTTGAAAATGTCCAGCCGAAAACCATCCACGCCTTGGCTTAGCCAAAAGTGGACGATGTCGAACATGGCCCTTTTCACTTCGGAGTTGCGGTAGTTCAGGTCGGGTTGGAAGGGCAGGAAACTGGACCAGAAATATTGTCCACGCTCTGCGGAGTAGTGCCAGCCGCTTCCGCCCGTTAAGCTTTGCCAATTATTAGGCTTGGCCCTCACCCCTGGTCCCTCTCCTAGGAAAGGGTGAGGGGAATCTCGCCAGATGTACCAATCTGATTTTGGATTATTTCGAGAAGACTGCGATTCCTTGAACCATGGATGTTCAATGGATGTGTGGTTCATTACCATGTCAAAGACGATCTTCATCCCACGCTGATGGACTTCCTCGATCAATCGCAGGGCATCGTCCATGGTGCCGTATTCGGGAGCGATGTCAGTGTAGTTGCTGATATCGTAACCGGTATCCGCTTGCGGCGAGGCAAAGAACGGCGAAATCCAGATCGTTTCAAATCCCAACCCGTGGATGTAATCCAATTTTTGGATGATGCCTTGCAGGTCGCCAATTCCATCACTGTTGCTGTCGTAAAAGGAGCGCGGATAGATTTGATAAATGGTTGTGCGGTGATACCAGGGTGTGTTATTTTCCGATGACATTGGAAAGTACAAAGATGGAAATTATCGCGAGCTGTGCCAGTGGGTAGTAACTGGCGCTGTCGAATAATGCCGCGGCCTGGCGCCCTTCCTGGAGCTGATACAGTTGATAGCCCGGTTTCAGGAGCAGAATGAACCCGGCCACGGCGCTTGCCAGCAGGTAGAATGTGCCCAGGTTTACCGGGGAGATCAACGGCAGGAACATGCTGGTAAATACCGTCAGCCCCAGCGTGATAACGACGATGATGCCTGCTTTCCTTGCGCCAAAATGAATGGGGATCGTTTTTGCATTGACGCGCTTGTCTTCGACGGTGTCGTTCCAATCCGCGGGTACGTTTTGGCCCCCAATTTCCCAAAGGAATATCCAGGCAAATATCAGCAGCAGAAGAGATGGCGCAGGGTTGGGGTCTACAACGAAAACCGCGGCGACAGGGCCGCTGGATTTGACAAGCCCGCTTACAAAGGTGCGCAGGTAGGTGACTTTGAGCAACAGGACATAAACAACTTCCAGCACGGCGGCGGCGAACAGAATAAAAACGATGGACGGGTTAAGATAATAGGAACCGATGAGCGCCAATGCAAACCAGCCGGCAAACCAAAGCAGGCCGCTGCGATAGCTGAGTACATTTTGCGCCAGCGGATAGCGCAGGTTAGATGCTTCGACGGAATAACCGGCATTGATGCCGCCGGTGAATTTTTCCTTGTCCACTGCAATGCCGACGAGATCGTTGAGGGCGTAGATCGCTGTGTAAGCTGCGAAGGCGGTGAACAGCGACAGCAGAATGGTCTGCCATTGGGGAAAATTTCCCAGCCAAAGCAAAGCGACAAAACCGGGCGCGGCAATATCCAAAACGCCGTGTGTAGTTCGAGAAAGTGCAAAGAAACGTTTCATAATTTATATCTCCGGTCACCGCATCGTTGCGAGCAAAGCGAGGCAACCTCCTTCATGGGAGATTGTTTCGCCGCCTGGCCTCTTTATGGACTTTATCCCACCAGGCCAACGGCGGCTCGCAATGATGTGACCCATTAAAATTATTTCTTAATGAAATGCGCCATGTAATTTACATCTTCTTTGCCCGCGGCAACTTTGAACGTGCGGGTGAAGGGGTTGTACATCAGGCTGGCGAGGCGCACGAAGTCCAACCCGGCTTCGCGGTTCCAATTTTTTAATTCGGTTGGACGAATGAGTTTTGAATAGGTGTGCGTGCCGCGTGGCAAGAGCCGCAGGACATACTCGCCGCCGATGATAGCAAACAGGAAGGCTTTCGGCGTGCGGTTGATGGTCGAAAAGAAGGCGTGCCCGCCCGGCTTCAACGCCTGGGCACAGGCGGCCACAACTTTGCCCGGCTCCGGTACATGCTCCAGCATTTCCATGCAGGTCACCACGTCGAAACTGCCGACATTTTTTTGAGCAACCTCTTCAACGCTTTCGTAGCGGTAGTCGATGTTCAATCCCTGCTGCTGGGCGTGCTGTTTGGCGACTTGAATGGACGCTTCGGACAAGTCCAGGCCTGTTACCTGCGCCCCGGCTTTGGCCAACGCCTCGGAGAGGATGCCGCCACCGCAACCCACATCCAATATTCTTGGACTGCCCCCATTCAGTTTCTCCATGATGAAATTCGTGCGCAGCGGGTTGATGGTATGGAGGGTTCCCATTTCCCCTTTGAGATCCCACCAGATTTGAGAGACCCTATCGAACTTGTTTATTTCTTTGTTGTCGGCATTTTCAAATGATTTCATTTTTTACATTGATCCTATCTTCTAAAGTTTTGACTGCGGATTCGATTTCGTCCGCGTTGATATCGTTCAGGAAGGTACAGTCTCCGATGCCGCGCGGCATGGGGACTCTCTGCAGTCCGTTGCGGTGGTAGGTACGCTCCGTCAGCGATTCCCAGAGCAGGCCCGGGTCGAGGATCGAGGCGTTGAGTTCCATTCCCAGCGCATCGGTCAGATGGAAGATGCGGCTGGTCTCCTCTTCGGAGAGTAAATTCCGCGCCTGGGCAATCAGCGTGGAGATGAGAATATCCAGCAAGACCGCCTCGCCGTGGAACAGATGCGCTTCATGGCGGGTTTCCAATCCGTAGCTGAAGGTATGTCCAAAATCCACTTTGCGCGCCAGATCTTCCTCGAATAAATTTGGCTGTAACTCCTCCAGCATTCCGCTGATTCCGCGGTCAAGGATCACGCCGCCTTGCTCGTCCTGGAAATGAGCGTCAACGCTTTGCGCGCCATGCTCTTCCAACAGGCCAAACAATTCCGCATCTTTGATGACGGCCAGTTTGATGATTTCACAAACCCCGTTCAGGATGTGACGCTTGGGCAGGGTTTTGAGGAAAGCTTTATCGAGCAGGACCTTTTGAGGCGGATGAAATGCCCCGAGCCGATTCTTACTTCCATTGAAGTTGATCCCGGTCTTGATGCCGATCGAAGCGTCGACATATCCCATTAAAGTGGTCGGCACTTTGATATGCGGCACGCCACGGCGGTAACTGCTGGCGACAAACCCCACCACATCGGTGAGAACGCCGCCGCCAATGGCGATGATCGGCTCGTCCCTGCGATGGATGGGGAAGGAGTCCAACCCCCGCAGGATGGAAAGATAATTTTCCACTGTCTTGTTTTCCTCACCGCTGGGGAAGGTGACGATCTTTGCTTCGATGTGATGATGCGAAAAATAATTTTGTATTTCGGCGGAATAATGTCTCTCTACATTACTGTCCACCACGATGAAACGGCGGGCATCTTCGATCCTGCCGGCGGATAACAGCGCCCAATTCTGCGGATGGAACAAATTGGCGGTGCTGAGGACCTCATATTCGATGGTATGTTGATAAGTGACTCGTCTTGTGCCCATTCTGATTCATGCCACCTGATTCCAATTGAGCCTGGTTTCCAGCACTCTTTTTGCAAGCTGTTGGGCAAGTTCCAGACTGTGATTTTTGTAATTGCCACATTGCGCGATGTTGGCATACGGCACTTCGCTGGCTGCCAGCACATCGTTCAGGATTGTTGCGTATGTGTCGAAGATGGCTTTGGCGCGCCCTTCGTTGAAAAGGATGAGGTAAAAGCCGGTCTGGCATCCCATCAGACCGATGGAGATGAAATTTTGCGGCATATATTTTTGAAACCCCCATAAAAGGAAATGCTCAAAAGAGTGCATCTCTGTGGAGGATAAAAAGGTTGAATTGGGCGGATTGATGCGTAAATCTACTGCGTACACCACGTCGCCTGTCGGTCCCTGGGTGAATGAGCGCAGTTTGACATGCGGCGCTTTCAACACACGATGATCCAATTCCCCAACTGTGGCGGCCTCCCAGCCGAGCTGAGTAACGTCTATCATAACTCTCTCCTATTCTTGAACAAGTAGGGGCGACCCGCCAAGTGAGGTCAGACACCCAGTCAAACCTTGAAGGGTCGCCCCTACCTAAACTTATTAAACAAACTGCGACAAATGCCTGTAGCTGTCGCTCAGCGCCTTTTCCCATGATGCAACGTGGTGGTACAACTCAACAGAGGCGTAGCCTGAAAAGCCATTATCGGTCAGCGCTTTGAAGCTGGCGGCGAAATCCATTGTCCCTTCGCCGGGAATTTCGTGGAAGTGGACGATGCCCGTCAGGGTGTTGGCCACCATTTTATCCATCAATAATTTACCGCTTGCAACCTTTGTGCTTCGCAGGTAAATGATGATGGGTCTTGCTCTTTCAAGCACATCGTAGCTCAACCCTGGCACGGAAATAAGATAGACGAAAATCTCGCTCTCGAATGGAGATTGCCCCGCGTACAGGCTGTTGTAGTCTACGAAGGCGGGCGGTGTGGAAATATTCACCGAGCCGAGAAGCGCTTCGATGCGCTTCTTTTGTTTGGCATCGGGCATTTCATCATAAAAATAGATGGGGTGGTGGGGGTCAACCAGCAGGTAGTCTGCGAATTCGGGGAAGTAGACCAGGTAGTTGGCGAAGTTCAAATCCATCTTGAGGTCGTCCGCCATTTTGACCAGTTTCAGGTTATAGCCTTCCTGCGAATCGGAGACGTGCAGGAATTTCGCATGAGGCGCGGCTTTGCCCAGCGCTTCAAGATAGTTCTGCTCGGAGCAGTAGTTGTGATTCAGGTCAAGGTGCAGTTGGAAGCGGGATGAATTCACCTCATCGACCAGGCTGATGCCCTGTTCGAGTGTCTCGATGTACATGCCCGGCTCTGGCTCGATCAGCAGGGTGATGTCTTCATCGTTATGCAGTTCCTTCAGACATTGATGGACGCTGTCCACCAGCAGTTCGCGCGGATTGACCGATGGATTGCTCACATGCTCATCGCGGATGAATCCGCTTCCAAATGTGACAAGGTTTACGTCCAGCTTTCGAGCGACATGAATCCCGCGTTTGACAAGGTTGATGCGCCGCTTCCGCCCCGCCAGATCAGGGCTCATCAACGATGGTTCATGTGGACGCTGGGGAGTGAAAAAATGCGAAGCGGTTGATACACAGGCGGCTTTCACTTCCAAACTGTCGAGTCGATTTTTGACTTTTGCGAGATACTCATCGGTAATGTTGAACGGATTGAACTGATCCCGATGAAAAGAAAGCTCGATCCCCGGATACCCCGCCTTATCTACAACGTCGATTGAATCCAAAAAATCCAGGTCGGTTAACCCAAAAGTGCTGTAACTTAGCTTTATCATTATTATTGCTCCAAAAAATCTGAAACTGTGCCCTGCCGTCGTCAAACCTGTTCAGGCAACGCCTTTTTATCTGGCTGGCGGTTTTTATTTGAGAGGTTTTGCACTTCCACGTGCCGGCAATTTGCGATTTTACCATGCGGTGATTGGAAATTAGCTTCCCGCCGGCGCGCCAAAAAATTACTGAACAAAGGCTCCCACTATTGGCGGTAAAACCGGGGAATTCTATATCCCACTCACAATATGGGAGCATATTCAGCCGGAGTTTTGGCTATTACTTTTGTAATCGCATTTGGAAAATTCTTGGTTTTTAGTGCGCTGATTCAGAAGAGCAGACGCGATTGCGGCCAGTTTGTTTTGCCCGATACATAGCCTGGTCCGCGGCATCGATCAACTTTTGAAGTGATGGAAATTCCCCGGTGGTGCAGGCTACGCCGAGGCTGATCTGTACTGAAAATTGTTTCCCATTTTCCAGCGATAGCTTCATGTCAGCAATTCGGGACCGCAACCGTTCCGCTACCATGATTGCATCCTGTAGTTGAGTCTCTGGCAGTATCAGGATGAACTCCTCGCCGCCCCAACGCCCGACACGGTCATATTTGCGCAGGTCTCCTGTCAGGAGTTGCGCCACCCGCCGCAGGGTGTGATCGCCAAATTTGTGACCATATTTATCGTTGACGCTTTTGAAATGATCCACATCCAGCAGGACCACGCTCAGCGGGCGTTTTTTCCGGCTTGTCTGGTCGAATTCTGCCTCGGCATATTCCTCGATGGCGCGGCGGTTGAGCAACCCGGTCAGGCCGTCGTGTAAGGCCAGTTGTTCCATTTGCTGGCGCGCCTGGATTAGTTGTTCTTCCAGGTTAAGGATGCGTATCCCGCTGGCAACCCGGGCGATCAATTCCTTGTTGTTAAAGGGCTTGGTGAGGTACTCGTCCGCGCCCGATTCCAGGCCGCTTACCACATTATCCTTATCGTCCATGGCCGTTAGCAGAACAATATAAGTGTAGCTTTTTTGGTCGCTTGACCGAATATGCTGAACCAGGCTCGGTCCATCGAGCCTGGGCATCATCCAATCGGTAATGACGAACTGGAAAGGTTCGCGTTGAAACAATTCCCATGCCGCCTGGCCGTCTTCCGCCTCCACCACCTCGTGCCCGGCCTTGAGTAGAATTTTTTTGACCATCTGCCTTGAAATATGTTCATCTTCGACCAGTAGTATTTTCATGGGTTTGAGTGCGTACTATAACACCATACCGTGTTTTGAGTTGTAGGTTGCATTGAAGCATTAATATTCATTTTCATGCACGTGAAGTATAACGTGCAAGCCGCTGTCCGATGCTTATCAAAACTAATGGTTGATTTTCCTATTAAATAATGTCACAATGACAACATCGCTTTGAGCAGGGGAACATTCCCCGCAGGCGATACGTCCAATTAGCATCGTAATTGGCAATCATTGGGATTGCCATCCATGGAAAGGAGGGCCTATGACTTAACCTGAATGCTTGAAGAACAGTGGGACGCCGCCTGCTGGTCTTCTTTACCTGTCTATAGCTAAAAATAAAAATTTCATAGGAGAAGAAAAATGAAAACCTTACGCAAGGTCATTGGCCTTTGTGCTCTGCTTTTACTGCTCTTTGCCGCCGCTTGTGGCGCACCCGCCGCCACCGAAGCGCCACTAGAGCCTGATTATTACCTGGAACCCCCTGCGGCCACAGAAGCTCCTGCCGCTACCGAAGCGCCCGTTAGCGAGGAGTCTGTTAGCGGGCAACCCCCATCTTCCGATCCACCAACCGATATGTTCTTCGAGGACTATGGCGTAAACCCGTCCGTAGATACCGAGGATGACAACCTTTCCACTTTCGCATTGGATGTGGATACGGGTTCATATACCGT
>JACPVB010000144.1 GCA_016191985.1 Chloroflexota bacterium | reverse complement strand
GTCACCAAAAAATCATCGAAGGAAACGTCTGTTTTGTTCGCGTCTTCAGCGCTCCAGACGATCAGGCCCAGGCCGCCTCTGGTGTAGGATGTATCCGTGGCCGAATCGATCTCCTGTCCATCGACATAGAGGGTGAGTTTGCCATTCGCCCCGCAGTCCGCGCCGACGCGATAGGTTGAGGCATTTCGATTTATCAAATTCGAGTATTCCCAGTTGTTGTTGTTTGTAAGAAAAATATCCGTCTCGCCGGTTGCGGTCTTCGCGATCACGTATTGTCCCGCGGGTGTTATGGCAAAGTAATAATATGAATCGGCATCGGACTGCTGGTTGCACATCAACCCAAAGGCCGTGTACTGGTCGGTGTCATTGTTGGTCACGGTCACTTCCGCGTGGACATTCTCGTAATCAACGTCATTCGGCCCGGTCCAGACAAACCAGTTCCCGGTGTAAATGATCACGCGCAGGGTATCGGCGGAATATTCGATGGAACTGTCCGAATCTGTAAGCGTTCCCCAAATCACATTTGTTTTTGAAAAATCATCCTCCAAAATGACCTTGGCGGGAATGGTAGGAATTACGGTTGGTGCAAGGGTGTCCGTTGCTGCGGGGATACTTGTGGCAGTGGGAGAGGAAGGCTGGTCCATAAGACTCGAAGCAAATCCAAATGCACCTACGGCTGCCGCCAGGAGACAAATGATCACAACACAACCTATCACCAGCCCCGTTGCGGAACTTCCAGATTTGGACAATGTCTGGGTCGCAGGAGCAGGCTTCCCCTGAGTATGAACGACGGTAGAAGCCGGGCGCGGTGGTGGAGTGGAAATCTTCTCCGTCTCGATGTACTTCGCTCCCAACCCAGCAAGCGCACGCTTCCAGGCTGCAACAAATTCAGCAGTGTTATTAAAGCGGTCATCAGGATCTTTGGCAAGGGCTTTGACGATCACCTGTTCAATGAATGGAGGGATATCAGATTTAACTGTCGAAGGCGGGGGCAGAGGGTCTTTGAGATGTTTAAGGATGACTGCCAGCGGCGTATCGGCCACAAAGGGGACGCGCCCTGTTACCATTTCATAAAGAATGACGCCGAGCGAATAAATATCCGAGCGCTGGTCCACAGGATTCGCCGCCGCTTGTTCGGGGCTGATATAGGCCGGCGTGCCCATGATGGCCGAGGTTTGCGTGAGGCGTGGGGATGCGCTCTCCAGCAATTTTGCAATGCCAAAATCGGTGAGAAAAAGGTTGCCTTCTGAATCAACCAAGGCGTTGGCGGGTTTCAAATCGCGGTGGACAACTCCGTGGGCATGGGCATATCCCAGGGCATCTGCCAGTTGGGTGAAGATGCGGTCGATCTCATCCAATGGAAGTTGTCCCACATTCATTTTGTCCTTCAATGTCCCCGCTTCGAGATATCGCATGACAAAATAAGCAATTCCATTTTCCTCCCCATAATCAAAGACCGGCAGGATAAACGGGTGCTCGAGCCTGGCAATGATGCGTGCTTCCTGTTGAAAGCGTTTGACAAACTCCTCGCTTTGCGCCAACTGACCCGGCAAGACCTTGATGGCTACATTGCGATCCATGGATAACTGATACGCTTTATAAACGGTTGCCATACCCCCCTCACCGATCTGGCTGATAATGCGATACGTCCCAAGCATCTGTCCAGGCTGAAGTTTGTCCATTTCACTCTCCTGCCGATAAATGATTTACGGTACGCGATACACAGCTCT
This sequence comes from Chloroflexota bacterium, assembly GCA_016191985.1. Lineage (GTDB taxonomy): Bacteria > Chloroflexota > Anaerolineae > Anaerolineales > Villigracilaceae > Villigracilis. The sequence goes on along the minus strand of JACPVB010000144.1, from coordinate 3,936 downwards.
CAGGTTGCCTTGCGAATCGAACAACCTTGCATTCTCTCCAGAACTCCAAACCGCATCGCCTATGCCCCAATACAGGTCAATGACATTGTCTGTGCCTGAGCTGGTGTGGATCTGCACAGCTCCGTTGGGATACAAAGTGAGTTTTGGAAAAGTAAAGGTGTTGCCGTTTTCGTCTTTTAGTTGCCATGAAGCCAGGTCAAGCTGGCCTTCGCCTTCAAATTTCACAACCACAATTTCAGATTGCAAAGTCCCTGCGCCAACGACACTGCTGATCTTCACCGGAATATCGGTTTGCAAATCGGTATTCGATGCGGACGACAAATTGCCGCTGACGGGAGTAGCCTGTGCAACAGCGGGCTGGCTGACGGCGCGGTAGTTGCGGTCATACCAAAACAGGATTCCGCCTGTCACACTCGCCGAGACGAAGATATTCAGCAACAGGTATTGGATGAGTTTGCGGCGATCCATCAGCGACTCTGCCATTCCTCTTCCAGTTTTCTTATGACATCCGATAAAAGTGATGATCGAATATGAAGGCTGGACTTTTTCTGTAAATCTCTCAAAACAGCCAAAATTTCTTTCGGTGAACGATGCCCCTTTCGAACTGCACGGACCAACAGTCCCAAGGTTCCATGAACTTTATATCCAAACTCTTCCGCCACGAGGCGGGCAGCGGAATCATCCGTCAAAAATAATGCGTCTGGATAATCTGCCATCACGGCAAGCGATTGCAGTTCACCTGGATCAAGAGAAAACATTTTTGCAAATGTTGCAAGTTTCGAATCGACAATCGGCGCTTCGACCCTTTCAAGAGATAAATCGGCATGGATGGCCGCATCAGGTTGATGATGAATAACTTCTTCCCAAACAACTGGCGGGATATATAAAACTTCAAAATCGCCCAGCACGTCCAATGCGCCAAGTTCGGAAAGATGAATGAGAGGCCCGGCATCCAAAACAGCTTTACTCATCCCCATTCAATCCCCATTCAACATCCTCTTCGATGAACCGTTCAAGAATTTGAGCCTGATGGGTCTCCATATAACGACGCAAGGCTTCCACAATCAGGCTGTTCATATCAATAGACCAGCCTTCCTGCACATACTCTTCAGCCATTTTTGCCAATTGAACAGGTAATTTCACGGTGGTGGAAAACTCTGCCATAAAAACCTCTTAAATGGATTATACCCCGCGAATCATTTTGTCATGGATAACGCAACCCAATCCCCCATTTGACGAATCTCGCCTCTTTTCAGACCCTTAGCCTGCCCCGCCTCTATGACCTTTTCCTGCTGCTCAAAGAGAATCCCGCTTAAGATGATCTCACCATTGGGCTGGATCAAGTCTGCGAGACCCGCGTCGAAGAGACGGATCAAAATCGGGCCAAGAATATTTGCCACCACCAACGGCGCAGATTTAAATGCGAACTGTCCCGCGAGCACCTCCGTCACCGAGCCTTGACCTAAAATCAACTCTCCACCCACCCCGTTGACATCTGCGTTCTCGCGCGAGTTTTTCACGGACTCGATGTCAATATCCACACCGAGGACGGTTTTTGCTCCAAGTTTTATAGCCGCAATGGATAAGATTCCCGAACCACAACCCACGTCGATTACGTTCATGTCATTCTGAGCGAGCGAAGAATCTCTCGTACCAGGTAGAGACCCTTCGCTTCGCTCAGGGTGACGCCGATCAAACGATTTTTCCATCAACTCCAGACACAATTGCGTTGTGGGATGTGTCCCTGTGCCGAACGCCATGCCAGGGTCGATCTTGATTGGGATTCTGTTTGGGTCGGGAGACTCAAGCCAGGCGGGAAGGATCAGGAGACGTTGTCCGATGAGAATCGGCTTGTAGTGCTGCTTCCAGGCTTCCATCCAGTTTTGATCCGCGATCTGCCTGTAGATGGGAGTCGGCACAGGCTGAATCATCCCCAAATAAAAAAGCGACTCTTCAAGTTTTTGTCGCGTTTCTTCGAGTTTGTCGTTCACTTCCAAATATGCGCGGACGGTGATGGGGCCTGTCGCAGTACCCTCATCCTCGTCGTTGACAAAGCGCACGCCCTGCTCGGTCATCACGCCGTTGGGCGCAAAACGCGCCAGCACATCCGCAACGGATTCGGCGAGTTCGCCGTCCACAGTTAAAGAAATTTCAAGCCAGTTCATCAGTCTCCATATCAAATTTCAAGCATTTTCAAAATGTCAAAAATTTTATCTCGCAATTCAGCGTTTTGCGTCGCTACCGAAAAAGTCCAATTATCCAAGTGAAGTGTTATCACATCATTATTGACTCTAATATCAGCAATGTAACCATCAATCCATGCAAGAATTGAAGGAACCTGAATATGAAGTTCCTTGCAAAGATGACTTAAAATCTTCGAAAAATCCTCATATTCATATGGGTAAATTTCCACGGAGTGCCATCTGGTATCAGCCCATTTACCTTTATTTAAAGATAGTTTTTTCATGAAAGAAAATCTATTTAACTTTCTTTTCGGCGCGATAAAACTTGATCTGCGCCTTTTCAAGCGTGACCAACCCAGCCTTGATATGCGGGTCGATTAGCTCAAGGAACGCCTCAAGCTTTTCTTTCGTATCCACGATCTCCACCACCATTGGCAAATCTTCGGAAAGACGTTCGATCTTGAAGGTGTGGATGATGCGGGTGTTCGCGCCGAAACCCATCGTGCCGCGCAGGACGGTTGCGCCAGCCAGTCCCTGCTCGCGAGCCTGGAGGACGATCCACTCGTAAAGCGGTTTGTGCTCGTATCTGTCCGCTTCGCCGATGAAAACGCGAAGCAGATATCCTTCCTCAGGTAGTTGCATGATTACCTCCAAATACTGGTGGTCGAGTAGGGCGAGCGGCGTACTGAGCTTGTCGAAGTATGTTTTCCTCGCCCGTATCGAGACCACCAAGTTAATTGTTACTTCCAGATTAAGTACGAAACCGTGCGTCCCAGCCACACAGCAAAGAGACCAATGAGCACATTCGCGCCAATATTTGCGAACGCATTCATCATTTGATTATCGCGGGCAAGGTTGAGCGTCTCATTTCCAAAGGATGAAAAAGTGGTAAAGCCGCCCAGGATGCCAATGAAGACAAACGAACGCGCCTCACTCGTAAACACGCCGCGTGACTCGGCCAGCTGCGCAAGAAACCCGATTACAAAACAGCCAATCACATTGACCGCCAGCGTGCCATAGGGAAAATCAAGCGTCTTTGCGGATTGTTGTACCCATCCGCTCATAAGATAGCGCAGGATCGAACCAATAAATCCACCTGCGCCGACGAGAAGAATATTTGTCAAAATGCACTCCAATAAAGACTTCGGAAGTCTCTCAGAGACTGTTTAAAAATTCACCACGAAGGACACAAAGAGCACAAAGGTTTGACTTATGCCAGGCAAAATTCGTGAAAATCCGCGAAATTCGTGGCGAAACGGTCTCAAAAGGAAAAGCAATGAAGATCAAAACGGAATTTCAAAACACTCTCTCAGACTTCCGAAATCTGCTTAACGGCCCAGCGGATCAATTCCTTTTCCGCGAACAACATTTTCGGCAAATCATCCACATCAAAATACTTCATCTCCGAAATCTCATGCGACGGTTTAAACTCGCCGTCCGCTATTTTACACAGATACACCACAGTGAGGTGATGATCTTCACGCGCGCTGATCACGCGAAGCAATTTCTCAATTTGAATCTTCATTCCCGTCTCTTCAAGAAATTCACGGGCCACCGCATCTGCAGGCTGTTCGTGATATTCCAGACTCCCCGCAGGGATTCCCCACTCGAACTTGCGGTATGTATGTTTGAAAAGTAGCACTTGTCTTTGCTCATCGAAGACCAACGCCGCCACCGCCGCCCGGAACTTGGAACGAACCAATTTCGCCGCAAGGACATGCATCCACAATGGCAGGAGACGCCAGAGGCGCAG
>JACPVB010000143.1 GCA_016191985.1 Chloroflexota bacterium | reverse complement strand
CGTACAAGATCCAACCGATAAAAATTGACGCCCATTAATTTACCGTGGACAATCTCCAAACCTTCCTGCGGACTCGACGCTCCATCCGCCGCTTCAAAACGGACCCTGTGCCTGATTCTGTTTTAACAGATATTCTCCACACTGCCACATTCGCCCCCTCCGCGCACAACCGTCAGCCCTGGCGCTTCGCCGTGGTGACAGATTTATCCGTCAAAGAAAGTCTTGCAAACGCAATGACGCAGGAATTTCAACGCGACCTGGAAAAAGACAAACTCCCCCCTGACGAAATTACAAAACGCGTAATCAAATCCCGCGAAAGAATAACGGGCGCGCCCGTCCTCATCATCCTGTGCGTGGACATGAGCGAGATGGATGATTACCCCGACACGCGTCGCAAAAAAGCGGAGTACATCATCGCCACCCAATCTGCCGCAAATGCAGGGATGCAGTTATTGCTCGCCGCGCACGCCGAGGGATTGGGCGGCGTTTGGGTATGCAGTCCCATGTTCGCGCAGGAGATCGTGCAGGAAGCGTTGAACATCCCAAAGATATGGGAGCCGCAGGCAATGTTTTTGATAGGCTATCCTGTGGAAGTACCTGCCTTTCGAGGAAGAAAACCTCTAACGGAAGTTGCAAAATTTTTATAAGAAGAAGATGACACAAAACAGCACACATAATAACCATTCACCATCCACCGTCCACCGCCGAATCGTCGCTCTTGCGGGCGGAGTCGGTGGCGCGAAATTGGCGCAGGGACTCGCCCAAATCCTTGCCCCTGAAGAATTGACGGTCATCGTCAACACTGGCGATGACTTTGAACACCTGGGCCTGTACATTTGCCCGGACCTGGACACCGTCTGTTATACGCTGGCGGGGCTGGCAAACCCCGAAACAGGCTGGGGACGCGCCAACGAAAGCTGGAACACGATTGCAAACGTCGAAAGCCTCGGCGGGCCAGCCTGGTTCCGCCTGGGTGACCAGGATATTGCCACGCACCTTGAAAGAACAAGGAGGCTGAGGGAAGGCCAATCACTTTCACAAATTACAAAAGATTTCTGCTCGGCATGGGGAATCCAGCATACGGTATTGCCCATGTCCGATGCGCCGGTGCGGACGATGGTGGATACAGACGAAGGTGAGCTGGCTTTCCAGGAATATTTTGTCCACAGACGCTGCGAGCCAAAAGTCAAAGGCTTTCGGTTTGACGGAGTCGAAGGCGCAGAGCCAGTTGTCGGCGCGAAAGAGGCGCTTGAACAGGCGGATGCAATCGTCATTTGCCCGTCCAATCCCTGGGTGAGTGTGGATCCGATCTTGCAAATCATTAAAACAATAAATAAACCAGTCGTGGCGGTCTCCCCCATCATCGGCGGTAAGACCGTGAAAGGTCCCGCCGCAAAGATGTTCGATGAATTAGGGATCGAGCCGTCGGCATTGGCAGTTGCGAAGCATTATCGCAACATCCTGACGGGTTTCGTGTTAGACAAGACAGACTCATTAATGGAAGATGATGTGAAAAATTTAAACGTACAGACTTTGGTAACGGATACACTTATGAATCACCTTACAGATCGTACCCGACTGGCAAAGGATGTGCTACACTTCATCGGGAGTTTATAAACAATGACACTTTGGGCGATTGTCCCTGTAAAACCGCTCCGTCGGGGTAAATCCCGCCTCGCTGGGGCGCTGACCGAAGATGAAAGAACAGCATTAAACCAAGAGTTACTGGAGCGGACTTTAAAAACGCTCTCGACCTTGAAGGAACTGGATCAGGTACTGGTAGTCAGCCGCGACCCGCACGCTTTAACGATTGCGCGGAATCACGGCGCGAAGACCGTGCAAGAGGACGGCCAGCCGCATTTGAATACAGCCCTGGCGCGCGCCACGGTGGTGGCGCAGGTCCACGCTACGCAAGGGGTTTTAATTTTGCCCGCCGACCTGCCACTATTGACTGCGGAAGATGTGTTGACATTAATTGACCGAGCCGCCAAACCGCCCGTGGCCGTCATTGCGCCAGACAGGCACGGCAAAGGGACGAACGCGCTGTTGATGGTCCCTGCCGGGCTGATCGAATATGACTTTGGCGAAGGCTCGTTCCAACGGCATTGCGAACGTGTAAAAAAGGTGGGAGCAAAATTGGAAATCGTCGAACTTCCATCACTCGGCCTGGACCTGGATTTGCCCGAAGACCTGGAGATGATACGCAAGCTCGAAGCCGCAAAAGTATAGACATACTTTTTGCCACAGAAACGGAAACCCTATGAAGTTTACGTTTTCTGTGGCAAAATTTTTTATGCCAGCCTGCCAGACCCTAAAGGTCTTTCCCGTATAACGGGATATGAATTAGCGGGATATCCATGCCTGGCATGCAGCTCAATAAGCAAGGAGACCTTTAGGGTCTTCTGGATAATACTTCATCCAAGGAGAATGCCATGACAAAAGACCGTGTCGCACTTTATTTGCAGGATTCTCACGACCTGCGTGATGGGTTGGAATATGCAAAATACGCGGAAGAAAAAGGCTTTGAAGCAGTTTGGCAGGCGGAGTCTCGCCTGGTGCGCGATGCGATTGTGCCCATGGCGGGTTACGCCGCTGTGACGAATCGCATCAAAGTCGGTTCGGGTGTGATCAATAACTGGACGCGCAACATTGGCCTGCTCGCCGCAACCTTCCTCACGCTGGATGACCTGGCTCCAAATCGCATCATCTGTGGGATCGGCGCCTGGTGGGACCCGCTGGCGAAGAACGTGGGCATCGAGCGCAGGAAACCCTTACTCGCCATGCGCGAGACTGTCGAAGTGATGCGTCGTTTATTAAATATGGAACGCGTCACGTTTCACGGTGAATTCCATCACGTGGACGGAATCGAACTGGATGTAGTGCATGGCCGCCGCGAGCCGCGCAATATCCCGATTATGATCGGCGCGACTGGCGACTTGATGATGGAAATGACAGGTGAGATCGCCGACGGCTGTGTGATGAATTACTGCGTCGCGCCTGAATACAATGATAAAGCGCTTGAATTGCTGGAAAAAGGCGCTGAAAAAGCCGGGCGCAAAATCGAGGATATTGACCGCCCGCAATTGATCGTCTGCTCGGTGGATGAAGATCACGACAAGGCGATTGAATACACCAAAGAATTGCTCTGCCAATATCTTGCCCAACAGCCGCATATTGCCAAGGCATCGAATGTTTCAAAGGAAGTCATCGACAATATTCAGGCAACCCTGGGCTGGCCTGCCTCAAAGGAGCAGATCAACAAAGCCAAGCACTTCGTCCCGGACGAGTTGGTTCATAAGATCACCGCTTCGGGTACACCCGCCGAAGCTCGCGCCAAGGTCGCGGAATATGTCAAGCGCGGCTGTACTTGCCCAATCCTCTACCCCGTCGGTGGAAATTTCAAATTGCTGATCGATACCTTCGCGCAGAATTAACCCAAAGTGACAGTCATTTTTAAAAAGTGATTGTCACTTTGATTTTTATGAGCCACGTCACTTGACGTGGCTTTTTGCTTTGGCTATCCTTTCACACATAGACTGACCAGTCGGTTTATTGACCATGAAAGCAAATTCCCCCGACCCAACCCACGAAACCCGCGAGCGGATTCTCGAAGCCGCCGTGTCCGTCTTTGCCAGCAAGGGCTATCACGACACCAAAGTGGATGATATCGTCAGCGAGTCGAACACCTCCAAAGGCTCGTTCTATTTCTACTTCCCCAGCAAACAGGATATTTTCCTTGCCTTGGTGGACACGTTCGCCGACCTGCTCGAAAAACAATTGCACAACCGCCTCGCCTCTGAGACCTCGGGCATGGCGCGCGTTGATTTGGCATTACGCGTCTGTTTGGAGACCTTCGGCCAATATCGCGGGCTGGCAAAGATCGCGCTCGTCCAAGCCACGGGGCTGGGACTGGTCTTCGAGGAAAAGCGCCGAGCGGTCAATGACAGGTTCATCGAAATCATCAAAAAGAATCTCGATGAGGCGGTTGCCGATGGAAGTATCCCCGCGTTGGATACTGAAGTCGCCGCCTGCGCGTGGATGGGCGCGCTAAATGAAATCGTTTTGCGCTGGGTCTACACAGGGCAGCCAGACCCTGTCCGCTCACTGCCTGAGCTGAGAAGATTACTGCTTCAAAGCATCGGTGTTCAGGAAACGCGCATCAAAGAGTTTGAAGAAAAGTCTTCGCGCTGAGCGGAGAGAGACCCGTGCTCGTCGGGTCAAACGAAGTTGACGAATATAAAAACAATTAACTTAGGAGAATCTTACATGAAAGTCCGCACTACACTATCCCTTATACTTTTGCTCGTAACACTGCTCACGGCCTGCGCGCCAGCGGGAACCGCTGTCCCGGAGACAGATGCCGCAGCAACAGAACCAGCTACACAGGTCGCAACGGAGGCGCCTGTCAGCGAGATGGTCACGCTCAAGATCGCCGTCCTGCCCATCATCGATACGCTTCCGATGTACGTCGCGCAACAGGAAGGTTTGTTTGCGAAGTTCGGCGTCAACGTGGAATTTATTCCCGTCGCATCCGCGCCCGAGCGCGATCAATTGCTCGCTGCGGGCCAGGCCGATGGCACGATCAACGAAACGCTGGCTGTGATGTTGTTCAATAAAGAGGCGGTGCAAATGCAGGCCGTGCGGTATGCGCTGCGGCCAACGGAAGGTTTTGGACATTTCTTCATCCTTGCCTCCGCACAAAGCGGTATCACCGATGCGCAGGGATTGAAGGGAATTGAAATCGGCGTATCACAGGGAACCGTGATCGAATATGTGACCGAACGGCTTTTGCAAGCCGAGGGTTTCAGCGCCGATGAAATTAAAACCATCGCTGTACCGAAGATTCCAGATCGCATGGCTCTGCTTGCATCAGGCGAGATCAGCGCAGGAGTGCTGCCCGACCCGCTTGCTTCGTTGGCAGTCAGCCAGGGCGCGGTAATTGTTGCAAACGATTCCACTCATCCCGAATATGGTTTCAGCGTGATCTCCTTCCGCAAGGAAGTGATTGACGCAAACCCTGAAGCCGTGCGCGCCTTCCTCGCCGCCATCGAAGCCGCCACTGCCATGCTCAACCAGGATCCTGCCAAATACACAAGCGTCTTGAGCGACAACAAACTTGTCCCGCCGCTGCTGCTTGAAACCTACAAAGTCCCGCTCTTCCCCGCCGCTGGCATTCCCTCTGAAGAAGAGTGGAGCGACGCTTTGGGCTGGGCCAAGGAAAAAGGAATGTTGACTGCCGATGTTTCCTATGCGGATTCAGTCAACGGCTCGCTTCTTCCCTAGAAGATAGCTGGTGCAGTTATACTGACAAGAATCCAGGCTGAACCAGACTCCCCACAATTACGAATTACGTAATACGTATTACGTAATTCGTAATTGTCGCCGTCTGAATGCGTTCATGATCGCAATTAACTCCCTCACCTTCGCCTACCCTCACGCCTCTCCGCTCTTCGAGAATTTTTCACTGTCCATCTCCCGCGGTGAGACGTGGGCGATTCTCGGTCCATCTGGCTGCGGCAAAACGACGCTGTTGTATTTGCTCGCAGGCTTGCGTCAACCGATAAAAGGTGAAATCAAAATTGACGGCGAACTTCTCGCCCGTCCCCGCCCGCGTAGTGGACTTATCCTCCAAGATTACGGTTTGTTGCCCTGGTCAAGCGTGCACGAAAATGTGGGGTTGGGAATACAAGTCCGCAAATTTTATGGTGCGGATGGAAAACACACGCCCGAAAATTATCTGCCAAAAGAAAATGTAAATCATTGGCTGCAAAGATTGGGGCTTGGCGAAGTGGAGGATAAATTTCCGTCCCAAATCTCAGGCGGACAGCGCCAACGCACCGCCATTGCCCGCACCCTCGCCCTTGAACCCGACCTGCTTTTGATGGATGAACCATTCTCCTCCCTCGATGCCATCACCCGCGAAGATTTGCAAAACTTAACCCATTCACTTTGCTCCGAACAAAATTTGACCCTGGTCATTGTCACCCACGCGATTGAAGAAGCGGTGGCTCTGGGGAAAAAAATCCTTTTACTTAGTGATGCGCCGAATCAGAACGCGAAGGTTTTTGAGAATCCGAGTGCAGGTCAAAGCGGGCATCGAACAAGCCAGGAATACCGCGAATTGTGCAATGTACTTTGGAAGGATATGCAGCGTGAAACGGCGTGATGTTTTGCTTGCCGCTCTGGGACTAATCATTGTCTGGCAGATTGCCGCGCTGATCGTAAACCGTTCGATCCTGCCCGCGCCGTGGGATGTGTTTATTGTCTTTATCGAAGAACTCGGCAAGGGACTTTTGATTCATTTCGGCGTCAGTCTATGGCGCGTCACGGCAGGGATGTTGATTTCGGTCTTGGTGGCGGCCCCTGCGGGATTGGCTATCGGCGCATCGAAAACTGCCAATCGGTTGTTATCCCCCATCATCTATTTGCTGTACCCGATTCCAAAAGTTGTATTCGTGCCTGTGGTACTGTTATTTCTTGGAATCGGCGACACGGCCAAGATCACGCTCATCTTTTTGATTTTATTTTTCCAAATTATCGTGCTTGTCCGCGACCAGGCGGTTGGGATTCCACCGCAGTTGCTGCAAAGTTTGCAAAGCCTTGGGGCGGGACGGCGCGCGCTTTTTCGCTTTGTGTACCTGCCTGCCAGCTTGCCCGCAATTTTAACAGCCCTGCGCCAGTCCATTGGGACAGCGGTTGCCGTTTTATACATCTCTGAATTGTTTGCGACAAAGTATGGGCTTGGCTACTACATTTATTACAACGGCAGCACGCTGTTTAATTACCCCGCCATGTATGCGGGCGTGGTGGCGATGAGTCTGTTGGGATTGGGAATGTATTTCGGCGTGGATTGGTTGGAACGAAAGTGGTGCAGGTGGAAGTTTGTGAGTTGAGTTAGTCGAGTAGTCTATTAGTCGGATAGTCTGGTGGTCGAGTGGTCGCCAAGCCATAAATTTACAAACAACTTGTTGGTTGAGTAGGGCTGGTGCTCTTCCAGCCCGTATCGAAACCAACAGATTTATTTAAAAAACCACAACCCCAACCAAAACAAAATGCTGTAAACCAACGCGGTCTGCCCCGTCCCTGCGAGCGCGGCGTTGAGCGGACGGCCTTTTTGGGTCAGAACTGTCCGCAGGGAATTGATGGCAATCGGCAGGGAGAACCAGGCCAGTAAGCCAGTGAATGGAACCACCCGCATCATAATCAGTACAGGCAAAATCAGATAAGCAACTGCCATGCAAATAAAATATTCAAACTTTGTGCCGCCTTCGCCCAGCATCACCGCAAGTGTGTGTTTGCCTGCTTTGCGGTCATTTTCCAAATCCCGTAAATTATTCACCACCAAAATTGCAGTGATAATCAAGCCAACAGGAATCGCCATCCACCATGCGGACGGGCTGACAGAGCCGACTTGCACAAAATATGTCCCTGCGACGGCGGTG
>JACPVB010000142.1 GCA_016191985.1 Chloroflexota bacterium | reverse complement strand
TTCATTATCGCTTTTGATTCGCAAAATAAAGTCTTGCGCTACGGTTCCATCGGATATCCAGCATCCACCCAGGCGGAGAGTCCGCCGAGAAGAGCTTCTGCTTTTTCATAACCGTTTTGTAAAAGGAGAAACGCCGCACGGGCGCTTGTGTGTTCGTTTTGTCAGGTGCAATAGGTGATGATCCACTGATTTTTTTCAAGCGAAAGGCCGTTGATGTTGTTTTCGAAATTATCCAGCGGAATCGAGATCGCCCCAGCGGCATGACGTTCGAAATAAGATTGCGCGCTTCGTACATCCACGAGGATGGCCTGGCCTGAATCAAATGCGGCTTTGGCATCTTCAACTTTAATACGGGGAACATCCGCTTCGGTTTGTGGAAAATTATTTTGTGCTTGCAGGGTTGGAATTGCGGTGGGGGTTGATTGGGGTAAGGCTGTATTACAGGCGAGAGCGGCAAGTAGAAGAATTGACAATGCGAAAAGCAATTTATATTTTTTCATCTCTTTCCTTGAAAGACTTATTCGTAGGGACACAGCGAGCCGTTCCATGATTTTGACTATAAATCGTTTCGCTGTGTCCCTACTTATCAGGCACTCTCTTACAACTGGCAATACCGATCCACGCGCTTGCCGATGATGGCGAGGCTGTCGGCCCAGAATTTTTTGGTGCGGATATTGATGCCGAATTTATCGGCCAGGTCGGCTGCGCGGGCTTCGCCGGTGGATGCGAGCAGCGCCTTGTACGCAGGGACAAATTCCGCGCCGCGCTGTTGGTAGATGGCATACAAACCAGTGGCGAAAAGCAGGCCGAAGGTGTAGGGATAGTTGTAGAAAGAGAAGCCGCTGGAATAGTAATGAGGCTTCCAGGTCCACATGAATTTTTGCAGGAACTTTTCATCCAGACCTTCGCCGTAGGATGCCTTTTGCGCGCGTTCCATGATGTCGTTGAGATCATCCGCGGAGAGTTCGGATTTGACGCGGCGCTCGAAGACTTCCTTTTCAAAAAGATAGCGGGAATAAATATCCACGACCACCTGCGAGGCGTTGTTCATCTGCGCTTCGAGCACGGCCAGAATTTCCTGCGGATCGGTGACCTGTTCCAGCACCGCTTCGGTGACGATGGTCTCGCACATGATCGAGGCGGTTTCAGCCAGAGTCATGGGCGTGGCTTGCTGTAATTCGGTTTTATTAGCCTGATAGGCACATTCGTTGTGGAAGGCGTGACCGAGTTCATGCGCCAGTGTGCTGACCTGGTCAAGCGAGCCGTCAAAGTTGGAGAGGATGCGGCTTTCCTTCACTCTCGAAACGCCCATACAAAAAGCGCCGCCGCGTTTGCCTTCGCGCTGTTCGGCGTCAATCCAGTTGTTGTCGAAGGCGCGTTTGGCAAAAGTGCCGAGTTCGGGCGAGAACTTGTTGAAATTGGTGACGATGAAATCGCGGGCCTCGTCCCACGAATAGACTTTGTCGGTCTTGCCCATCGGAGCGAAGAGGTCCCACCAGGCCAGCTTTTCCTTGCCGATGAGCTTGGCCTTGTGTTTGAAATAACGCTCGAACATCGGGAAGGAATCTTTCATCGCACCGAGCATGGCGTCCAATGTGGCGCGGTCGATGCGGGCAAAATCCAGCGAGGCATGGACAGCGTCTTCGCGTCCACGTTTTTGATCGAGGATAAGCGTCTCACCCTTGACCCCGTTCATGCACGCCGCCAATGTTTCTTTGACTCCCTCCCAGGCCACGTTCTCCGCTTCGTATCCGCGGCGGCGGGTGGCTTCATCGGGATGCGAACGCAGGTTGATGAGGGCGGGCATGGGCATCTTTTGGGTCTTGCCATCCAGTTCAAAGTCCACGGTCATTTGCGAGGTGACTGTCCCTTGCAATTTGCCAAAGGCGTTGCCCCCGCTCAAGGTCAGTTCTGCGGCGAGCACTTCCTCGGCTTCGCTCATCAAGTATTTGGATTGTTCCACAGCCTCGTTCAAGGCAAACTCGTGCGCTTTGGCGGAGTCATTTGTCTTGGCAGATTTTTTAACGGCCGCCTTGCCTAAGGTCCCAACCCAGGCCTGGAATTTGGTGTTGAGCACGCTCGCCTGCACCGACATTTGCTCGAACTCCGAAAGGGCGCGCATGGCGTCCTGGTTGTGTGAGTCGGTGGTGACGTAAGAGTAGATGTAGGGGTTGATGGTTCCTGAAAGCTCAAAGAGCGCGTTGAAGCGGTCCACGGATTCGCCGAGCAGTTTGCCGAGTTTCTTCGGCTCGGTCTTTGCATTTGCCTTGCTGGTTTTCTTGAAAAATACTTCCATTTCATCCAGCGCGGACTTGTATTTTTTGATGGCGTTCTTGAAATCCTTTGAATCAAGCGAGGGATAGACGTTGGTCATATCCCAGCGGGGTACGGAAACGGTCATGGGGAATCTCCTTGTGAAAAGATGAGGCAAGTATACCGTGATTGATTTGCGTGAAAACCCTGCCCGGGTGGGGTAGTTAATTTCTGGTGCGAAACTCGCTCAAGCCGCCGTCCTCGGCGGCGTCCTGCGAGTAAACCCTGCGCCGGGGACGGCACAGGGAGCGCTTTTGCACCAAGAATTAATACCAGATGGCTTCGTAAGGACACAGCGAAACGATTTATGGACAAAGTCATGAATCGACTCGCTGTGCCCCCACTTTTGTGGAGCGGCCTACATTTTCTGACCCGCAGGGTATGGGCAAAATATGGAACTTTTTGTCAGTTTTTCAGTCATTTTTGGAGTAAAGTTAACTTATAGACTGGAGGCGTTTTATGAAACAGGATAAATTTTTGACAGGCATCTTGATCGGCATTGGCGTTCTCATCCTGCTGGCGCTGGGACTGTTCTTCACGCGGCAGGACAAGCGCGAATACATTGCGGATAATGTGCCCGAAGGCGTGGTGCATAACTACGTGCTTGCCATCCTCAACAAGGATTATGAAAAAGCCTACGGCTACCTAGCAGATTTGGAACGCAAACCTACTTATGAAAATTTTCGCAGTTCATTTTTCAATGGCATGGTCAATCCCAATAACACCGGTGTGGATGTTGGCGAGTCCGAGATCAATGGCGATGAAGCGGTTGTGACTCTCACCCTGCTCTATTCCTACGGCGATCCATTCTCCGGCAGCTCTGAAAGCATAGACCGCGCCCTGCTGGTGGAGCAAAACGGCGAATGGAAATTAAATTCCATGCCCTATAACTTCTGGGATTACAACTGGTATCAGGAACCGTACAAGCCGTAATTTTATGTACCGCAACATTTATGTTGCGCTGTTGAAAAGCGACAAAAATGTCGCGGTACAAAGGACTTACCATGAAAACCATTCGACGATTATATTTTTACGCCATCGCCTTCATCAGCCTGGAAGTGGTACTGTGGGGCATTATCGGCCTGCTGCGTTCGATCTTTGATGCCGACAACGTGGTGGACAATGCCCAGGCGCTCGCGCAGGCCCTTTCCTTAATTCTGGTCGGCGTGCCCATTTTTCTTTTCCATTGGCTGTGGGCGCAGCGCGTCTCCGCAAAAGATGACGAAGAAAAGACCGCCAGCCTGCGCGCCATATTTTTATATGGCGTTTTGCTTGGCACATTGATCCCCGCTGTGCAAAATTTTCTGGCCTTCATCAACCGCACCTTCCTCACCACCGCGAATTTATATTCCTACCGCGCCATTGTCGGCGGCTCGCAAACCTGGGTGGATAATCTCATCGCGGTCGCCATCAACCTGCTGATCGCTGCCTATTTTTGGAACATCCTCAAAGCAGAATGGCGCACCCTGCCAGAGACCGAAAACTTCGCGGAGATCCGCCGCCTCTCCCGATTTATCTGGATGCTCTACGGTTTGTTGATGGTGATCTACGGCGCGCAGCAGGCATTGGACTATGCCTTCACTTTGCCGGTCAAGGTGCTTGGGGAGATTGGACGGGAGACCGCCGTCAACGCGATTGCCTTGCTTGTGGTCGGCTCGCCAATTTGGTGCTTCTCCTGGCGCATCTTGCAGGACGCTTTGCCTGATTCTGCTGAGAGGGAATCTTATCTACGCCTCGGCATTCTCTACCTGCTCGCGTTGAGCGGAGTCATCATCGTGCTCACCGCTGGCGGAAATTTGCTGTACATGCTTCTCAACCGCTTGTTCGGTGAAGAGATGACAGGCGCGCAATTCCTGCAAAAGATCGGCGGCCCGATTTCGATTGGCCTGCCTTTCGGTGTGATGTGGGCCTATTTTGGAAACTGGCTGAACCAGCAGATCGGGTTTGAAGAACAGGCTCCCAAACGCGCAGGCAAGAAACGTATCTATTTTTACATCCTTTCGTTGATCGGCCTGGTCGCTTCCTTTACTGGTGTCGCGTTATTACTTTCCTTTGTCATTGACCTTGGCTTGGGCAATACTTACCTCAGCGGCAGTGGATTTCGTCAGCCATTAGCTGGCTCGCTTTCCACCCTTGCTGTCGGTTTGCCGCTCTGGTTGATGACCTGGCGCCCCATGCAGGCGAATGCCCTGGAAGATGGCGATAATGGCGACCATGCCCGCCGCTCCGTGATCCGCAAAACCTATTTATATCTGGTGTTGTTCGCTGCGGTGATTGGCGGGATGGTCTCTGCGGGCGGTTTAGTCTTCACTTTAATAAATGCAGCCCTGGGTGGCAGCACAACAAATTTTGCAGACTCCATCCTCAACACCTTGCAAACTTTGGTGTTGTTCGTTGTGTTGTTGCTGTATCACTTATCTGCTCTGCGGAAGGATGGTGCGGCGCGCGCCGATGTGTTGGAAGCCAAGCAGGAAGCCTTCAAACTCATCGTGTTGGATAACAGCGACGGCAAATTTGGAGAAGCTGTGAAAGCAACATTTGCAAAACGCGCGCCCAAAGTTCCATTGACCGTGTTGAATATCAAAGATGGAATCCCCGCTGATACAAAAGCGGATGCAGTTATTCTGCCAGGTTCACTGGCTATGAATCCGCCGGAGAATGTGGCAGCGTGGATCAGCTCCTTTAACGGGAACAGGCTCATCGTCCCGGACGAGGCGGCGGGCGTTTTCTGGGTGAATGATTTTGGGCAGGCGGCTGATTCAGCGAAGGCATTGGCCGAAGGGCAGGAAATCCGCCCGCAATCTGCAGAAAAGACAACCCCTGTATGGACCTATGTTGCCTATGTGTTTGCAGCGTTGTTTGCCTGCCAGTTGTTGCTTGGTTTGTTGATGTTTGGCGTTTCGATGGTTGCGAGGTTCTAGTTGCTGGGTGCGACGCACTCTCTGCAAACTTAATGATATACTTTTGAAAATTAATCAAAGGAAACCGAGGGCGAACAACTATGAAAGTCACTGTCCTTCAAGAAAACCTTGCGCGCGGTTTGAGCGTCGTTTCACGCGCTGTGTCGCCGCGCAGCACTCTTCCCGTTTTATCGAATATTTTGATCGCAACTGATGAAGGCCGACTGAGGCTTTCTGCCACCAATCTTGAATTGGGCATTACGTGCTGGATCGCGGCGCGCATCGATGAAGAAGGTTCCACCACCGTACCTTCGCGTACTTTTTCCGATCTCGTGAGTTCCATGCCGAGTGACCAGGTGCAATTGACCCTCGATGTGAAAACGCAAAATCTGCATGTAAAAGGCGGTGCATCGAACAACGATATCAAATGTATCGATGCGCAGGAGTTCCCGCCCCTGCCCACGCCTGAGATGAAGGATGCCGTGCAGTTGAACGTGGCGGATTTCAAAGAGATGATCCATCAGGTGGCGTTTGCCGCTTCAACCGACGAAGCCCGCCCGGTGTTGATGGGCGTGTTGATGAATGTGGAAAAGGATAAGGTGACGATGGCGGCGGCAGATGGCTTCCGTCTTTCGGTGCGCAAGGCGCAGCTTTCACAGGGCGTTTCCCAGCCGATCAATATCATCATCCCTGCCCGCGCGTTGAATGAGCTGGCGCGCGTTGCCAGCGACGGCGAAGAGCCCATTTACATGGTGGTGCCGAAAAATCGCGGACAGGTTCTCTTCCGCGTGAAGGATGTGGAAGTGGTTTCGCAATTGATCGACGGAACCTTCCCCGATTATCATCAGATCATTCCTCGTAATTACAAATCACGCACGCTGGTTTCAACCGCTTCCCTTTTGAAGGCTTGCAAGCAGGCTGAGATTTTTGCGCGTGAAGGTTCCAATGTAGCGCGGCTGGATATCAAAGAATCCAAAGGCGAGATGCAGCCCAGCGAAGTTGAAATCTCCGCCACCTCCGAAGAGACCGGCAAGAACGAGACCATCGTCGAAGCCACGGTGGACGGTGGTAGTGTGTTAATTGCATTCAACGTCAAATTCCTGCGCGAGGCGTTGGAAGTTATCAAAACGCCGAATGTGGCGCTGGAAACATCCGCCGCGAATGCGCCCGGTGTGGTCAAGCCGGTCGGTGACGATAACTTCCTGCACGTCATCATGCCGATGCACTTGGGATAAAGGAAGCACAACCAAGTTGAAAGAGTCCGCTGGGAGCGAAATGCCTGGCGGATTTTTTGTTATTATTGCTACAAATCTTTTTACACGAATTTTCTTTCTTCTTTCCTCTTTCGTCCGATAATCCGTGTATCAAAAAATGGACAGGAATTCTCATGACTTTCCCCAGCATCTCCATGGACAATGTAACCAAGATATTGCTCGCGTTGAGTCAATATCCCATCCTCAGCACGCGCATCCGCCACCAGATGAGAAAGGCGCTGTTTACACGCGGCATCATCACAAGAAAGATGTTCGATGAAGAGGCGCGCATCAAGGCGGTCGAGTCGCAGGAGCGCGAGGGGTTGCATAATCCGTACGTTGAGGAGAGAACGGATGTTTGGGAAACGCGCCTTGCCCGCGTGCGCGACTCGCTCACTGATTTTTATTTTGCCTACAACCTGCCATATACCGAGTTTGAGAATATTGTCCGCCAGGTGTTAACGGAGCGTGGCAGCGCCGATTCGGATTTCATCTGGTTCAACCCCGAACTGGCCCCGCGTGAGATTCTCTTTGAGCAGGCGGAGATCATCGAGTCCATGCCGCTGGAGGAACGAAAAAAATACGAAGCGCGTTTGAAGGAAATTATCGTGGTGCTCATCCGCACCATGGTCAGCGACCAGTTGAAATATATCAAGATGGCGCGTCAATGGTTCACCGTGGAGGATTTGCAGGAAATCCGCAGGCGCAAAATTGGCGGCGGAAAAATCGGCGGAAAAGCGGCGGGCATGTTGCTCGCCATGCGCATCATCAAGGAGACCGCTCCGCCGGAAGTTCGTGACAGCTTTAGAATCCCCATTTCTTATTACCTCGGTTCGGATGTGTTCTACAATTTCCTAACCTTCAACGGGCTGGTACATTGGAATGACCAAAAATATAAAACCGAAGAACAGATGCGGGCAGACTACCCCATGCTCTGCGCCGATTTTTCAAAGGGACAATTTCCTTCTGAGATCATCGAACGCCTCGAAGAAATTTTGACGGAATCCGGCGACACGCCTCTTATTGTCCGCTCCTCCAGCCTGCTCGAGGATAACTTTGGCACTTCCTTCGCTGGGAAATATGAAAGCATTTTCCTCCCCAATCAGGGCACGCACGAAGAGAAACTCTCCGCGTTGACGAATGCCATTTCCAAAATCTACGCCAGTGTCATGGACCCCGATGCGCTGCTCTATCGTCACCTCAAGGAACTGGCTGATTACGATGAACGTATCGGTATCCTCATCCAATTTGTGGAAGGTGAAAGAGTCGGGCGGTATTATTTTCCACATGCGGCGGGAGTTGCATTCAGCCGCAATTTGTATCGCTGGTCGCCACAGATCAAGCAGGAGGATGGATTTCTGCGCCTCGTGTGGGGATTGGGAACCCGCGCCGTGGACATGCTCGCGGACGATTATCCACGCCTCGTTGCGCTCAGTCATCCGCGCTTGTATTCCTCGTCCGACGTTCGCACCACGAAGCGTTACTCCCAGCAAAGTGTGGACGTGATTGACCTTGAAACCAATCAATTTATCACAGTCCCTGCCCGCGAGATCATCCACGCTGATTATGATCCCGTCCGTTACATTGCCCAGGTGGAAGAGGATGGTTATCTCGCCACGATTCGTTCCAGGCTGGCCGCGTCAGAAAAAATGGTCATCACCTTTGACGGCTTGCTGTCTCGTACATCCTTTGCAGCGCACATCCGCGACGCGCTGAAATTATTGGAAACGAATTACGACTCTCCCGTGGATACCGAATTCACTGTTGAAATTCTCAACCCTGAAGAACAGCGTCCCAAAGTACGCATTACACTTTTGCAGTGCCGTCCGCAAAGCCATATTCAGGAAGCCAATGAAGTACAGATTCCAACCGACCTGAGAAATGAAGATATTATTTTTTCCACACAGCGCATGGTTCCGCAGGGCGCGGTGCAAAATATTCGTTATATTCTTTTCGTCCCATCCGAGGGATATTTCAGTCTCACATCCCAGGCCGAGCGCACCCAGCTTGAAAGAGCCATTGGTCAACTCAATGCTGCGTTGCTTGGCGAAACATTCATTGCAGTTGGTCCGGGCCGTTGGGGTACATCCACACCGGATCTCGGTGTCCACGTTTCGTACAGCGATATTTACAATGCGCGCTCGCTTGTCGAACTTGCAGGCGAAGCCATTGGCGCATCTCCTGAACCATCTTTTGGCACCCACTTTTTTCAGGATTTGATGGAAGCGCAAATTTATCCCATCGCCGTTTTTCTGGACGACCCAGACTCCATCTTCAACCGGGATTTTTTCTACGCCACACCGAACCACCTTGAAGAGTTCGTCCCCGTTGAAAACCCGCGCATTCTCAATTCTCTGCGTTTGATCGCCGTCGCGGATTATCGTCCCAACCATCACATGGACTTGATCATGGATGCAAATAAAAGCCGCGCGGTTGCGTTTCTCGTTGAAGAGGAAATACAAAAGGAAGATGAAATAATCAACAACTCATCACCGGCGCAATTGGAATAAAAAAATGGGCAAAAAAATGGGCGGTGATAAACTGCCCATTTTTTCTTGACTTAATAATCAGAACACATGTTCTAAATTGTTTTCGCCTCTTTCCTACCCGACGCCTGCTCCTGTTTCCTCCATCTGACT
>JACPVB010000141.1 GCA_016191985.1 Chloroflexota bacterium | reverse complement strand
GTCAAAGAAGTGTTCATCATGGGCGGCGCGATCAAACACCAGGGCAACACCACGCCGCTGGCCGAGTTCAACACCTACGTGGACCCGCACGCCGCGCACATTGTTTTTCATTCGGGCATGCCGATCATTCTCACGCCGCTGGATGTGACATATGAATGCATCTTCCTGAAAGAGGATTTAGACAGGCTGTTGAAGATCAATTCGCCGATCACAAAATTCATCGCGGATGCGACCCGCTTTTACATGGAGTTCCACGACGAATATCAAAGGATAGACGGCTGTGTCATCAACGACCCGATGACGCTGGCGTTGACCTTCATGCCCGAAATCTGCGATTACCAGAACCTGATTGTGGATGTGGACATTTCCACCGGCGTGGGGCTTGGCAACACCTTCGCGGATTTTTACAACTACGACAAAAAATCGGCGAACATGAAAGTGGCCATGGGAGTCCGCCCGCGCATGTTCATGGAATTGTTTTTGGAACGCATGGAAAAACTGGCTTTATCATTATCGTGACATTTGGAATCGAACAGTGTTATCATAAGCAGGTAATTCCCCATCATCTTATTCGGAGGAGAATATGTTAGAGAAAATCAAGAACAATTTCAATACCCAAACGTGGGTGCTTATCCCCATCGCCATCGCCATCAACATTGCCATTGGGCAGGTCGTTGTGTTACTGAAACTGCCTGTGTATCTTGATTCCATCGGCACTGTACTGGTCGCCGTCCTGTGTGGACCGTGGGCTGGCGCGTTGACTGGCGCGCTTTCCAACATCATTTGGGGCGTTGCCGTTGACCCGAACGCCCTGCCGTGGTGGCCTGTAGCTTTCATGATCGGTTATATGGCTGGCCGCATGGCACAGTGGGGATTCTTCAAGGAATGGTGGAGAGTGGTGGTGACCGGTTTCGTAGTTGCCCTCACCGCTGCGATTGTTTCGACCCCGATTGCCGTGTATCTGTACGGCGGCATCACCGCCAGCGGTTCCTCCTTCATCACCGCCTACCTGATGCAGACCGGCACAGGCATGGTACAGGCTGTGTTAAGCACTGGCTTCCTCGTGGAACCCGTGGACAAGATCACCACCGCTATGCTGGCCTTTACCATCATCCTTGGCCTGCCCAAGCGCATGGTCGGCGGATACCCCAAGGCGAACCAGGTGGAAGTCAGCGGCGGCGCGAGCAACACCCAGATGTACATTGCCATTGGCGTGGTCGTTTTGCTGGTGCTGTTCGCGGCATTCATGCTCCGCAATATTTTGGGTGGGTAATCCATAATCAACCAGATATAAAATTGATCCAAAGTTTAATCTGGACGCAGATAAACGCTGATTTTCGCTGACAAAAGCAAAGATCAGCGTTTTCTGCGTTTTCAGCGTCCCCTTTTGGCTCTGTCGTTTATAATCCTCTCCTATGCACGAGAGACTATCCTTCCACATTAAACGAGACAGCCTCATCCACCGTCTCAACCCATTGACAAAGCTGGCACTGGTCCTTGCGCTGGTTGTAGTCGCGTTCACCGCTCCCTGGTATTGGACTCCGCATATCCTGCTTCTGCTGGCGATCATTCCGTTGAGCATGTTGGGCAGGGTCTTCCCTGAATTTTTCAAAACCGCCACGCGCTTGATTTTGCCCGCTGCGACGTTTCTTTTTCTGATGCAAGCCTTCTTCCAGCCAATCGGCGAAGATGTGATCTTCAAATTTTATTTTTTGGATATTACACAGGAAAGCCTGATGTTCGCCTTTCGCAATGCCATGCGCGTCTTTGTGATGGTCTCGACGTTCACGCTCTTTTTGCTCACCACCCATCCCAGCGAGTTGATGTCTGACCTCACGCGGCGCGGACTGCCGGGGCAATTCGCCTATGTGATTATTTCCACGCTGCAAATTCTCCCGCAGATGCAGGCCAAGGCGCAGACCATTATCGCCGCGCAACGATCCCGCGGGCTGGATACTGAAAGCACCTTTCTCAAACGCGCTGGCTCGGTTCTGCCGCTTGTCGGTCCGCTGGTGTTTGGGTCGCTGGTGGAAGTGGAAGAACGCGCCATCGCCATCGAAGCGCGCGGCTTTACCTCCAAACACGCCAAAACATCCTTGCATGAAATCCCCGACCTAGCATCCGATAAATTTATTCGCTGGGTTCTTCTTGCGCTCGTCATTCTTTCCATCGCGGCAAACCTATGGCTTTCGTAAACCTTCAAAACGTCACCTATCAATATCCGCTCACAAAAACGCCCGCTTTGCAAAATATAAATTTGCAAATTAACGAGGGCGAATTCGTTGCAATCGTCGGGCCGAACGGCGCGGGCAAGTCTACGCTGTGTTATGCGTTGGCGGGTTTTGTTCCGCATTTTTTTAAAGGCGAAATATCGGGGACAATCGAAGTGGCGGACAAGGAATCCAGCAAGTCCACTTTGGATGAATGGGTGCTGAATGTGGGGCTTGCGTTTCAAAATCCCTTCAACCAGATCAGCGGCGCGAAGTACACCGTCTTTGAAGAGATTGCCTTCGGGTTGGAAAATATCGGCGTGCCGCGCGAGGAAATGAAAAGCCGCGTGGAGGATGCCATGGCCTTGACAGGCATCCGCGATTTGGCAGATCGCTCGCCTTATTCCCTCTCCGGCGGACAACAACAACGCGTCGCTCTGACCTCGATCCTGGTCATGCAACCCAGGCTGCTCGTCCTCGACGAGCCGACCTCGCAAATGGACCCCATCGGCACGCGCGAGGTCTTTGGCACCATCCGCAAGATGGCCGAGGACGGGATGACCGTCGTGCTCGTGGAACACAAAATGGAATGGATCGCGCAATTCGCAGACCGAGTGGTTGCTTTGAAAGATGGAAGTGTTTTGCTCGAAGGCAAACCCAATGAAGTGCTGACCTCTACCCTGCTGGCTGAAAATGGATTTGGGATTTCGAGATACACGTCCACGGCGCGGGAAGGGAAGAAGCAAGGTTTGTGGAAGAAAGAAAATTTACCTGTCACGTTGGATGAGGCAGTGGAAGGGTTTAAGCATAATGCGTGATACGTGTTGCGTAGCGGAACACGTAACACGAAACACGTTTAAGAAGGGTTCTCAATGAAAATCGAAATCACCAATCTCCATTTCACCTACCCCACCGGCCTCGAGGCCTTGAAAGGGATTTCACTCACCATTGAATCTGGCGAGCAGGTTGCCATTGTTGGGCAGAACGGCGCGGGCAAGACGACTCTCGTGCGGCACTTCAACGGGTTGTTGCAGCCGGCTTCCGGGTCTGTTTTGATCGGGGATTGGGACACAAAAAAAACATCGGTCGCAAAACTTGCTTCGCGGGTTGGGTATGTTTTTCAAAACCCCGATGAGCAATTGTTCTCAAGAGATGTATTAACCGAAGTTGCCTTTGGTCCGCGCAATTTGGGATATTCAAAAGAGAAGATCGACGAATTGGTAAAACGTGCCTTGTCGTTGACTGAATTAAGCAACCAGACCGAGACGAATCCCTACGACCTGTCCCCCACCTGGCGCAAGATGGTGGCGCTGGCTTCCATCATCGCCATGGATACACCCATCGTCATCTTCGACGAACCGACGACGGGACAGGATGCGGTCAACGTGGCGCGGATTGCGAATGTGATCGCAGAGTTGCGTAAGGAAGGCAAGACCGTCATCACGATCACCCACGATATTGATTTTTGCGCGGAGAATTTCGAGCGCGTGATCGCGCTCTTCAAAGGACAGGTCTTGCTCGACGGTTCCGCCCGCGAGGTGTTGGGACAGGAAGAAGTCCTCGCACAAACGTATGTGGATCCCCCGCAGTTGACGAGGTTGGGGAAGAGATTGGGGTTGAAAGAGACCGTAAGAAATCAGGAAGAGTTTTTGAAGGCATTGGAATCATAAACGGAGCGCGGACTTTAGTCCGCCGTTCTTTTAGTGTTGCGGACTGAAGTCCGCGCTCCGATTAAGCGCTATAAACCACCAATTCCTCATACCCCGAATCGTTTTCCAATAATTCCCGCTTATAGATTACATCTTCAAATTCGGCGATGACGATCTCGGCCGTGGTGTAGACTTTGCAGCCGCTGACGAGATGTCCGCCGGTGGTGACGCCCTCGCCATCCGAGATTGCCACATGGATGTGTGAGCCGTGGATGGAAACCGTCCCCGTTATGGAGACGATTTCGAAATGGCCTTCGTACTCGTTGTAGGTATTGCGGTTTGCAAGTCGCAGGGTGGCGTGGGTCAGGCTGCCAACGGAAGAAAGCACACAGCCCGCCTGGATATTCTTTTGTTTTACAAACTCTTCAATCGAGTCGAATAAATCCTGTGCGGGTCTGAGACGGAAGGTGTGGGGTTTCATGTATGCCTCCAATTTTGGAGTGCGTCGCACCAGACGGGTGGAAACTTCCTGTAAATGAGCAGAATCCAATCGGTTGGATTGCCCCATCGAATCTGGTGCGACGCACTTTTTGGGATTGGTAAACAAAAAAGACATGGAGCATCCTGCCGCATCCATATCTTTTTGACGATCCGTGTTACCAGAGCGGGAAATTTGTCAGCGAGACGAACCAGTCCACCATGGGTTGGTAGATTTGCAAGCCGAACAGGCCAACAATGATTCCGAGGATTGCGCCTGCAACGACATCCGAAAGATAGTGCACGCCCATGGCTACGCGCGCCAAAGCTACCAGCGGCGCCCACACCCAAAGAGTAGCAGCAAGCCAGGGCGGGGCAAGAGCCGTCCCAACGACAGCAATCAGGAAGGAACGGGCGGCATGTCCAGATGGAAAGGAATGCGGGTCGGTGTTGCGATAAATCCCGCCCCATTCCCCTTCGGGCCGCTTGCGGCGGACAAGAAATTTAATCGCAAGCACCACGCCAGCCAAACCCAGAATGCCGAAGAATTCCACCACTTCCCATTGTTTCCAGGATGAATTACTAAAGAACCAGGCGATGATAAGCGCTGCCCACCAGAACCAAGAGTCGCCGGAGTGTGCGAAGAAAACGGAAACGTTGCGCAAAAAACCCGGCTTTTCGGCCACTCGCAACTGGTCGGAGAGTCGGGCATCGAGTTCAAGGATGGAACGAAGGCTCATTTTTTCTTAGCCTTCGTTTTCACTTTTGTTTTCGGCGCGGGTTTTTTAGCGGGCTGCTGCTGACGCGCCATATCCTCGCGCATGATTTCGAGTTGATGCGGCTTGTCCACGTCCATGCACGGTTCGGCCTGCGACCAGATGATGGCACGGCCTTTGATGCCGATCCGCGCTGTGACGCTTTCCACCAAACCCTGCAAGGTGAATTGGCCGGTCAGGTATTTAAAGGCGGTGACTACCCCAATGACCGCCGCCTGTCGCCAGGGACTTTTGCGATTGCCGATCAATTGTTCCCAGGTATCCAAATGTTGGGTGGCCTGGTTGACGTGGATCACGTTGATATCCGCGCCGCAGACTTCCATGTCTTTTAATTTGGTGTAGGTACGCTTCGAGGTTGGGAAACGCGCCTCCATCACTTCACGCGGACAAACGCCATAATACAGATCGTCTTTTGTTTCCATGGCGGTCTTCACCAGCCAATCCACCATGTCCCCTTTGAGAGAGGGGATGTCGGCGGAGACGACCAGAACGTATTCACCGTTTTTATTTAATTCAAGCGACTTGTTCACGCCTGCCACGATGTTTGCCAACATGCGTCCCTGGTTGGAGATGTAATGCAGGGGCTTTTTACAGGTCAGGTTGCTTTTTGGCGAAAGCCCGATGACAATGACGTTATCCACTTTTTTCGAGTCGCCGAGCGCATCCAAAACCCACTGCACCATCGGTTTGCCCGCAACATCGATCAACGCTTTTGAATCACCGTTGGAGTAGGTGTATAAGGGGTCGCCGGGCTGTGGAATTCCGCCGGCGGTTACGATGGCATTCATAGTTAATTCAACTCCTGCAATTGGGGTCCGAAGCCGAGCTTATCGAGCAGTTCCGTTAATTCAGGCCACGTGAGGGGGCGTTCCTTGCCGGAGACGGCTACGAGCGCGGCTTCCATCATATTCGTGCCGAAGGAACGGCCTTCCAGCACCGGCGTGGTGGTGACGAGGTATTTCACACCGGCTTTCCTAAATTGTTCAACATCTTCGGGGGTGGTGGTGTTGGTGACGATCACTTTACCCGTCAGGTCGTCGGGCATGAAGCGTTTGATGTAATGACAATCGCCTGCGATCACGGTGGCCCAGGCATAATATTTTCCCCACTTGGGGGTGCGCTTCTCCTGCTTTTCGCCGGTGGGATAAATCCACTCGAAGGGCAGGCGACCCGCAATGGGCATGAGCAGAGCAGCTACAACCTTGAGTTGGCTGAGTTTATGCAGGGCAATCGGAATATCCAGCCCAAACATCAGGTCGCCGAAGATGGTTTCGTAGCCGGCATCTGCAAAGGCCGAGGAGAGTCCCCAGCGGTCCACGCCCAGCGTAACAAGGACTTTACGGCCATGAGAGTTGATATATTCGGAAATTGTTTTATCTAAAAATGCGGGGGCTTTATTTTCAAGCGTATTCTTTAATCCGCCGCCATCCACCAGGGGAGTCTTTTTTACATAGCGTACCATGGGGGTTACGGAATGCAGGGTATACCATTTCCCATCAACGATAGCCCCCAAATCCGCCCCGCCAACACCGAATGCGTCCACCGTGCCGTCGAGTTCCTTGTATTTGAGCGCGGCGGCTTCCATATCGCCGTCCGTGCCGATGCGTTCAATGCTGATCTTTTCGCCGAGCAAGGTCACTTCCACGGCCTTGTTGCGTTTGGACGAACCAATGCTGATGCTGACTGCACGTTTCATAAAGAATCCTCCTCGGATGAGATAATGCCAGTTATATCACGAATCAACTGTCGGATTTAGTCGGAAGCGTGAAGAAAAATGTCGCTCCCTTGCCCGCTTCGCTCTGGACCCAGATCCTGCCGCCGTGGACTTCGACAATTCTCTTCACGAGGGTGAGTCCAATGCCCGTGCCTTCGGAGGCCACGTCCAATTTGTTGAACAGCCCGAAGATCCTGTCGTGATGGATGGGGGCAATGCCGATGCCGTTATCCCGGACGAAAAAAATGGGCATATCTTCTTCATACCCGCTCAGGCCGATCTCGATGCGAGGCGCGGGAGCGACATCCATAAATTTTGCGGCATTGTCGATTAGATTTTGCAGCACTTCGATCAACCGCTGGCGGTCTCCATACACGACTGGGAGATTCTCATCCACGTGAATTTGGATGTTCTTTTCGTGCAATCGGCCATGCACAATTTCCAGCGCTTCTTTAACGATCTCACCAAACGGAATATTTTGATACGGGTTTGCCAAACGTCCCACGCGGGAGAGTTGAAGCAGTTCATTAAGCAGGGCTTGCATCTTGTCGGTTGCGTCTGCGATGCGCTGGGTATCTGATTTCAACCGTGTTATATTCCCGCTGGCGGCATCCTGTTCCAAAAATCCGAGAAAGCCTTTGATGGTGATGAGCGGGGATTTTAAATCGTGCGAAACGGTGTAGGTGAAGCGTTCCAGTTCGCTGTTCTTCTCTTCCAATTCATTAATCAGTTTTTCACGCTCGGTCTCCACCCATTTGCGCTGGCTGATGTCACGCACCATGATGAGTGCAGACTCGGAGGTGACAGCTGTAATCCGCGCCTCAAAAAACTGTACCTCTTCACCGGGCGGGAGACCGTATTCAAACGCGTGTAATTGTCCGGTGGCAAGGGAACGCTCAATGGCAAAGATGGCCTGGTCAGCGATCAACGGTGGAAATAAATCGTGAATGTTCCTGCCTATAAATTCTGAGGGCGGCATAAGGGGAGCAATTTCGGTGGATGGCATGAAATCCAGGAACGTCCCATCCCTTTTCACTTCAAAGATCATATCGGGGATGGATTGCAGGATGGCGCGCTGGCGGGCTTCGGCGTTTTGCAGATCATCCTGGGCCTGCTTTTGCTCCGTAATATCATAGAACATGGAGAGGATGCAGGGTTTTGCATCGATCACGATCAGTTCGTAGAAGGCAATTGCATGGCGGGGTTTATGGGTGCCATACTCGACAAATTCATAATTCTGGTTGAAAGCAGAATGGTTTTGTTTAAGTTCCTCCACAAACTTTTGGCGTTCTTCGTTCGAATCCCACATCTCCAGTTCTTCCGCCGCCCTGCCGATGGATGTTTTGGGGTCGTAGCCGGTCATCTTCCAATAGGCGGCGTTGGCGTCCAGCAGGCGGCCCTCGCTCAGGGTGGTAATGCAGATCGCCACCGGGCTGGCCTGGAACACCTTTCGGAAGCGCTCTTCGCTTTCCTTGAGTGCCCGCTCAGATTGGCGTTGTTCCGAAATATCATAGAACATGCAGATGATGCACTGCTTGTCTTTTATATTAATTAATTCGTAATAGGCAATGGAGGTCTTGTTGGGCTGGTCTTTCCTGGCGAATTCAACTGGAACATCCTGCAAAAAACGCTTTTCGAGCAGATCGTGCACGAATTTTTCGCGCACCTGGGGACGCTCCCATAAATTCAGTTCGAGGGAAGTTCGCCCTATAATCTGTTGAGACGAAAGGCCTGTCAGTTCCTGGAATGCGGCATTGGCTTCCAGGAACCTGCCCTCTTCCAAGGTCACAATTGCAATGGCGACATAGCTATTATTGAATACCTTGCGGAAGAGCTCCTCACTGGAACGCAGGGCCTCCTCGATGGTTTTGCGTTCGTTTAGTTCGTTTTGCGCCTGTTCGTGAAGCTGCGTATTTTGAATGGCAAGCGCCGCAAGGGTGGCAAACCTTTCCAATAACACGACCTGCTGGTCGGTAAATTTCCTGTCTTCTCCCACGTGCGCAACCACCAAAATACCAACGATTTTATTCCCCGATTTGAGAGGCGCGCCTACAACTTCTCCAAACCCCATCCCGGTTATTTCAGATATTCGCTCCTCCCATTGATCATATTTTTTTACATGAACAATCTCTCCGGTCCTCCAGGCTTTCCCCACCACTCCGTAATTTTCGCGGGTCATGACCCCGTTAAATTGAACGAATATCCCATGCCCAAGTTCCTGCTTTAATGCGGATTCGTCCGGCAATACGAGGTGGAGGGCAACATGATGCGTTTCAAGGAGTTCACTGGCCCGGGTGATGATCGACTCAAGGAGTGGATTCAACTCAAGGCGGTTGACCAGCCCAAGGGTCGTCTCGTGAAGCGCGGTTAAATACCTGGCCTGGGTGTGGATTTTGTCATCTACCCGCAGGCGTTCCTTCAATTCAAGCCGGGCTTCGTCCAGGGATCGATTCAGACTATGAATCAAAAGATAGATGAGCACGCCGGCCAATACGAAGACCGCCGTTAGATCCCGCGCATAACTGTAGGGGTCGTCCATTTTAAATAGACGCAGCCCCTGATATTCCTGATACGCGAAATACCAAAGCATGACAATGCTGAAAAAGCCGAAGAGAATCCCTTCCCGCCAGCCAAGCAAAAGACCGGCCAGAAGGATAATTACGAGATAGGAGATGACGGTCACATCCCGCAGGCCGTCCGAGTTCGAGGCCTGATAGGTCATTGCCAGCCAACTGGAAGCCACCAAAAACATGCCTGCTCTTTGTACAAACCCTCTGCGAATCATCACCTGCACAATGAGCACGATGAGAATCACCAGCGGCAATATAATCATCGATGAACGGCTCTGCCATCCTTCCGTTACGACGCGGGCTAAAATGATAATGGAAACAGTGACAATTGCACTCCACCCAAAGGAATTAAGGATCTGCGCGACGCGTGTTTTTTCTTCGCTATCGAAGATTGGGCTGATAAAAAAACGACGAAGGCGCTCAAACATGCAAATGATTATATATCATGTCCATTTAAAAGGAATATCAATTTCATGGGGCGGCATGGGGTTTACCGTGATTAAACCTTTTTGGGACACGGATTTGACGGACAACACGGGACAAGAACGGATTAAAAAAAGGCTTTTCCGTAATTTCCGTGTTATCCGTGTACCAGCGAAGCAGTCCTGTGGGCAAGAATAACGACAACTCCTAAAGACCCATTTTCATGGGGCGGTTGCGCAGGTACACACAAGCCGTGCCCTGAAGACCGGTACGTGTCTTTCCAAACAGGGACGGTGTAAAATAAAGATAAGACTTTCGCCTGTCATTCTGAGCCTGTCGAAATGGTCAGAGTGACATGAAAAACACCCCTATTTGGAGACACCATGACCCCACAGGATTTTCGCAAGGAAAAAGATTCACTCGGTGAAATTCAAGTTCCAGCTTCGGCATTATTCGGCGTGCAAACCCAGCGCGCAGTGGAAAATTTCCCCATTACCGGGCTGCGCCCCTGGCGCGCCTTCATCTGGTCCATTGCGGCGGTGAAACGCGCTGCGGCGCTCGTAAATTTTGAATTGGGCCTGTTCAACGACCGCGAAGTGGATGGGAAACACTTCACCGCCAAACAACTGTCCGAGGCAATTGTGCAGGCGGCGGCGGAAGTAATGGACGGTAAATGGGACAATGAATTTGTGGTGGAGCCTTTCCAGGCGGGTGCGGGGACAAGCCATAACATGAATGCAAATGAAGTTATTGCCAACCGCGCCACGCAAATCCTCGGCGGTGAGCTTGGCAAATATTACGTCCACCCCAACGACCATGTCAACATGGCGCAATCCACAAACGATGTCATCCCCACTTCGATCCGCCTCGGCGCACTGTGGCGGCTGGATGAATTATTGAATTCATTGAAAAATTTACAAGCCGCACTGGAAGTCAAAGCACACGAATTTGATGGGGTTGTCAAATCGGGGCGCACACATTTGCAGGATGCGGTGCCGGTGCGTCTGGGACAGGAATTTGGCGCATACGCAAAGTCTGTGGCGCGCGACGCGGAACGCATCCGCAGGTCTGCCGAGGGGTTGCGCAGGCTGGGCATCGGCGGAACAGCTGTCGGGTCGGGATTGAACGCGCATCCCAAATATCACGCGGGCATGGTGAAAAAATTATCCGAGTTGACCGGCTTGCAGTTAATTGAATCCGATAATTTGTTTGAGTCGATGCAATCGATGGCGGATGCGGCGGACTTCTCCGCCTCGCTGCGGACTCTGGCGTTGACATTGATCCGCATCGCAAACGATTTCCGCCTCCTTTCGTCTGGACCGTCAACTGGATTCGACGAAATCAGATTACCCGCCGTTCAGCCTGGTTCCTCCATCATGCCGGGCAAGGTGAATCCCGTCATGGCCGAGATGTTGGACCAGGCCATGTTCCACGTGGTGGGCTGTGACACAACCGTGGCGCTCGCGGCACAGGCGGGACAATTGCAGTTGAATGTGATGATGCCGATCCTTGCGCATAATTTGTTCGAGATGATGCAGGTGGTAATTGGCTCGGTGGATGCGTTTACCGAACGCGCTGTGAAAGGCGTGACCGCCAACCGCGAAAAAGCGGAAGGCTGGCTGGCAAAGAACGCGATCATTGTGACCGCATTAAATCCCGTCATTGGGTATGCGCAGGGAGCGGCGTTGGTAAAAGAAGCGGTTGCAAATAACGCATCCATCCGTGAACTGGCGATGGAACGGGCAAAGGCTGGCGCGTTAAAACACCGCGATGAAGAGCGGCCTGTGACCCCCGAAGAAATCGAAGCAGCATTGAGCGATTTAAGAAAATTGACGGAAGGCGGAATTGTGGGAGGCGTGAGCGGCGGCGGATAGCGAAGAGGAGAGGTTGTCATCTTTGCTTCCCAGCCGCGTTGTGTCAGGCATTTTAACGCGAAGACGCCACACCTGCCCTCCCACTCGCTCCGCGTCGGGGACAATGTGGCGGGCGGTGCCAGGGAGACGCTAAGATTTAATAGGACTTCCGCAAAACTCCAACAGAATCCGCTAACCCTTCGACAAGCTCAGGACAGGTCTACGCCAATCTGCGCGAATTTTTAAAAGATTAGCGAAAATTCGTGAAGATTAGCGGACGAAAATACCATTCTGCGTAAGTCCTGTTTAATGCTCTTTTCCTTTGCGACATTGCGCCTTCGCGTTAAACCTTGTACAGATTCCACAAGGTGACAATTTCTATTATTTTCAAGGAGTGGCTAGTCGCGTGGGTTTGTTAAAAGATTTGACCACAGAGTCCACTGGATTGCCTAACGGTTGAGGATCAGGAGCACTCCCGCAGCCAGGGCACAGATCGGCACGATGATGCTCAACGCGCCAAGTGAGAGACCAATTAAGCCTTGAAGACCAACCAGGATCAAATAGACCGCCAGTAAAACCATGCCGAGATTCCTGTTGAGTTTCATTTTTTGTTTCTCCTTCCAACATAACGATAAAAGATACTTTTTACTATAACACCCTCAGATTAATTTTTTCTCAAAGAAAATAAAACCAAGTTAAGCGTACCGCAGACCCTGAGCTGAGCGTGTCGAAGCATCAGCCTGCAAATGTGCAGACTAAAGTCTGCGGTACGATTAATCAGCGAGACTATATTTTTAGAAATTAAAGGACAGAATATGGACTTTCTCAAGATCATTCAATCCCTGCAAGACCTTGTGTATGAGATCGTTGTCTGGGCGCTGCTTCTGCCGAAGACCATTGTCCGCGCTGTATTGCGCCCGGACTTGATGACGGCGTATGTGAATCAAGAGTGGGGAAAGGAACCGGAAGAGCAGTTCGATGAGTACCTGTCCCCAACTTTGTTTTTTCTTCTGGTGGCGGTCCTGCCCAGCGCCATGTTCACCTGGATGACGGACGCTTCGTTCGCTCCCAATTCAGCCTGGGCGCAATTGACCGAGAGCAACTTAATCACCAGTACCATCACGACCACGATCACGCTGTTGATTTATCTGGTCTGGCTGGAATGGCTGAACAAACGTCCGCTGCGGCGTTCGGGACTGAAGCGATTGTTCTTCATCCAATGCTATCTGATCACTCCGCCGCAGTTGATTTATGTTTTGCTCGTCTTTTGGGGAATGAACACCATTGGGTTTTACAACATCGCCATCATCGGCGCGTTGTTGCTGATCTTCTATGAAGCGTTTGCTTTTAAAGATGAATTGAAGGTAAGTTGGTGGAAAGGACTGGGGTATGCCGCATTGCCCTATCTTGTTTTTACAATTATTTCTGCGGTATATTATTGGTTGTTCGTGTCATTTTCAGCAGGTGTCTGAAAACACTTTGTTGGGCATCCCTAAATACATCATCATAGAAAGACATCAATATGGAAACCAAAATCATCGAAGCATTCGACTCCCCGAAAGAATTAGAATCTCTATTTCGAGAAAACCCTGATCAGTTTCTCAAAGCATTTCCTTCTGTTTTCGCAAAGCATCCAGAATCAACCATCTTGCAAGTATGGCAAGAGAGATTAAGGTACGAATCAGAAAGTGAAAAAAGGAAAGGCGATTCCGCTTGGTCATTCAAGAATATTCTCATGCTTATTGTGTTAACTGCAATAGCGGGGACAATTTTCAAATTACCAGATTACTTTGAGTCAATAAATTACTCATTTTATGAACGGAATATAGCTTTGGTATTTATTGTTCCCTTAATCGCGTATTTTGTTCAGCGCACCAAATTAACCAAGTTTACTGTTTTAATATTTTTCATTGCGGCAAGCACTTTGCTATACTTGAACTTACTTCCAAGCGGTGGCGATAAATCTTATGAATTTTGGAAAATGTATAGGGCCTTCGACGACGCAATCACAAACGCAGAAATACACATACCATTATTTCTATGGTTATTAACGGGTGTTGCCTTTGCAGGAAAAGACTGGAAAAATACATCCGCCAGAATGGGATTCCTTAGGTACAACGGTGAAGTAATTATTTACACGACGATTCTGATAATTGGTGGTGCAATCTTAGCGAGCATTACCTTAGCTTTACTTGAGTTTATCGAAAAGACTTATGAATTGTCTCTGTGGTATCAAGATTATGTAATCATATATGGTGTAGTATCCACGCCCATCATTGCAACCTTTCTCCTGGATAAAGTTATTGATAAGCGCCTAAACATCGCACCTACCATTGCAAAATTCTTCACGCCACTTTTTCTAATCACTACTCTCGTGTATTTGATAATCATGGTCATCTACCAAAAAAATCCGTTCGGCGACCGTGAATATCTGATGGCACTAAATATCTTGCTAATTATCGTGCTAGGCTTATTGATATTCACTATTGCTGAACGCAATGCAACATTACTACCAAGCGCAAATGATTATCTAAACATTGGACTTGCTTGTGCCATAATAATTCTTGACGCAATTGCTTTATCGGCAACACTTTTTAGATCAGCTAGTGACGTTTATGGCCTAACGCCAAACAGAATTGCCATCCTTGGAATAAATTTGCTTGTATTTATACACTTAACGGGAATACTCGTTTACTATGTTCGTTTCATTTGGACAGGCAAACCATTCGAAAAGTTGGAGAATTGGATTGCAGGTTATTTGCCCTATTATGCAATCTGGGCAATTCTTGTCTCAGTGATGTTACCAGTATTTTTCTGGTACAAATGAACGGCTGCCCAACAAATCGCGCAGACTCCCAAAAATCTGCTGCGCGATTTACAAGCATTTTTCTGGCTTCGAGTTTTTTCTGCTCTCAGGCATTTTCCCGGCCCGCCCAAAATTCGCTAACGCAATCGTGCCTTGATTAACCGTAGGGACACAGCGCGACAAACCATCGTCAAAATCATCAACCTACCCGCTGTGTCCCTACTTTTCACTCAGCGAGTTAATCTCCCCCGCATCACATACTGATTCACCCCGCCGAAGCGATATTTGTATTCTTCATCGCCGCGCATGAAGTCGAATTCGTAGCGTCCGTTTTGACAACACCATTGCAGGACGTATGTTAGCAGCACCCAGCCGGGGGATAGCTCCATAAAATCGCGGTTGACGCCGGCGTTGTAACCCCACAGTTTGTTGCCATAATCGAAATTAAGAGACGCCGCAATGCGTTGACCATCGGCTTCAAGAAATGCCAGCCACAGCCAGCCGTTCTCATGCGCCGCGCGGATGACATCCCGCATTTGGGCGTGCATGGGTTCGTGTAAAAAGCCCGCCTTGTTCTGATCCTGTTCCATCAGTTTTAGGAAATTATCTATTTCTGCTTCGGGGTCGGACATGTCGGAGATGAACCAGCGCAGGCCGCGCCCGCTTTCTTCGGCGCGTCTTAATTTGCGGCGGATCTCGTGGCGCTGTTTCTTCTCCACGCGGGAGAGATATTCTTCAAAGTCACCGGTCAAGGCGATGCGCGGGGTGGGACGATAGATTTCTTCGAGGTGAGTCCAGCCGCGGGATTCAGATTCCGCTTTGAGGGCGGCGAGGGTGGGAGAGGTATCGGGGAGGTTATACCAATCGAGACTGGACCAGTTATCAGGCTCGCCCTGAGCCGTGTCGAAGGGTAAAGAAGAAGCGAGGAAATCCAAGAGGCCAGCGAGAAAGCGGGCGTGGTCATCCATCCGCACGATCAAATCCAGATAGTCGGAGATTTCGATGCTGCCTATTAAAAGGAGCGCGGGTTTGCCTTCGTATTCGGCAATGAAGAGCGGCGCAATGCCGATGAGTTTTTCATCTTCGCAGGCGGAGACGAGGACAAGTTTGGCATCCTGCCATTCGCCGCCGCCGCGATGTTCCCACCAGGCGCGTTGATATTCGTGACGCAAAAAGGGAGTGTCACTGACCGATGCTTTCAAAAGGTCGTTCCACTCCTGCGGGTTGATTTCAGAAAATTCCTTGTGAATTGTATATTCCATAGCCGCCGAATTTTACCAGTTATAATAAATTATGATTCTGGATTCCATCAGCAAGCTGATGGAAATTTCGGGCAGCGAGCTGCCCGATTCCAAAGACCTTGACACTCGCTTAAGGCGTATTCTTACATGGCTCTCGACCTCACCCTTGCCCCACTTTACCGCATCAATGGACAGGAACTCCCCAGCCTGCCTGGTTTGCTTGCATTAACCCCGCCGCCCGGCGCGGCGCGCGTCCGATCACAAGACCGCCTGGTGGCGTATTTGCTGCTGACAGGCAATGCTGTTTTTTCAGCTTCGGAATATATGCAGTTGGCGCAGGATGCCGGCAATGCTTTTTACCAAACCTCAGGCTCGCTCACCAACGCGTTACGCGCCGCAACGGAATATGTCAATAAAACCCTGCTCGACCGCAACATGTCCACCAGCGGGCGCGGGCAATATACAAACGGTTGGTTGACACTTGCCGCGCTGCGCGATTCGCAATGCACGGTTTCCATCAGCGGGCCAATGCACGTGTATTGGTTTGGGCAGGACGAAGCCCGTCACATCCACGAGCCTGGCACGTCGGGCAAGGGCTTGGGCATCGGTCAAAGCACCAATGTTTATTATGCCCAGGTCTCTTTGAACGCGGGGGATCGAATGCTGCTGGCGGGCAGAATCCCGAGCGCATGGGAAAGCACGCTCGAAGATTCGCACCCCTCGTCAGTAGATGCGATGCGCCGCCGCCTTTCCACACTCACCCGCGATGATCTCAATTCTGTTTTGATTCAGGCCACAGACGGCGCGGGCGGATTGCATCTCTTAAAAGGGATTCCCGAAATTAAAGAAGAAAAACAGGAGGAAGCGCCTCCGCCTCCTTCCTTAATCTCGAAACTGCCTCATCGACAAGAAGCAGAGTCCACACCCGTGCAGGTTGACTCTATTCCCGAAGAACCCGCTCCCGTTCCAGAAGAGACTGAAAATCAAACCGCGCATTATTTGCAACCTTCCGCCTACGCCATTCCCCCACAAAAGGAAGAATCGTTCGCGCAGGAACAGACACAGTCCAACCCGCTGGCGGGTCTGCCGCGCACACATGGCACTGCGCCGCGTGAATTCCCCGCGTCCATTCCGCGGGTGCAATCGAAACCGCAAATTGATGTAAGCGCAGCAGGCACTCCCAACGAGGAGGCGGCCCCTGAAATGGAAGAGACTGCGGAAGAAAATATCGCTGAACCTCAAAAGGTGGAAGAACCCGCAGTGCCGCGTGAGCCATCCGTACGAACCCGTCAGACTGCAAAAGTGCTTGCCAGCGGCATTCAGGCCACCCGTAGGATGAGCGAGACCTTCGGTCAAAAACTCCGCAATTTTCTGCCGCGTCTACTGCCAAATGCAGAGGCGGCTGATTCATCGGTTCCATCCACCACGCTGATGGGATTCATGGCGGTGCTCATTCCGCTGATCGTCGTCACGATCATGTTCGTTGTCTACTGGCGTTACGGGCGCAGTGAACAATACGACACCTATCTCAGGCAGGCGGAACAAAGCAAGGCGCAGGCGGTGACGCTCACCAACCCGGTGGAACAGCGCGTGGCCTGGGAAAATGTTTTGCTGAATGTGGATAAAGCGGAAACGCACCGCGAAACATCGGAGGCGATCACCCTTCGCAGGGAAGCGGAGCAAAACCTCGATCAACTGCTCGGCATCACCCGACTGCAATTCAATGCGGCATTCAGCAGCAAACCAAACATCGATGTCAGCCGTATGGCAGCCAGTGAAACAGAACTCTTCCTGCTCAACGCGGACAACGGCGAAGCATTGCGCGCTTTCTCCGCCACAGGTGGACGGGGACTGCAACTCGATACAACTTTCAACTGCCGCCCAGGCGTGTATGGGAATTACACAGTCGGCGCGCTGGTGGACATTCTGGCGCTGCCGGGGTTGAACGCCATCAATGCCACCATGCTTGGCATCGATGCAAACGGCAACCTCCTGTACTGTGCGCCGGGCATGGTAGCACAAGCCATTCCGCTGCCCACGCCAGATACAAACTGGGGGCGCGTCACCGGGTTCACATTGGACAACGGGAACCTGTACGTGTTGGATGCGCCCGCACGCGCTGTCTGGGTCTACAATGGAAAGGACGGCACGTTCGTGGATCGTCCCTATTTCTTCTTTGGCAAACAGACCCCCACCCAGGATGTGATCGATTTCATCATCTCTGGGGATGAGTTATACATGCTCCACGGCGATGGGCATCTCTCCATTTGCTCGTACACGACCGTTGAATCAAGCACATCGCAATGCCAGGACCCGCTCCCGCTGGTAAATCCATTCAGCGCCTATCAGGATATTGACCTTTTCGGCACGGCGCACTTTACCCAAATGTTTTTCGCCGCTCTCCCGGATCAATCCATTTTATTGCTGGATGCGGACACTCAGGGTGTGATGCGTTTTTCACCGCGTTCACTTGAATTGCAAAACCAGTTCCGCCCGGCGACGGGGGCCAGCGGCTCGATCCCGTCCGGGCCGGCCGGCGCCATGGCAGTCAGTCCCAACCACGTGTTATACCTGGCAGTGGACGGGCAAATTTATTTCGCCACCAATATGCCGTAACCAGTAAGGAGGAGTTTATGCAAAATTTTTTCAGCGCTT
>JACPVB010000156.1 GCA_016191985.1 Chloroflexota bacterium | reverse complement strand
CCTTTCCCTGTCCGCTTGTTGTGATGGTTGATGATGGACAACTTTGCTTATTGGTTTAGCATGTACGTTTTCTCCCAAGTATCAAATCTCGAAATTCGAAACTCTTTGGGAGAAAGACGCTGCGTCAGACGATAATTAACGGTAAACAATCAAAAAGGAGAACATAATGGCTGACACATATAAATGTCCTGTCTGCGGAATGGAAGTAACTCCCGAAACTGCTGGCGGCAAATCGGAATATAAGGGGCACACCTATTATTTCTGCTCGAAAGCGGACAAAGACACCTTCGATCAAAACCCTGAAAAGTATATTTCGCAGGAACAGAAAACCGCTGGCTAGCCCAAACCTGCTATTCACGTATTGCTATCCAGAATTCTGGATAGCAATTGGGCTTTAAGCCAATAAGGGACAAGGAGTAATTGTGACAGACTTGTCTCGTCCCATTCTTGGCCACCAGCCTGGGTTGGCGTAATGGAGCCGAACGGGTCGGCAAGGAAAGGGACTCATGCAAACCGGGAACCATTATCACGAAAGGAATGAAGTCATGAAAGATAAAGCGA
The DNA here is from genome assembly GCA_016191985.1 of Chloroflexota bacterium. Classification (GTDB taxonomy): domain Bacteria; phylum Chloroflexota; class Anaerolineae; order Anaerolineales; family Villigracilaceae; genus Villigracilis. Next base: position 4,407 of record JACPVB010000156.1, on the reverse strand, counting down.
AGGACAAAAACAGATCATCCATGCAAAACCACGACTCACATGCAGGCATGAACCACTATCGCCGCCTGCTCGTCATGACGGTACTCTCTTTTATTTCGATGTACATCTTCATGTATACCATGGTGGATGCCATTGGCAACGTGTATTCCAATTTCAATCAGCTCTACATGGCCGGCCTCATGACAGCCCCGATGATTGTGATCGAACTGGTTTTGATGGGCGCCATGTATGGAAACAGGAGATTCAATACCATCATCATGGCTGCCAGCGTCATTGCCGGACTGATCTTCTTCCTGTTAATTAGAGGACAAACTGCAATTTCAGATAAACAATTCCTGAGATCCATGATCCCACATCACGGGGCAGCAGTCCTGATGTGTCAACGCGCCCCAATAACTGACCCTGAGATCAAAGAACTATGTGGAAATATTATCTCGAGCCAGCAGTCAGAAATTGATCAGATGAAGGATATATTGGATAGACTGGAAAAGTAGGTCGCTCAGAAACAGGAATCCCCTGCTACCCTGAACTTCTGTTTACAGACGGCCTGACATGACCAAAGTAAAATTATCGCTTGTCTCATAATTAAGTAAACTTTTGGTCGAAAATTGCGAGAAAAAATTCAATTTTCCGTTTGCTAAATTATGCAATACTCTGTAGTTCTATCACGTTGGCAAATTCAATAACAAACGAAGAAAAACTGGATTATCAAATGGCCTGCCAGCGTGTAGGCCATTTTGCTTATATGCGAGTAAGCACAATTCTGCTGGCAATAAGGCTTTAACTGCCCTATACTTTGCACATCCTACGTTTACTGGAAGGTGATCTTATGAAAATTCATGATCCCGTTTGTGGAATGGAAATTGACCCAAAGAATGCTTTTGCAAAACGCGAGCACATGGGGCAGACGTTTTATTTTTGCTCTCAATCCTGTGTGGATCAGTTTGATAAAAATCCACACAACTATGTAACGACTTCCGCAACGACGGGTTTCAACCCTGAGCGGACTCTCACTCGCATCGAACTACCCGTGAGCGGCGCGCCGTTGAAGGAGCATTCGACTCACCTTGAGTCTGCTCTGCGCGCGCTCGAAGGCGTGGGCGAGGCAAAGGTCAATCGAAACAGTGGCAGGCTGGAGGTCCAGTATGATGCGCAAAAGGTGGACGTGACGCGACTTGTGAATGCAGTCAAATCCACTGGCTTTCAGGTCGGCGTTGCAAACGTCAAAATTGGAATTGAAAATTTACGCTGCGCATCGTGTGTGAAATTTATCGAAGACGAGTTGAAGTCTACACAGGGCGTGTTGAATGCAACCGTCAACATCGGCACACAGGAAGCGACGGTGGATTATCTGCCGCAAAAGGCGACGCTCTCGCAGTTGAACGCCGCGATTGAGACTTGGGGCTATAAGCCGCGCCCCGCAACAAGCGACGAGCCTATGGACAAACAGGAAGAAGCGCACGCGCGGGAGTATCGCCGCTTGATGAACATGTTCTGGTTTGCGGCAATCGTTTCGCTGCCTGTGTTGTTGTTTGCGTATCCGCAGTATGTGCCAGTCATCCGCGATTTATCAATGGAAACGATCCGATGGGCATGGATCATTTCAGCAGTTGTAACCCTGCCCGTGCTGTTTTATTCAGGGCAGGATTTCTTCACGGGCGCGTGGGCGTCGCTCAAGCATCGCTCGGCCAACATGAATACACTGATTGCCCTCGGCACTGGCGCGGCCTGGTTGTATTCAAGCGTTGCAATTTTGTTCCCAGCGATATTTCCCGAAGGCACATCCGAACCATTTTACGATGTGGTCGCAGTTGTCATCGCGCTGGTTGTTTTGGGACAGGCGCTTGAACTGCGCGCCAAGGGACAATCCAGTTCGGCGATCAAAAAATTATTGGGCTTGCAGGCCAAAACCGCGCGCGTCATTCGCGACGGACAGGAAATGGATTTGCCGATTGAGGAAGTGTTGGTTGGCGATGTGATCCAGGTGCGCCCTGGTGAGAAAGTGCCAGTGGACGGCGTCATCGTGGAAGGCAGCTCTGCAGTGGACGAGTCCATGCTGACGGGTGAGTCATTGCCTGTCTCGAAGAAGAAAGGCGATGAAGTCATCGGCGCGACGCTGAATAAAACGGGCGCGTTCAAGTTCCGCGCTACGAAGGTTGGCAAGGACACGGCGCTGGCGCAAATCGTGAAAATGGTGCAGGACGCGCAAAACTCCAAAGCGCCGATTGCTCGTTTGGCGGATACTGTCTCTGGTTACTTTGTGCCAGTCGTGATGATATTAGCCGTGTGGACATTTGTCATCTGGTTTAATTTTGGACCACAGCCGCAATTGGTTTATGGGCTGGTGACAAGTGTGACGGTGCTTATCATCGCCTGCCCATGCGCGTTGGGACTTGCCACGCCCATGAGTCTGATGGTGGGTATCGGCAAGGGCGCGGAGCATGGGATTCTCATCCGCTCTGGTGAAGCCCTTCAAACCGCGCGCGCATTGAATACGGTTGTGTTGGATAAAACGGGCACGATCACGAAGGGGAAACCTGAGTTGACGGATGTGGTTACCAGTGATCAGTCAACAGTGAACAGTAATCAGTTGTTGAAACTGGCCGCGTCAGTGGAAAAGGTGAGTGAGCATCCACTCGCTCAAGCCATTGTGGAAGGGGCGCAGGCGCGCAAACTGGAACTGGCAGAGGTCAAAAACTTTGACGCCATTCCTGGTCATGGTGTTTCTGCGAATGTCGAAGGACAAAACATCTTGATCGGCAATCTCAAGTTGATGAATCGCGAAAATATCGTGCTTGGCGAATTGGAAGAAAAATCCAAATCCCTCGCCGATGACGGCAAGACCCCGATGTTCATTGCGCTGGACGGCAAAGCCGCTGGCATCATCGCAGTGGCGGATACGGTCAAGGAAGATTCCGCCGAAGCCATTGCCGTCCTGCAAAAGATGGGCATCGAAGTGGTGATGATCACAGGCGATAACCGCCGCACCGCCGAAGCGATTGCGCGCAAGGTTGGTGTCACGCGCGTGCTGGCCGAAGTCCTGCCCGAGGACAAGGCGAATAATATCCATCTGCTTCAAGCTGAAGGCAAAAAAGTTGCGATGGTCGGTGACGGCATCAATGATGCGCCCGCACTGGCGCAAGCCGATGTCGGTCTCGCCATCGGCACAGGCACAGACGTTGCCATCGAAGCCTCGGATATTACGCTCATCAAGGGCAGTCTCAAAGGCGTGGTCACGGCCATCGAAGTCAGCCGCGCTACGATGACGAATATTTACCAAAACCTGTTCGGCGCGTTCATTTACAACACGCTGGGTGTTCCCGTGGCGATGGGGGCGCTGTTCCCCTTCTTTGGGCTGTTGCTCAGTCCGTTGATTGCGGGAGCGGCCATGGCGTTTTCATCGGTCACGGTAGTTGGCAATGCCAATCGCCTGCGCGGCTTCAAACCCAAGTTCAGCGCGAGATAGGAGAAATAAGAATGACCACTTCACAAATTATCGTTATTTTGGGCGGACTTGCGCTCACAATATTTATCGCCTGGTATTTCTGGTTCGCGCCCAAGGCACAGACCCGCGCCGCGGTGAGCGAATCAGGTGCCCAGGAAGTGGCTGTCACCGTCAAAGGCGGCTACACACCTGACGTCATTGTCGTGCAAAAGGGTCGCCCCGTTCGATTGACATTCACACGCCACGAGAGTTCGGCTTGTTCTGAAAAAGTCCTGTTCCCCGATTTCAATCAGAACGCGCTATTGCCCGAAGGTGAACAGGTCACTTTGGAATTCACGCCTGATAAGGCCGGCGAGTTCGGCTTTCAATGCCAGATGGGAATGCTGCGCGGCAAGCTGATCGTGGAATAAATAAAATCTGGAGATCAATATGCAGCCAAAGCAGCCACGCTACATCCCTGCCCTCAGCTTCCGCTGGCTCACCCCGCTCTATGATCCCTTGCTCAAATGGGGCATGCGCGAGGAGACCTTCAAACGTCGCCTGATCCAGCGTGCTAATATCCGGCCTAATCAGCGTGTACTCGATCTCGGTTGTGGAACGGGCACGCTGACAGTCATGCTCAAACAGTCCGCGCCAGAAGCGCAGATCATTGGCATGGACGGTGACGAAGAAGTGCTTGCCATTGCCAGGGCCAAAGCCGAACAGGCGCAAATGGACATCGCCTGGGATTACGGCCTCGCCTACGACCTGCCCTATCCTGACAATTCATTTGACATCGTCGTGAGCAGCCTTGTGATTCATCATCTCGTCAGCGCTGACAAGGTACGCGCCTTTCGGGAAGTGCGCCGCATCCTTCGACCCGATGGCTGGTTCCACATCCTCGACTTTGGCCGACCCTTTAGCCCTCTCACCCGTTTTCAGAGTGTTGTGATGAAAAATCTCGAAGAAGCCGCCGATAACTT
>JACPVB010000155.1 GCA_016191985.1 Chloroflexota bacterium | reverse complement strand
CGTCGAAACCGAATGGGGCAGCGAAGCCTACGCCATCATGCGCGACCTCAAATCGCTGCTCGACCCCGATGGCATGTTGAACCCAAACGTGCTCATTAACGACGACCCGCAAGCGCATGTGACTCATTTGAAAAGCCTCACCCTCGTCGCACCTGAAATCGACAAATGCATCGAATGTGGATTTTGCGAGTCGAAGTGCCCCAGCCGCAGGCTGACTATGACTCCCAGACAGCGCATCGTCGTTCAACGTGAACTCGCCCGAATGCGCCTCGCCGCTTCATCCTCAGCCGAAGTTGATTCTATTTCTGACGATTATTCCTACGCTGGAATAGACACCTGCGCCCTCGACGGTCTGTGTGGAACGGCATGTCCTGTGGGGATCAATACGGGGGAATTTATAAAGAAGTTGAGGCAGGAACAAGTAACGAGTAACAAGTCGGCGGAGTGGATTGCGGAGAATTTTGCAATCGTTGAAAAAGCGGTTGGATTTGGCGTTTCGCTCGGTCACACCGCTGAAAAAGTGATCGGCGTGAACGGTGTCAAATCCATTTCGGTAGTGGCTGAAAAAATCACAGGCGAAAAACTCCCAAAATGGAATCACTCCATTCCATACTCTCCCAAAAATCTCCGTGCCCTCCGTGTTCTCCGTGATGAAAAAGAATTTGTGTATTTCCCGTCTTGCATCTCGCGGCAGTTAGGCGCGCCCAAAAGTGACAGTCACCTTAAAGGTGACTGTCACTTGAGCCTCGCGGAAGTCTTCATCACCATTGCCAAGCGAGCTAATATCTCCTTACATATCCCCAACCATGCAGACGGTCACTGCTGCGGAATGCCTTTCGCTTCCAAAGGATACAAATCCGCGTATCAAGCCACGCTTCACAAAACCCTCGTACAAATGTGGGAATGGTCTGAGCATGGAAAATATCCCATCGTCATAGACACAACCTCCTGCACCCACACGCTTAAAACTTGCGGCGATGATTTATCTCCCGAAGACAAAATCATCTGGAGTCAACTCACCATTCTCGACGGCGTGGAATTCCTGCACAATCATGTATTACCCAAACTCGAAATCCACCCCGTGGACGAAGAAGTCATCCTGCACCCCAACTGCTCCGCCCGCAAACTCGGCTTGGACGTGAAAATGCACGCCATCGCAAAGCAATGCGCCAAGTCTGCAACCGTGCCATTCGCCCTCGGCTGCTGCGCCTTCGCAGGTGACCGTGGCTTAACCCACCCCGAACTGACCGCCTCCGCCACTGAAAAAGAAACCGCCGAAGTCCTTGAAAGGGACTTCGACGGTTATTACTCCTCCAACATCCCCTGCGAGATCGGCATGTCCGAAGCGACAGGGAAGGATTATGTTTCGATTGTGTATTTGGTTGAAAGGGCAAGTAGAAATTCAGGCAAGTGACCAGTGGTAGAATCAAAAAAAAGAAAGAGGCAAACCATGCTTGCTGAAACCCGTTATGAGCATATCGTCATAAACGAAGCACGGATTCCGATGATTTCAGGGACAACCATGAAAGTCATCGAGCTTGTGCTTGCCCAGGCTGCCTATGGCTGGAGCGCGGAAGAACTTCACATTCAGTTTCCTCATCTTTCGCTCGGTCAAATCCATTCGGCCCTGGCGTATTACTGGGATCATCGCGAAGAATTGGAAAGCGATATCGAAGGGCGTATCCAGAAAGCAGAAAAGATACGCAACTCCACACCTGTTTCTCCATTAATCAGCCGCCATGAAGTAAAAAAATGACCGACCGGTACCGGTCGGTCATTTTTCATATTCGCAAACACTGCACATTATTTTGAAATCAGGACGATGCACCTTTTCTGATTCTTTTGAACACACTCTTTGGAAAAACGATGAGGACAACCAACACAGACATCACGATCACGTTTTTGCCCGTGCTCCGAACCCAACGCCCGGCGAGGTATAACGTGCTGGGTTTCTCGTGGACTTCAGGAGGATTTTCTTGTGTTGTATCTGGTTGTTCCCGGCGTTCAACTCTCGGAGGGTCGATCACTCCCACGGATACAGCCACGGCAGAAGCCGCAGCATCAGAGGCAACCATCAGCGCGGCCAGAAGCGTAAAGACCAGCAGAATGAGAATGGATCGCGACAAGGCTTTCATGCGAGGCTGTCCTTTTTGCTTTCAGGGATGAACAACTTCAAAACCGGCTGGATCAAATATCGGTTGATCGTGGTCACAATCCAGTTCCAGTGCAGGGCGGTGTGCAGGCCAAGCAGGATCAAAGCCACATTTGTGGAAAGCTCATGCAGTTCACCCCAGCCGCGTCCAATGTGTAAGTTTAAGCCCAGGGCGGGCATGGCGACTTCCGAGATCATGATACCGGAAACCATGATGAGAGTCCCGTCTATGAAAAACAGCCAGTTCAAAATATAGTTGATTCGAGTCTGTCCGCCCAGTTTGCTGAGAAAACGCTGCGAAACCTGCACGATCCAATCCCAATTGATGAGCAGGTGAACGACCATCCCAAAGATCATGGAAAGGCTCAACCATTCATGGACCGGCAAATGGCTTAAATCGGGCTCCATCGTAATTAAAAATGCCGCAAAAATCAGGATGTCCACCCAGAGCTTGGTTTTGGCCTGGCTCGCTGTGTTTCGTATTGCTTCAGTTGACATATGCTCTCCTCGTAATTAATTTCCTCTATTTTACTGGCTTGTCCGCACAGAGATTGTGGGATAAATGTGAAGAAAATATCGGAAAGCGGTTGTTAACTGATGTTACGCAGTAGGGGCGACCCAACCGCATTTTGTGAAAACTTTTCGCAAAGGGCGACCCTTTCTTATGGACGGGTACCAGGTCAAACCCTGACGGGTCGCCCCTACGGTGAAATCGCGTAACGTGAGTTGTTAAATTGGAACAACCATTTCACTGCTTTCGATAATTTCAGCTTGCAATTTCCCAGCCGATAACTCACGCAGGTCATTTTGAAACGCCTCGAACGTATCCATTGGAAAACGAAGCGTCAGGGTAATATCCCCGGCAAAATCCTCGCCCAGAATTTCGCCGCGTTGACGCGTTGTTGCCAGCCGAATTCGTTCCAATAAATTATAAGGAATCGCCAGCATCACCACGTGGACCGGTTGTCTCTTTCCGCGCGGGACCGCATGGACCACCAATTGCGCGGACTCGGTATACGCCTTCACCAACCCGCCCGTGCCAAGCAGCGTCCCGCCGAAATAACGGGTGATGACCAGGACCGCATCGCCAAGTCCACTGCCGCGCAAGACCGTAAGCGCGGGTTTCCCGGATGTGCCGCTCGGTTCGCCGTCGTCTGAAAAATATTCGGTCACTGAATTCCCGCCACCGATGATGTAGGCAGGGACGTTATGGGTCGCATCCGCGAATTCTTTTTTGATCTTCGCCATGAACGCCCGGGCTTCGTCAATGGAAAAAGCGGGCGCGAGGGTGGCAATGAAACGCGAGTTCACGACGATATGTTCGCGGCGTATTTCGTGGAGAGGGACAAGGTAGGGTTTGGACATGGGATGGATTTTACCTGATGCCCTGACTTCCGAAGTCTCTTACCATCCTGCATAATCCTCCGCAAGGGACACACCTATGACACGGCACACAGAAATGGATTTGTCACATAACCCCTCTCCTATCTTCCCTATTGCAGATTATCAAATTAATCTGACAATAAATCTTCGCGTTCCTGAAAGATCATCGGGACGACGTGAGCGGAGCGAGCGTACGCTGCGAGCACAGTCGAAGTGCAGGATTTGGCCGCAAAACGTCTCGACTGCGGCCTTCGGCATGCACTCAGGCCTTCACTCGATGCGAATGGAATGCTCTAGATTTAATTGTAAAATACAACAGGGAAGGGTGGGGGGATAATAGGTCATGCCCCCGCATCGAAAAGTCCGTTTTGCTTGAACCTGTACTTAGCAAATGATATACTAACAAATAATTACGTAAGCAAATCAACACTTCATGCAATGTTCCCGGAATGGAGGGAAAGATGGTTCCTCAACTTACGTGCCGCGAAAATGAAATCCTGAAACTCATTGCTGACGGGAAATCGAATAGAGACATTGCCAGCGATCTATCAATTAGCGAATCTACTGTTGAAAATCATATTCACAATATTTATAGAAAACTGGGCATTGTAAACAGGGCCCAAGCAGTGGCGTTTGCCTATCAGGCAGGAATGGTATTAGTGGATAATTTGGGCAAAAAATAGAGGAAATCCTTCATGGCAAAAGGTAAGCTAATATCATAATATCGGCTCGTCCACAAAAACTTATTCAATATAATATGCAGAGGCCTCGATGCCTGACAAACAACCAAAAAAGACCAGAACCAACAGAAAACGGTCTATAAGAAGACAGCCGTCTGATAGAAGTACACTCTCTGCTATTGCCAGGGGAATACAACATGCTGTAAATTCAACACAGGAAATTATGGAGGGCCATTATTTACGAATATTCAACAAGTATTTTTACAAAGATGGCAGGCCGAAAAGCGTAGACTTCAATATATCACCAGAACAAATTGTTCGGGCGCCACTCATTGCTCTTGTCCCGCTCAATTCACTTCTTCTTGATGAGGTGGTCGTTGATATGTCAATCAAAGTGATTGACACAACCCCT
>JACPVB010000154.1 GCA_016191985.1 Chloroflexota bacterium | reverse complement strand
CGCGAATTGAAGGCGTGGCAATATCCGGGCTGGCTTGCCAGCCGAGTCTCCTTCAACCCGGATGGCAGTCGCCTGGTCACTGCCAGCGACGATGGAACCTGGCGCATTTGGGACGCCGACAGTGGCGAACAACTCTTTGTTTCCGAATACTCAAACATTGTCCATGATGCCCGCTTCAATCGGGATGACACGCGAATTGTCACTACAAGCCGCGATGCTTTTGGTTACATTTGGGATGCTAACACTCAGAAATTAATAGCCCAGCTCAAGGGGCACACCAACTGGATTGCCACCGGCGTGTTTAGCCCGGACGGGAAGCTGGTGGCAACGGCAAGCGCCGATCATACAGCGCGGCTTTGGGATGCTCAGACCGGCAGGGAATTGCAAATCTTATCCGGACATTCCGACTTGGTTCTCAAGGCCTCCTTTAGCTCCGATGGCGCAAGGATTGTCACGGCCAGCGTGGATGGCACAGCGCGCATCTGGGATGTCGATAGCGGACAAGTGCTGCGCACCCTGAAAGGGCATACGGCTGAAGTGACAGATGCGGTATTCAGCCCGGATGACAAGCTTGTCGCAACCTCCAGCCGCGATGACACCGTCCGACTCTGGGACGCTGAGACGGGCAGCGAGATAATTCAACTCCTGGGGCATACCTCTGATGTTATGTCCGTTACTTTCAGCCCGGATGGCCGCTATCTTCTGACCGCCAGCTTCGACGGTACGGCTCGAATCTATCCAGTTTCCTTTGAAGATGTTTTGGAACATGCCCGTTCCATTTTGTCAGCACGTGAATTGACCTGTGCCGAACGTGTGAAGTACTTACATGAACAGGTCACATGCCCCACCCAAATCCCATAAGACAAATTCACAAAGACCCGCAGGAATTGTCGGCAGCGCAAAAAAACGCGCCATTCCAAGAGAAAGAAGCAGCGAATTGGTTTAAAAAAATCCGTGTAAATTCACGGCAAAAGGTTTTGTAAATTATTGTTTTTTAGGAACGGGGCAACATTGAATCCCATACTTGACATTCACTCGCGCATGTCTTAGCATACTCGTATGCGAATAGGAATGATGGTTGACAGCTACAAGCCTTACATCAGCGGCATAACAAATTATGTCGAGATCAACAAACGTTACCTTGAAAAGGCGGGACATGATATTTTCGTCTTCACCTTTGGGGATGTGGATTACAAAGACGGGGAACCGCGCATCATCCGCAGCCCGGGCGTGCCCCTGGCAGATTCAGGTTTTTATCTTTCCATGCGCTATTCGCGCATTGCAAAAAAATTACTGCAAACCATGGATGTTGTCCACGTGCATCACCCGTTCTTAAGTGGACGCCTCGCTTTGAGATATTGCCGTCCGCTGAAAATCCCTGTCGTGTACACCAACCACACTCGCTACGACCTGTACGCGCAGGCGTACCTGCCCATGATGCCCGACCAGGTGAGTACCGGTCTCTTGCAGGCCTACATGCCCACCTTCAGCAAAGCCGTGGACCTTGTCATCACGCCTTCGGCCGGCATGGAAAAAATCCTGCGTCAGCTCAACGTGGATGTCCCCATCGAAGTAGTGCCAAACGGCGTGGACTTAAAAGATTTCCATTCCGCCGCACCCCTCCCGCGCGCCCAGTTTGGCTACAAGGATGACGATATCCTGCTCGTTTATGCGGGCCGCCTTGCCCTTGAAAAAAATCTTCCATTTTTACTGGAGTCCTTCAAGGGAATTTCGCAGGCCATTCCAAATGTGCATCTCTTGCTGATAGGCAGCGGCGTCCAGCAATTCGAGGAGGAGATTCACACGCTTGTCAGCGAATTGGATCTCAATCAACGTGTCCGCTTCACGGGCAGAATTTCATACGATCAGCTGCCCGCCTACCTTGCCATGTGCAACATCTTCGTCACCCCATCCGTCACCGAAGTTCATCCGCTTTCCGTCATCGAAGCCATGGGCGCGGGGCTTCCCATCATGGGCATCGATTCTGTTGGCGTGGGAGATACCATCGAAGATGGGGGGACCGGCTATCTTGCGACTCATGACCTGCCCGCATTTACCGCCAAACTCACCCGCCTCTGTCTTGACCCGCACCTGCGCAAGCAAATGGGCGACTCGGCGCGAAAGGCATCTTCCGCCTATGCCATCGAACACACCACGGCCCTCATGCTCAAACATTACAAAAAACTGGCCGCGGACTCAAGGCCGCGCAAGAGTAACTGGCGCACCCGCCTGCGCGGATTTGTGGAACAATTCAGCGCATGACGAATCACAATCAGCGAGTGGGTGCCTGGGGTGAAGAATCAGCCGTCCGTTATATTGCGAAGCGGGGTTGTGAAATCGTCGCCCGCAATGTGCGCACGCCCTACGGCGAGATCGACATCATCGCAAAGCAAGGGGATGTCTTAATCTTCGTTGAGGTTAAGACTCTTACATCCAGCAAAAATTTTTACCCGGAACACAACATCACCACGCGCAAACGTGAACACATGCTCAACGCCGCCCAGCACTATGCCGCCAAACATGAAATCGATCATTGGCAGATCGATGTGATCGCAATCGAAGGGAAACCCGGCACAAACCCCGTCATTACTCATTTTGAAAACGCCTTGTAAATCTTGTATAATTTTAAAATACCCCGCCTATCCTGGTAAAAGAGATGTGCGGGGCAACCCCGCACATCTCAACAAAAGCCAAAAGAAATGTGCGGGGCAACCCCGCACATCTCAACAAAAGCCAAAAGAAATGTGCGGGGCAACAAGGAGAATATTATGGCAAACGTTATCGGACCCGATATTTCGTTTTATCAGGATGACCCCCAGACCCCCCAGGGCGTTGACTTTATAAAAATGCGCCAGGCTGGTGCGGGTTTCATCATCATTCGCGCAGGCCAGAACCTGTGGGCAGACAGGGATTTCAAAGTCAATTGGCGCGAATCAAAACTGGCGGGTATGCCGCGCGGCTCCTACTGGTTTTACGACAGCCGTGTGGATCCCAAAAAACAGGCCGATCTTTGGGTCTCCCTGTTTGACGGAGATTTTGGCGAACTCCCCATGTGGTGCGATTTTGAAGATAATTATGGCGGTTCTTTCAAAGGCTGGAAGAATTGGTACAACTTCATCGAGCGCCTGAAAGCCATTACTTCCAATGTTGAGATCGGTGTTTACAGTGCCTATTATTACTGGCTCGAGAATATGGCGGGCGTGCCAACAGCCAGCGTAAATTATTTCAAACAATATCCCTTATGGATCGCCAACTATGGAACGAACTCCCCGCTGGTTCCCAAACCGTGGACGGCGGACGAATGGACTTTGTGGCAATTTACAGACAACGGCAACGGCGGCGTTTACGGTGTGGAGAGCGGCAACATTGACCTGAACTATTTCAACGGCGATACTGCGGCATTCCTGCAAAGGTTTGGGTTGAGCGAAACGCCAATTCCCATTCCCGGCCCTGTCAGCAAGATGTTCAGGGTTACGGTTCCATCGTTAAAAGTTCGCGAGGGACCAGGCCTGACTGAAAAGCAGATTGGCAACATCCTTCTCAATGAAGTTGTTGAAGAAATCGATGCGGACGCGAATCGGACGTGGTTGAAGATCCGCAAGACGGATGGGAGTTTAAGCGGCTGGAGTTTCGCCGCCTATTTGCAGCGGATCAGTGGCACGCCGGAACCCGAACCTGAACCCGAGCCAGAACCTGAACCGACATCGAACTGGTATCGAGTCACCACGGCCTCCCTGCGAATGCGCAGCGGCCCCGGCATCTCCTACCCGCAGACTGGCAGCATCTTCTTAAACGAAGTCGTTGAAGAACTTGATTCAAACACAGAGCGCACGTGGCTGAAAGTCCGCAAGGCGGATGGGAGCCTGACCGGCTGGGCCTCCAGCGATTATCTGGCGCCCACCGAGGCGCCTACGCCTACCCCTCCCCCGCCGCCCGAGGAAGAGGATGAAAACTGGTATCGCATCACAACCTCCTCTTTGAAGGTACGCGAAGGACCGGGTCTGGAATACGATTCGATTGGGCTTGTCTATTTCGGTGAACTTGTGGAAAAGCTCGAAGCGACATCGGATGGCTCATGGTTCAAAATAAAAAACCAGGATGGGAGCTTGACCGGCTGGAGCGATAGTCAGTATATGGTCAGCGTACATGCTCCTGAGCCGGAAGAGCCGCCAACCACAATCCCGGTCCCCGAACACAGCGACAAGAACTGGTACCGCGTCAACACAACTACTCTGAACGTACGAGACATGCCCAATTTAAGCGGCAAGATTATTGGGAAGGTTTACAAAAACGACACCATTCCCGCATTGGACGATTCGTCCACGCCGGGCTGGGCGCAAATCCAAAAACTGGATGGGCTGGCAGGTTGGTGCTCGAAGGATTACCTTGTGCAGATTACCACTACAGACAGACCCACTTCGATTACACAAAACCTGTTTACCGGGGTTACCTATCTGCGCAAAGATTTGACGACTCCGCGCCCCATCGTGGTACATGTGCTGGCAATCGATCTGCAAACTGCAAAGCTCGAGTTTCTCGTCACCCCATCGCCGAACAACTCGGATATCCTGTGCACGCGCACCACTTCGCAATTTCTGGAGGAGTTCAAACTACACACTGCCATTAATGGCGGCTACTACAGTTACCTTGACTCATCCTACGATCCTACCACCCTTTGCCCGAACGGCGGGGAACCGGTCCGCGTGAGTGACTATGCGGCTTCGCGCGGGAAAATCTATTCGCCCAAGAAAACCGCCCAGCCGGTTGTTTACATCGGCCCCAAAAACCAGGTGACATTCAACAAGGAGCAAGGCAAGGTCTTCAATGCAGTCTCCGGTGACCGTATGGTGGTGGTGGACGGCAAGGTGGTAAAGAATCTGGCGGCGCAGGTACCCAATCCACGCACGGCGATTGGGTTGAATAAAAATGCGCGCTGGCTTACCCTGATGGTGGTTGACGGACGTCAGCCGGGTTACAGCGAAGGCGTGACTTTCCCAGAACTGGCTGAATTGTTAATCTCCTATGGCGCGCACACCGGCGCGAACATGGATGGCGGCGGCTCGTCCGCAATGTCCATTATGGGGTTTGACGGGGAAGCCCGCGTATTAAGCTCCCCCATCGACCTGGGCAAACCCGGCCGGGAACGCCGCGTGGCGAATCACCTGGGCTTGTTCATCAGGCCGTAAAAAGTTTTGTGGTAAACAGTAAAAGACAGTCCAGCTTATCATTGCTGGACTGTCTTTTATTTATTCTCTCACCTTACGCACTTCTGACCCCGTAGGGGTCAAATGATTATAGCTTTTGACATGGATGCCCATTCAACCCCAAAGGGGTGTCATAGCTCACAACCACTATGCCATCCCTTCGGGATTTGGATTCCGTTCATCCAATTCTCTATAATCCTGCCATCCCTACGGGATTGAACTGCATCAGGTGATTTATTCAGAGACCAGCATCCACTTTGCCAATTTGCCATGCAATTGACCGATACCGCGCGCAATATTCATGAAGGTCGTCCACAGTAATATTCCACCAAATACTAACAAGGGATAGGTCCAGTTTGGGAGCGTGAAGTACACGCGATTGTTCATCATGATTGCACCTTGGTGGAAAACTTCCTGCAAGATAGGGATGGCGATGAACGAGAGAGAGAAACTCAGCACCGTGACGATCAACACAAAATATACCGTCCCCAAAACAAATTGCAAAAGCATGTAAACGAGCATTAACCACGTTGCTTTATCAGTCAGCAATGCCTTGAGCCGGTCAAACCATTTCATATTTTGGTGGGAAAACAATGGGCGGCGCGGCATTCGCACACCAAGCAGGGCCTCCACAAGACGGCCTTCGAGCAGGGCCAATCCGCGCACCGAGAGCAGGAATAAAAGTGCGAATGGGAACCCAAAGATGAAAATCAAAAAAGATACAGAGACCGAGACACCGGTCACCGCCCAGGTGAAATAGAAAATGCCCGTTACAAAAGCAATAAACATGTAAAGCAGGGCGCCCCAGGCACGTGGGTCCGTGTACACGCCAAAAAAATATCCCAGCGCCGACTGTGGTTTGACAGCCTGCTTCAAGACAGGCGAGGTGCGCCTCTCTACTTCCCTGTAGGCGGATGCGGTTTCTTCGGGCGTGCCATATTCATCAATAATTTTCCCGAGCGCATCAACCTCGCTGGTTTCAGGGTTCATCTCGCGCGCAACCACCAACGCGGTGGACAAATGCTCACGCGCGTCCGCCTGGGCATCCTGCGCCAGGGCGGGGTCGGCATCCTTCATTTCATTTTTCAAAGCATCGAGATATTCTTCAATCGTATTAAACATGCTGTCATCCTTTCAAATTCGCATCCACAAATTTTTTGGTCTGTTTCCAGATTTCGACCCATTCTTTCAGGGCCTCGCGCCCATCGGCAGTAATACTGTAATACCTGCGCGGCGGACCGGAAACCGAAGGCTCCACTGTACTTTCCAGCAGACTGTTCTCCTCCAGCGAGCGCAGTACCGGATACAACGTCCCCTGCTTCATCATTGGGATTTCAGGGCCGCTCTCCTCCAACAATTTTGCAATCTGGTAGCCATACATCGGTTCCTTGCTTCGGCTCAACACGCTCAATAACACCAGCGATGAGGTACCAGAATTCAACTCTTTTTGAAATTTTTTGGTCTGTGCGGTAATTTCAGACATCCTTGCTCCTTTCGGTAGTATCAATTCCGTACTACTAATAAATCAATAATAGTACTGATTTATTAGTATGTCAAGGTTTTAAATAGAAAAAGTCCCGCCTCACGACGGGACTGAGCACTGTTCACTGATTACCGACTACGGTTCCTGAATTTCCGCTGCGCGCAATGTGTTTGCCATCAGCATTGCAATGGTCATGGGCCCCACACCGCCTGGAACCGGGGTAATGAAACCCGCCACTTCCTTGGCTTCTTCAAAATTTACATCCCCCACGAGTCTCTGCATTGGCTTGCCCGTCTTCTGGCTAATCATCTGCGTCCCATCGGGGTTGAGTTTCGGGATGCCGTTAATACCCACATCGATGACCGCTGCGCCAGGTTTGACCCAGTCACCGCGCACCATTTCAGCGCGCCCAATCGCGGCAATGATAATATCCGCATCGCGCATGACGGCGGGAATATCTTTCGTCTTCGAATGGACAACCGTCACCGTGGCGTTTTCTTTAATCAGCAGCAAAGCAGCAGGCATGCCGACGATGTTCGAGCGTCCCAACACCACGGCGTTTGCGCCCGCAATCTTCACACCCGCTTCCTTGAGCAGGTAAATACATCCGTAAGGCGTGCATGGAACAAACAACGGCTCACGTCCCTTTTGCGCCAAACGCCCAAGGTTGATCGGCGAGAACCCATCCACATCCTTCTCGATGCTGATGAGTTGCAAAATGCGTTCCTCATCCAAATGATCGGGCAGGGGCAATTGCACAAGAATGCCATGCACTTTTGGGTCGGCATTCAATTCTTTGATGAGCTTTTCAAGGTCTTCCTGGGTAATATCCGCAGAGACGGGATGATGAAAAGATGTCATCCCCAATTCAGCACAGGCTTTTTGCTTCATGCTGACATACGTCGCAGAGTCGATCCTCTCGCCCACCAAAACGGTTGCCAACCCCGGCTGAGACTTGCCCTCCGCGATCCGTTTGGCAACTTTTTCCTTCACTCCATCACGCACCTTTTGTGCAATGGCAGTTCCGTCAATTAATTGAGCCGTCATGGGTTTGCTCCTTTTGTTTTATGATGCACAAAAATTATACATTTCGTCCCCCGTTTCAAATAGTGACATTCGTAACTTACGTTTTACGCATCACGAATCACGCCTTTCAATTTTTCCCCATCCACCCCAATTAACTCCACATCATCCACTTCGTTCCAGCGCGGCGAGGGTGCATTCGCAGACACACGCAGATAATTCCCCGTCCAGCCTTCCATGCGCCAGCCGTATTCGCCGTACTCGGTGGTGGATTCCCACAGCACCGACATTTTCTGTCCGATAAATTTTTCGCGATAGATTTTTGCGGACTCTTCGATGGCTTCCTGCAAGATGTGATTCCGCCTCTTTCTTAACTCAGGCTTGATCTGCCCCTTCATCTTTGCCGCCCCGGTACCGGGACGCGGCGAATACGAAAAGACATGCCCGCCCATAAATTGCATCTCTTTGACGAATTCAAGCGTCTCCGCAAATTCATCATCCGTCTCGCCGGGGAAGCCTGCAATGATATCGGTGGTGATGGCGGCATTGGGCATCACGTCCCTTGCGGCGTGGGCCAACTCACGGAAGGATGCAGGCGTGGTCTTGCGTGCCATCCGCCGCAGCGTGGATTCACTGCCAGATTGCAGAGGCAGGTGCAGGTGAGGCATGAGGCGTTTGTCATTCCAAAGCGAGAAGAAATCGGCATCCAAATCCCAAGGCTCAAGGGAAGATAATCTTAATCGCTTTACATCCGTCTCGCGCAAAATGGCTTTGACCAGATTGCGTAAGTGATGATTGAAATCCTGCCCCCATGAGCCGAGATGCACGCCCGTTAAAACTATCTCTTTTGAATCCCCTGCCAAGGCAGAGTTGATATCCGAAATCACATCGGCCAGCGGACGGGAACGCCCCTCGCCGCGCGCAACGGTGGTGATGCAGAACGTGCATTTGTTGTCACAGCCATCCTGCACTTTGATGAAGGCGCGGGTGCGACGATGCAAGCCGGGGATGGGAGCGCGGTCAATGGGTTCAAGATCGAAGGTGGAAGGTTCAAGGTTTAAGGTTGTGGCAACAAGGGAATCTTTTTTGTCATTTATGACTACACGCAGAACATTCGGGAGGGCGGCGGCTTCCTTGGGCTGTAATGTCGTCCAGCAGCCTGTGGGAATAATTTGCTCCACCCCCACACGCGCGATGTTGCGGATCTTGCTGCGCGAATCCGAAGCGGCCTGCGTGGTGACCGCGCAGGTGTTGACAACGGCCAATTCCGCATGGTCGGCAGCTGCGACGATCTCGTGCCCCGCCGCACGGAATTGGCGCGCCATTTGCTCTATTTCCGCCTGATTAAGGCGGCAACCGATGGTATCGAGGAAGATTTTCATGTTCTTTTTGGAATTGGGCAGCTCGCTGGCCGCCGACAGCAAGCTGTCGGATTCCAGAGTTAGGGTTGTAACACTACAAAATTATCGAAGACAATATCCACGCCGGGGGTGGCGAATGTGCCAGCCAGAAGGCCGACATCCCCAGCGGTTAATGTGGAATCCTGCGCCTGCGCCACTTGAAAACCGTTTACAAAAAATGTGAGGGTGTTGCCCGCACAATCGGCGCGCAGGTGATTGACGGCGAGTCCTTTGTTGATATTTTCAGAAGATTGCATTTCGGCCTGTCCAAGCAATGCGGCTTTTCCACCGGCGTATAAACCGACGCCATAAAAACCGTCGCTGGAGATGATAAAGAAATAATAATCTGTGCCATTGAATCGACAAACCAGGCCGATGCGATTTTCATCGGGTCCTGCGAGCTTGCCGGTATCCACTTCGATGCGTACATCCGCAAGGTTCTGGTGCGGCGTGGACCAAAAATTGGTCTGCAAAGCGTTGACAAGAATGCGATAGCCGCCCGCGTCATAATCCATCACACCTTCGTTTGCCAGCATCCGGTCCCAGCCTGAGCTGTTGCGTGAAAAATCATCCTGAAACAACACGCTGCCAGAAGCTGCGGCAGGCTGCGCGGTTGCAGGCAGAGTCCATGCGCAGGCGAGCGAAACGGAAACAAGCAGAACGATGAGGAGAAGGATTCGATTCATGGATGGGATTTTATCATGGAGAATCTTGAATAAAAACAAATAAAAAAGCCCCGAAGATTCTCGCTTCAGGGCTTTACGGATCACGCAATACGCAACAAGAACTATTCTTCCTTCTTCGATTCCATTTCCTTCTTATGCGCTTCGATGATCGTACTGGCAATATGGGCGGGGACGGTTTCGTAATGGTCGAACTCCATCGTAAAGTAGCCGCGTCCGCCTGTAATGGAACGGAGTTGGGTGGTATAGCGCAATAATTCAGCCAAAGGCACATGCGCCACAATCACTGTGCTGCCATGTTCCGAGTCTGTGCCTTGCACACGTCCGCGGCGGGTGTTGATGTCACTCATCACGTCGCCCATGTTGGCATCTGGGATGATGATGCGCACATTCATGATCGGCTCGAACAAAACGGGGCCTGCATCCTGCACGGCAAGTTTGAAGGCTTCGCGCCCCGCAATTTCAAAGGCCACCGGCTTGGAGTCCACCTCATGCTCTTTACCATCGTACACAATGACTTTTACGTTGCTCATCGGATAACCCGCAAAAGCGCCGCGCTCCATGGTCGCCTTAATACCCTTCTCGATCGGGGGCAAATAGGATTTCGACAGGTTCATTCCCACAAGTTCATCCGTAAATTCAAAGTCGGCTGTGGGCAGGGGTTCGATGCGAAGGTGCACTTCGCCAAATTGACCTGAGCCGCCGCTTTGTTTCTTGTGGCGGTATTGACCACTGGCTTTGCGCGTGATTCCTTCGCGATATGGAACGCGCGGCTCATGAGTGGCAAGGCCCACCTGAAACTTGGCCTGGGCGCGGTGCAAAGCCACGTCAATGTGCTGGTCGCCCATCCCCTTCAGAACTGTCTCATGCGTGATGGGGTCGTTTTCCCACAAAAGGGTGACATCCTCTTCGCAAAGACGGGTCAATGTGGGGGAGATTTTTGCCGCATCCGCCTGACTCTTCGGAGTGATCGCAACTCTGTACAAAGCGGCAGGGAATTTCGGCGGTGCAATCGTAAGCGGATGATTTTTGTCACAGAAAGTATCACCTGTGGCAGTGGCGGTCAATTTTGAAACAGAGGCAATATCGCCAGCGTGAACCGTCTTAACAGGGATCGCTTCCTTGCCACGCTGGAAATGCAAACCAGACATGCGCTCATCCGCGCTTTTGTTTTGATTCCAGACGTGTGCATCTGATTGAATGGAGCCGGAGAATACACGGAAATAGGTCATTTTGCCGACAAAGGGATCGGCGGTGGTCTTCCAGGTATACGCCGCCAAAGGCTCGGTGTCGGAGGGTTTCAATTCCTCTTCACCGTTTTTACCTTGTGCAAAACGTTTCGGGGCGTTCAATGGAGAGGGCATTAAATCGATAATGTCGTTGAGCAGGGCAATTGCGCCCACTTCATGTCCACCGGCAGCGCAGAACACAGGGACAAATGCTCCAGCGTAGACGACATCCTCAAGTCCGCGCACCATCTCTTCGTCGGAGAGGGAACCGTTCTCGAGATATTTTTCCATCAACTCGTCTTCGCCTTCGGCGGCGGCTTCCACAAGCGCAAAGTGGGCCTTTTCCGCAGCTTCTTTTAATTCGGCGGGAATTTCAGCGGTTGTCTTTCCATCCCCCATGTAGGATTTCATACCGATGATATCCACTACGCCTTTGAAGTTCTGTTTTTCACCGATTGGCAAATGAACTTTAATGGCCCGTTTGCCGTGTGCGCGCACGAACTCCTCTATCACGGCGTAGGTTTTTTCGAAATCTGCGTTATCGCGGTCCATCTTGTTGATCACCACAAAGCGCGGCAATTTGAAGGCATCCGCATTTCGCCAGGCGATCTCCGTGCCAACCTCGATACCCGCGACGGCATCCACTAAAAGGATCGCGCCATCGGCAACACTCAGGGCGGAGATCATCTCGCCGACAAAATCAGTGTAACCGGGTGCGTCGATAACGTTTATCTTGTGATCGCGGTGTTCTATGGGAATTACGCTTGAATAGATGGAAATCTTTCGACGGTGTTCCTCATCGTCATAATCTGAAGCCGTCGTCCCGTCCTCAACCTTGCCGAGGCGGGTGGTTGCCCCCGTTGCGTGTAAAAATGCCTCCGCCAACATCGTCTTGCCCGCGCCTCCGTGCGAAACGAGCGCGACGTTGCGAAGAAACTCGGTGGTATACTCTTTCATCGAAAAAGCCCTTCCTATAAGATGTAGGATGTAAAGCGTTGCACGATTGTAAAAGAACTCAATTGAATTGTCAAAGTGTGAAGCGTCACGGATAAAACATGACATTTACAGAGCGACCCATCATGAGACTTAACGCTAATTCAACCAATGGAAGCAAGTTAACCCCAACCCCGAGCATATCGTGAATTTAATAACCAACCAGTATTCCTTTATCACCGTAGCCGTTGGCTTTGCGCTGGTAGCGGGCTTCATCCTGCTCACAAACAAGCCAAAATGGAATGACTACCTGGCGTTTGGTGTCATCATCATTGCGCTGTTCACCGCGTGGGGCATCCTGCATCCACGCCAAACCCCGCTGATGGACGACACCAAAAAAGTACAGGCAATGATCGGCGCAGGCACGCCGGTCCTGCTCGAATTTCAATCGCCCTATTGAATTGGTTGCACCGCAATTAAGCCCGTCGTTGACGAGCTAGAAGAGGAACTTAATAACGAAGTCAGCATCGGCAAACGCATCCATATCATCCGCCTCAATATCCAGGAGGAAGTTGGCATGGAACTCGCATCGGTGTACGGCTTCGAATTCACACCCACGTTCATTTTTTTCGATGCGCAAGGAAATGAACTCTGGCGCACCATTGGCAATTTCGACCCGCAAAAAGTGCGCGACTCGCTCCAATGAACCTTCTCCGCCGCTTAAAATTTAATCTCTCCTATTTTGGCAAAGCGCCCTGGGATAGCGGCATCAGTCCGCCGGAGCTTTATGATTTCATCGCAAGTCATCCTGCTGGCTGCGCCATTGATATCGGCTGCGGCACGGGCACGAACATCATTACGCTGGCAAACGCAGGCTGGCAGGTGACGGGTTTCGATTTCGCTTCCCGCGCCGTTCAAATTGCAAAGCGCAAATTAAAACAGGCGGGAGTCCACGCAGACCTTTTCAACGACGATGCGACTCAGATGAAAAAGGTACAAGGTCAATTCGAGCTGGCATTGGATCTTGGTTGTTTTCACGGCATCCAAAACAAAGCGGATTATCTGACTCAACTGACCCGCATCCTCGCACCCGGCGGATTCTGGCTCATGTACGGATTTTTTAAAACTGACCCGCTTCTCTCCGGTCCCGGGCTTGCTCCCTCCGACATAGACATGATCTCAGCCCACGGCTTGACTCTGCTCTCCCGCACAGATGGCTTCGACAAACGCGAACGTCCCTCGGCGTGGTTTTTGTGGCAGAAAAACTCATGACACCCCTACGGGGTTCAATATCGCCTTCTCCCGCATTCTGTTTACTGCACACGGATTACTGATATTCCATGAAACTTCTCTTTCTTTTTCTCGATGGCATCGGCCTCGGCGAAGACAACGCTGAGACAAATCCCTTCGTGCGCGCAAACATGCCGAAACTGGAATCTTTGCTTGGCGGTAAAAAGTTGACGGGCAGCGCCGCACCTTTTGAAAATGAGCATCTTTCCTTAATTGTCGCGGACCCAAATCTCGGCGTAAAGGGTCTCCCTCAATCTGCCACGGGACAGGCTGTGCTGTTGACAGGCATCAACATCCCTGCTGAGCTTGGATATCATTACGGACCCAAGCCAAACCCCGAAGTTGCACAATATTTAAATGGGGCCACGATATTTTCCAAAACAGTCAAAGCGGGGAAAAAAGCCGCTCTGCTGAATGCCTATCCCCCACGCTACTTTGACGGGATCGACTCGGGCAAACGCCTGTATTCATCCATTCCCCTCGCGTTGACGAACGCTGGCATCCGCATGTTCACGCATGAAGATTATTACGCCGGCAATGCTCTCTCCGCAGATTTCACAGGCGAAGGTTGGCACGAATTTCTCGGCTTTCCCGATGCGCCATTATTCCAGCCTGAACAAGCAGGAAAAAAACTCGCCGAACTTGCAAAGCGATATGATTTCTCCTTCTTTGAATATTGGGCCAGCGATTACGCAGGCCACAAACAGGATATGCCCTGGGCGATACGCCAACTGGAGACCTTTGATTCAGTGTTGAAAGGGCTGCTCGAAGCGTGGCAGCTCGAAGAAAGTCTGATCGTGCTCACGTCCGATCATGGCAATATGGAAGATTTGTCCACCCGCAAACACACGGCTTCAAATGTCCCATTGTTGGTTTTTGGAAACCCAGTTGCCCGCCGCGGTTTTTCTGAAATTACGCAACTCACCGAGATCGAACCCGCCATCGCAAAATATCTCCAAATTTAGTAAATTACTCACATATACAAATTTATAGAATTTAAAAAAGTCATGATATGGGGACATTATTATTTGTGACAATGTTCACTTGTTTGTCTGACAAAATAAATCTATAGTCAAACCACCCCGTCCTGCGGGCATTTCTCACATCTCAACAACTGAATTTGAAAGGACACTTATGAAGCGTATTGTGGTTCTTGTCTCGTTACTCGTCGCGGTGAGCATTGTGCTCAGTGCATGTGGTGGTTCCAGTGCAGCCAATCATCTTGAGGCCATCAAGGAAGCCGGGGTAATCAAGGTCGGCACTTCCGCAGATTATCCCCCGTTTGAATCTGTGGATGCAAACGGCAACAAAGTTGGTTTCGATGTTGACCTGATGAACGAAATTGCCAAACGACTTGGCGTGGAACTCGAATGGGTGGACATGCCCTTCGACAGCCTGATCGCCGCCGTTCAGGAAGGCAAGATCGACGCCTCCATCTCTGCCTTCAACTACAGCGAAGAACGCGACCAGACGATTGACTTCTCCGACGCCTACTACACCTCCGAAGATGCCTTCACCGTTGCCGAAGGTTTCGCTGGCACGATTACCAATCCCGAAGATATCGCCGCCTACAAAGTCGGTGTACAGACTGGCACCACGCAGGATAGCTGGCTGACAGACAACCTCGTCGCCACTGGCAAACTGCCCGAAGAGAACCTCTTCCGCTACGACCGCGTTGACCAGGCCATGCTTGACTTGCAAAATGGACGCATCGAAGTCATGATGTCCGATTTCGTCCCCGCACAGGCTCTTGTTGATGAACTGGGCGGCCTGACCATCGTCTATAACGGCGTGCTCTCCAGCGGCCCAATGAATATCGTCATCCCTGACGGTGACGCCGAACTCCAGCAAGCTATCAATGACATCCTCAAGCAATTGCAAGAGGAAGGTTTCATTAATGCACTGGCTGTGAAATACTTCGCCGAATAAAATTCTCTTGGGGCAGGCGTAAAGCCTGCCCCAACTCAATCGAATGCTGAGCAATTTCTTTTCTTACATCGTTCAGGGAACTGCCATCACCATCGGCGTGACATTGATCGCTTTGCCGTTTGGGCTTTTGCTCGGCCTCTTGATGGCACTCATCCATACCTACGGGGGAAAAATATCAAACCGACTCGCGGCAATTTATAGCTTGTTATTACGCGGTGTGCCGCCCATCGTTCTGCTATTCATTTTATATTTCATTCTCTCCGGCAAAGTCATCAATCTGACTCCGTTTTGGGCAGGCTCGCTTTCGCTAGGAATTGTCAGCAGCGCCTATCAAATGGAAATTCTGCGTGGGGCATTGCTCGCCGTTGGCGGTGGACAAATGACCGCCGCGCGCGCCATTGGCATGAGCCGCCTGCAAGCCATTCAAAGCATTGTTCTACCTCAGGCATTACGCCTCGCCATCCCGCCGTGGTCGAATGAAGCGTCCATCGTTTTGAAGGATTCCTCGCTCGTATATGCGCTCGGTGTCCCTGAGATTTTACGCCGTGCCCAGCAACTTTCCGCCACGACACAACAACCGTTTCTCGCCTACGGGATAGCTGCTCTTATTTACTTTGTCCTGGTCTTCGCTACCAACCGCGCTCTTGACTATTTATCTGAGCGAACGAAATTACCCACTCACCCATAACGGAGACTCGCATGACCAATCCCATCTTAGAGACTCGCAATCTGACCAAAATTTATGGGCAGAATGTTATTTTTAAAGATATCAATCTCAAGGTCAACGAGGGTGAGACCATCGTTATCATCGGTCCAAGCGGAACAGGCAAAAGCACCTTGTTACGCTGCATCAACCTGCTGACCTCGCATAACGGCGGACAAGTCTTCCTCGATAATCAGGAGATCACTGCAAAAGGCCATGATGAAGACAAAGTCCGCCAGCAAATTGGAATGGTTTTCCAAAATTTTCTGCTTTTCAATCACTTAACTGCTTTGGATAACGTAATGATCGGCCTGACAAAGGTCAAGAAAATGCCGAAGGACAAGGCCAAAGAAAAAGCGATGGAAGAACTCAACCGCGTCGGCCTTGCAGACCGAGCCGACCATTACCCCGGTCAACTCTCCGGCGGGCAGCAGCAACGCGTGGCTATCGCCCGTGCCCTTGCCATGGACCCACGCGTCATGCTCTTCGATGAACCCACCTCCGCGCTGGACCCTGAACTGATCGGCGAAGTACTGGGCGTGATGGCAAAATTGGCAAAAGACCGCATGACCATGCTGGTCGTCACTCACGAAATGGGATTCGCCCGCGAAGTCGCCGACCGAATCGTCTTCATGGAAAAAGGCAGCATCGTCGAAGAAGGCTCCCCCGACGACTTGTTCTATCACCCCAAACATGACCGCACGCGCGAATTTCTGTGGAAGATCACCGAGCTGTATGGCAAGAAGGAAAAAGAGAAGGGCGCAAGAGAATGATCGCCTTCTTTGAATTCTTCGTCCGTTTTTTGCCTGATATGCTAAAAGGTGCAAGTATCACGATCCTGCTAACAGTCGAAGGATTATCTGCGGGTTTCGTGCTTGGCTTACTCGCGTCACTCGCACGAGTCTATGGAAACAAATTCATTCGTGGATTGGCTGTGAGCTATATTGAACTCTTCCGTGGTACCCCCCTGCTCATGCAGCTTTTCATCATCTATTACGGATTGCCCGGTCTTGGCATCACCTTCTCGCGTGAGTTGTGCGCCTTCCTTGCGCTTGGCTTGAACAGCGGCGCATACCAGGCCGAATATTTACGCGGTTCATTGCTCGCCATCGGCGATGGTCAAATGATGGCGGGACGTTCCATCGGTATGTCGCGTGCGAAGACCATTTGGTACGTCATCCTTCCGCAGGCGCTGAGATTAGCCATCCCTGCATGGTCGAATGAACCTGTATCGTTATTGAAATCCACTGCGGTAGTGTTTCTCATCGCTGTCCCCGAACTCATGGCAAAAGCAAAATCCATTGCGGCACAAACCTATGACCCCATCGGCACCTATCTCGCTGTCGCGTTGGTCTATCTCGCAATGGTCTACCTGCTCGACGCATTCCTGCGCTGGATGGAACGCGCCTCCCGCATTCCAGGCTTTGAAATGGAAGGCAGAAAGACGTAAGCGCCTCATCCCCGACCGATAGGATGAAACCGTTTAGACAGATTCATCCTATTGAGGAAAGAGTCCCGTCAAACTCTTCCCAACCCTCAGAAAATGCCCAAAGAGTAGGGACACAGCGAAGCGGTTGATGATCAAAATTATGTATTGGCCCGCTGTATCCCTACAAGTCCGTATCTAAAAGTTAAGTTTTCAGACACTCAGAGACTGTTTCTTAAAGGCTTTTTCGGACACGGACGGCACGGATTTCACTGAGTTTCACGGAAAAAAACCTTTAAAAGTCCGCTCCATTCCATGTTTTCCGTGAAATCCGTGTACAAAGATGAAACGGTTAGGACTTAAGAAACACATCCTCACTCAATTTGCTTTTGAAAGTTGGGGGTTAAAGTCCGCGCTGTGTTCTGTGCGGATTAGCGTGATGCCCAGCCAGGCATACCACAATAGGTTGACGATAAAACCTTCCAACAAGGCAGGAACAACGATAACCAGATTTGTGGCTTCAAAATAAGGCTCAAGCCGCCATCCTCGGCAGCGGGGACGCCGCCTGGAGCCTTATATTCGGATAGATTCTAAGCTTTCTCTTGCAGGCTTTCTGAGGCGGCAGCGGCGACCATTTCCGAACTGGGGGTAAACCGTTCAGGTGCGTTGCTGCGCGTGACTGCATCGCCTTCCAGGTGCTTCTTGAATTTCTCCATGTCGTGCGCGAATTCCTTGTATTTCGTAGGCATCACCAGATCCACCATCAGCCGCCCTAAAAACGAGCCCGTCACTGCCTTGCTGACCGCCTGCACGACTCGCGTGCCTTTCTCCGTTCGGGAAAGTTGATACATGATATAAGCTGTCACGTTGGGGAATGGGACAGGGATCAAATCCTGGGTAATGACCTCCTCAAAAGGCTTCCACGAAACAACCGTCTGCCGAATGAGCTGATCACCGTGATAGCACAGATACACACTTCCCTCGGCTACGCGCCCACGTTTCCGGTCAACAACTTCCTGGCGGTCCGAGCCGATCAGCACCCTGCGAAACTCCGGCTGCATCAGATAATCCCAAACGGTTTCAAGCGGCAAGTCAACCTCTGCCTCCACCGCAAACATGATTTTCTCCGGTGGAATCGAAAGGAATACCGCTTCCCTCTTCGCCTGCCAGATGGGGTGCATATCCTGAATCCAGGTCTTCACTTCCCCCAAATGTTCGTATGCCTCGGTGTGCGGTGTCATCGTCCCGCAAATGTCATCCAGCCCCAACTGGCGGATGGCCGCATCCGTATACAAGGCGTAAGCCCGAACGCCAGTCTTTTCGGCAACGTGATTTTTGAGCAGGCGATGGATCACGATCACGTCCGCGCCTACCATCTCATCGTGGTTATCCAATTTCTGAATCCCGAACGCGCCGTAGTGGATGAAAAATTTCAGGTCGAGGGAATGGATATTGGCACAGGCATTACAGCGGCAGGTGGTGTTGACGACCATCAGATCAATGGCCTGTCGGAAGGCCACGTAGGTGTCTTCGACCATTTCCACGAAAGTTTGCCCCTGAAAGAAGTTGTCTCGCAGGCCATAGCTGATGACCGCATCACCTGCCAGGCGGGAAATGATGAGCGGGGGTTTGGTGTGTTGAATGAGCAGGTTTAGCAATGCGGTCAGGGTTTGCTGGGCATGGTCAAGCTCCGACTTGCTGAGGAAGCTGGTATAGCCGGTGATATCGGCGATTAGAAAATAACCAAATTGAGTCGTGGACATGCTCCGCTCCTCTTATTTCGTCAACAAAGGAATCATCGCAGCGCCTGCGCGAGCATACTTCCGATCAAACCAAACCAGTATGCCGATGTGTAATAAACGAACAAAGGCTGCCTGCCGCGCTTCCAAAGCAAGTACGCAGAAAGAACAGCGAGCGCGGCGACAATGTACAAATCCAGCCCGATCTCCTCAAAGCCGAGATTCGCCAAAATCCCTGCGCCGAGGAACAATGAATTAATCAAAAGCAGGGCAATATCCCCGCCGCTGATTTTTTCCTGGTGTGGAAACAAAACCTGCAAAAATAACAACGCCGCATTCATCATCACAAAACCTGTAAAGAAAATCCAATGCGAAAATTCATCGTCGTTGAAAATTACGATGCGGCACAGGTCGCTGGAAGAATCATCGAGACAAAAACGGGCATGCAGGTAATTTGTCACTTCATGGTCGCCGTAACTCGCGGCGAGCAGATAGACACCAATGATGAAAACCAAATTCAACGCGATGTGGGTTCGGCCTTCACGTGCGGGCGAGTTATATTCGATTGTTTTCTTGAGGAGATAAAATGCCACCAGACTAATCAGCGGCAGGATAAGCATGTTATTGAAATCCACCCAGCGGAAAAATTCATTCGGCAGGACGTAGCTCAGAGTCCATGTGCCGAGGCGGTTGATGGAAACCAATATCGCAACAATAGATTGCACAGCCAGTAATGCGTGGATGCGTTTCATATTTGCTCCTACCGATAAAAATTGTCCTTCGCGCTGAGCGGAAAGGCGTTCTTTGCCTTGCAGTCGAAGCGCATTATCGCCGTCCTTCGACTGCGTTCCTCGCTACGCTCGTCACTCCGCTCAGGACGAATTACTCAACAATTGTTTTGCCAGCGCAGAAAACTCGCGGTCGGCGCGGTTGGCGGCGATTTCCTTCAGGGCAGATTCAGCACGCAAATCCTGTAATTTCGCCAGCGATAGCATGGCCTGCTTTTGCACAACGCGGTCGGGGTCGCGCAGCATTTCGATCAACAACGGGGCGACGCGCGCATCCTGGATTTTTTCCAACCCGATGACGGCATGTTCGCGGACTGCCGCCTCGGGATGAGTCAACGCCTCGCTCAACAAGCCGACGGCTGGTGCGCCAAATTTGGCAAGCGCCTCCGCTGCGGCTTGACTCACTTCATGATGCAAGTCATACACGGACATGCCCAACTCATCCATTGCGCGGACATCCCGTAGATTTCCCAAAACCATCGCCGCAAATTTGCGGACAGTGACTTCCCGGTCGCCCAGCGCTTCGATCAGCGTCTCGACAACACCAGTCCCCATATTTTCAATGGCATTTAATAGTATTTGCGCAGATTGTTCTTTTTCATACCACCAATATGAATCGCGCAGCGCCTCCATCAAAAATGGAATCGCGGCAGGATGTTTCGTCTCACCCAATACTTTGGCCGCCGTTTGACGCACTTCGATCTTCGGATCGTCCAGCAGAACATTTGTAAGCTCGTCAAAGGTGGATGGGTCGCGGAATTTGCCAATGGCAACGCACGCCGCAATACGGACTTCATCCTCTCTATCTTTGAGTAGGGGAAATAAAGCGGGGATCACGCGCGCATCGCCGATATTGCCCAATGCCAACGCCGCGCGGGAGCGGACGGTAAAGTACTCGCCTTTCACAGCTTCAAGCAAGGCGGGGATGGCGGTCTTGTCCCTGTTGATGGAAAATACTTCCGCCACACGCCCGCGGACGAGCGGATGTGCGGCAGCTAGAGTCTTTGTCAGCTCAGGGGTGGCAGAGGGGATTCGGGCGAGGATATGCTGGTAGGTCAGGAGCAGGTTCAAGTCTTGAGTCTGAAGCGCGTCGATCAATGCAGGCAAGGCATCTGTCCCCAATTTGATTAACTCACGCGCGGCTGCGTCGCGTTTCGTCATATCGGCAAGTTGGGATATCAGCTTTTTTGCCTGGCCTTGCTTTGAACCCGAAAACCAATCCATATAGCTATTTTACATTAATTTGTTGGAGATATAATCTGGTAAAGTTCTAATCACTCAACCAGAGGAGAGTGCCATGAAAGCAAAGAGAAAAAAATTGTTTACCGCAATGATTTTGGTCATTGTCCTATCGGCATGCAATTTGCCGAGTGCAGGCACGGAAACAGCCGGGGCGACGGTCACACCAACCACGACCACCGTCCCTGCCGAAACCGCAACGCCAGAGGTGGAAAACACCGCCACGGCCACAACCACCCCAACCGAGACGCCGATCGTGCCAACTTTAACAGTATCCATCCCGCCTGAAATTTCAATGATCAATAATTCCAATTGCCGCCTGGGACCCAGCACGAATTATGTCATCATCGACCAGATCGCCAATAGCGAGGTGCTGGATGTGATCGGCCGCAACGATGAAAATACCTGGTGGGAAATCGTCAATAAAACGGGAAGGGAATGCTGGATTTTCCATGAGAACGCGCGGCCCAATAGAGACTTCAGCGATGTGCCCATCGGTGAAGCGCCACCTTTGCCGGGCAAGCCGTTAAGCTTTACCGTTACAAACCAAAGCTGCCAGCCGGGACCAAGGATTTTCACGGTGACATTTACCTGGGCCAGCGGCGGCGGAGAGGACTACTACAAGATGTACCGCGATGGAGGGCAGATCATTGAATTGAATGCATCCAAAACCAGTTTCAAAGATCTCAAGGCTCCCTTCAATATAAACATTGTCTATGAATTGTTTGCGATCAATGAAAACGGCATGTCAGAGCCAGCGACGCAGATCGTACCGGCTTGTAAGTAACAAAAACTCCCCGCCATAAGCGGGGAGTTTTTGTTTGAAAAGGAACACATTTCGATATGTTATTTTTTTCACCAAGTTTTGGTTTCAAAACCTATCAAGCTCGAATTTTGGACAAAATTTCTCTGATATAATCTCCGACTCGGTCGCCCTGAACCATAACGCGAAAACGATTTCGGTGTTTATTTCCTAAGTGCAAAAACACATTAGGTGCGCCTATTGACGCGCAATATCTTTATCGGAGTTCCAATCACAATGAAGAAAGAACAGTTATTAGACTTGTACTACCAGATGGTACTCATCCGCCGCGTGGAAGAACGCGGCGCGGAACTGTACCAGGCTGGCAAGATCGGTGGTTTCATGCACCTGTACATCGGGCAGGAAGCCGTTTCGACGGGACTGATCGCGGCGCGTGAACCGCGTGACCGTGTCATCACCGCTTATCGTGACCACGGTGTGGCGTTGAATTGCGGCATCTCGGCCAATGAAGTAATGGCGGAATTGCTCGGCAAGTCGACGGGCATGTCCAAGGGCAAGGGTGGCTCGATGCACATGGCAAGCGTGGAAAAGAACATGTGGGGCGGGCACGCCATCGTCGGCGGCCACCTCCCCGTCGCCGCGGGACTCGCGCTCGGCGACCAGTATGCCAAAAACGACAACATCACCATCTGCATGTTTGGCGACGGTGCGACAAACATCGGCTACTTCCATGAAGCGTTGAACCTCGCCAAAACCTGGGGTTTGCGTGTGCTGTGGGTTTGTGAAAACAACCAGTACGGCATGGGCACCACCGTTGAACGCGCCTCTGCTGTGACCGAAATCCGCCAGAAAGCGGAAGGCTACGGCATGAAGAACGGTCAGGTGGATGGCATGGATGTGATGAAAGTCTACGAAGCTGCACAGGCAGCGATGGACTTTATCCGCAAGGAAGGCCAGCCCTATTTGCTTGAGGTCGACACCTACCGCTTCCGTGGACATTCCATGGGTGACCCCGAACGCTACCGTAAAGCGGAAGAAGTGAAGCAGTGGCAGGAGAACGATCCCATTGGCATTTTCAATAAATATTTATTAGACAAGAAAGTCACGGCACGCAAGTCATTGGATGAAATCGAAGCCCGCGCGGAAGAGGATGTAAACAAGGCGGTTGAGTTTGCCGAGGCTTCCCCTGAGCCTGCGCTGGAAGAGTTGTTTACGGATATTTATGCGGAATAATATTGTTGGCTGAGATTGTTGGCGACTGGAAGTCGCGGCAACAATTGCAAAGTCTGCCTTCGCAGACTTCGTTAGGCAGACGACGGAGGCGGTGCATTGAGCCTGTCGAAATGTCGTCTTCATGAAGGTTGATGCGACTTAAGTCGCGCCCAACCAATGGAGTGCAATATGCGCGAACCTTACACCCAACTCTATGTTCACCTGGTTTGGGCAACATGGGACAGACTCCCAATGATTACCCCAAAACTCGAACCGCGCATTTATGCCGCAATCGCCGAAAAGTGCCGTGAACACAAATGTCTGCCAATTGCTCTCGGTGGCATCGAGGATCATATGCACTTACTGACCAGATTTCATACGACAACAGCAATTGCAACACTCGTTAAGGAAGTAAAAGGCTCATCGTCTCACCTGGTTACTCACGCCATCATGCCAGGCGCGTTCTTCAAATGGCAGGGTGCGTACGGAGCATTTACCATCCGCAAATCAGAAGTGCCGACAGTGAAAGCATACATTGAAAATCAGAAACAGCATCATGCTGAAAATACGCTCTTTCCCGAATTGGAAGAAGTTTTCGAGCAGGATGAATGATTGTTGGCGCGACTCAAGTCGCTGCAACAATTGCAAAGTCCACCTTCGTGGACTTCAAGAAGACGACGAAGGTCGTCTTAGCAAATGTTGGCGCGGTTTCAACCGCAAACATTAGCAAACATTAGAGGATAATCTATGCCAAAAATCACAATGCGCGAGGCAATCTCGCAAGCCTTAATGGAAGAAATGGATCTTGACCCCGCCGTCTTTATCATGGGCGAGGAGGTCGGTGTTTGGGG
>JACPVB010000153.1 GCA_016191985.1 Chloroflexota bacterium | reverse complement strand
GTTGAAAACTTTGCCTCGAACATGACAAGGCTTTCACAAAATACAAGCTTGAATCCGTTGCTTGTCACCACGATGGCGACCACATACGCAAACATGAAGCCCGGCTACGAGACCACCATGATCTTCACCGACGATCTCGCCACCATCGAATGGATTGTTAACGACATGGTCGTTAGTTTCGTCCTTCAGGGCGGCTTGGAATTTTTGCAGTAAATAAATCTCGTCCTTCGACTACATTCCTTAAAGAGCATTCGTCACTCCGCTCAGGACGATGAACCCCTAAAATAACTTATGAAACTCAACCTGCCCAACTTTCTCTCGTTCTTCGTTTCCCTCCTCATACCCATCGCTTTGATCGGGTTGGCGTTGCGCATTTTACTCACACCCGTTTACTACACAGTCGAATACAGCATGCCCTACTTCCCCGTGGACGAATACGGCTTCACCAAAGCTGACCGCATGCAATGGGCTCCCTATGCTGTTGATTATCTTATCAATAGCGCAGATATTTCCTATCTCGGCAATTTGAAGTTTGAAGACGGTACCCCGCTTTACGGCGAGCGCGAACTCAGTCACATGGAGGATGTCAAAGGCGTAGTACAGGGTGCACTGTGGGTTTGGTATGCTTCCGTGGTGATCCTCATCCTGATAGCCTTTCTCGCCTCGCGCGGAGGGTGGATGTTCGAATATATGTACGCCTTAAAACGCGGCGGCTGGTGGATGATTGGTCTCGCTGTAACTCTCGGAGTTATTGCAGGCGCGGGTATTCTGCTCAACCCCGATATTTTCTGGGCGTTCTTCGCCTGGTTTCATAGTCTGTTTTTCGAAGGCGACTCCTGGCTCTTCTATTATTCAGACACTCTCATCCGCCTCTTCCCCATCCGCTTTTGGCAGGATGCGTTTTTAGCGGCGGCTATGATTGCCCTGGGTGGAGGTTTGGGGTTGGCTTTTGGAATCAAACCAAAACTTTAGCTTTTCACTTGCATTCCATCTGTATAAAACCGTTTCTAAAGGGAAAGAAGTGGGTTCTTCCACTTGGAACCGTAACGGGTATAATTTCATTACAGGAGCCCCTTCATGTCGTCCAACCTATCTTTAGAAAACAAAGTCGCACTGGTTACTGGTGGTTCGCGTGGAATTGGCCGCGCCATCGCTCTGGAATTCGCCGCCCGTGGTGCGGCGGTAGTCGTCAACTACAACAAATCACCTGAATCTGCTGAAGAAGTTGTTAAAAAAATCCAGGAGGCAGGTGGAAAAGCCGCCGCATCCCAGGCCGATGTCTCTGATTTTAAACAAGCCGAGGCATTAGTCAAATTCGCCGTGGATACTTTTGGCGATTTAAGCATCCTCGTCAACAACGCAGGCATCACCCGCGACCAACTCATTATGATGATGCCCGAAGCAGACTGGGACGCTGTCATCAACACGAACTTGAAGAGTACATTCAACTGCTCGAAAGCTGCCGTCAAACATATGATGCGCAAACGCGTTGGGCGCATTATCAATATCGCATCCGTGGCTGGGCAAATGGGCAATCCCGGACAGACGAATTATTCCGCCTCCAAAGGTGGACAGATCGCTTTTACAAAAGCGCTCGCGCGTGAAGTCGCCGCACGCAATATCACCGTCAACGCCATTGCACCGGGCTTTGTCGATACAGAAATTCTCGACGCCATGACCCCAGAAACTTTGGAAGCCGCCCTCAAAATGGTGCCACTTGCACGCAAAGGCAAACCCGAAGAGATTGCCTACGCCGCCGCATTTCTCGCCTCCGACGAAGCCGCCTACATCACCGGCCAGGTTCTCGGCGTGGATGGCGGCATGGCGATGATGTAAATCTTCAACAATACTTTAAAGTGGAGAAAAATTCGCAAACCGAATGAAACGAGGTTGATTAATCAGCAACCCAACCAGGAGTAAGTATGTCAGAAACTACACAAGGCAAGACAACCGTATCCCCCGAAGTATTAACCACCATTGCACGCCTCTCCGCGCTGGGCGTGCCTGGGGTAAGCCGACTCGCACCCGTTTCAGGTGGAGTCAACCGCCTCTTTAAACGAGGAGCAGGCGACGGGGTCCGGATTGAAACGGAGGAGAACACGGTTTACGTGGACATGCACCTCATCCTCCAGGAAAATGTAAACATCCGCGAAGTCAGCCGCAACGTCCAGCAGAATGTGGCGCGCGCCATTCAGGAAATGGTTGGCATGGATGTGGGCTACGTCAACATCCACATTGAAGACATAGATTTCGAGGATGGCGAGGCTTGACCATGAAACCCCGAACCAGGGCGCGCGCCATTGCTCTGCAAGTACTGTACGAAACCGATATTGCAAACAGCCATCTTCCAGGTGATGTATTGAAGACACGCCTGGAAGATACCTTGCTTGCAGACGACCTGGCTGAATTTGCAAGAAAGATCATCTTTGGCGTTTTACCCCTTCGACAGGACCTCGACCAGTTGATCGCAAAATACGCGCCCGAATGGCCGCTCGACCAGATCGCCGCAATTGACCGCAACATTTTGAGAATCGCGTTTTGGGAATTTGCAGTCTCGCGCGAAACGCCCGTAAAGGTCGCCATCAACGAGGCCGTGGAACTGGCAAAATTGTACGGCTCAGACTCCGCCCCGCGTTTTGTCAACGGCGTATTGGGTACGCTTGCCGAACACGAAAATGAAATTCATCAGATCATAAAAAATAGAATGAACCAAGAATCAAAACTGGAATCGTAGCTCATGGAAATTCTCGGCATTGGAATGTCTGAACTTATTTTTGTCATCATTATTGCATTGATCGTACTGGGACCAAGGGATATGCAAAAAGCAGGCAAGACCATCGGCAAGTGGCTGCGTAGCGTTGTCACCTCCGATGGATGGAAAATCTTTCAGCAGACTTCTCGCGAATTACGAACCCTGCCAAACAAGTTGATGCGGGAAGCGAACGAGGAATTAAGCCAGATAAACCAGATCGGGAATCAAGTGGGGAAGGAAATTAATAACGCCTCAAACCCGACCATAAACAGGGTTCAAACCCCAGATACGCCGCCACGCTCCCAGCCTTATTCTCCGCCCGCTAAGACTTCTGAAAAAACAGATTCACCCTCCACCCCCGAAAAAAAAGAAAACGAAAGCGGCCAGCAACACGATGCGTAAATTTTTCCTGGGCTTGTGGCGAATGGTGACGTTTCCCTTCCGCCTGGTCTTTAATATTGTCGCGTTTCCGTTTCGGGCGGTGTATCACTTCCAAAAATATATCAACACCGAACCGGACGAGCGTCCCATTGCGGATGTGTTCGTTGACTTGACCACCAACAGCGATACCCGCCAGATGTTGTGGGATCAAGTTGAAGCGTTGCGCATGCACCTTCTGCGGGCGGTGGTTGCGCTAACCATTGCGGTCATTGCCACGTTTTGGGTGGCGCAAGATGTGATGGAGTTCCTCGCTATTCCGGTGGGGGGATTGGAAAAATTGCAGGCCATCCAGGTGACGGAAGAGATCGGGGTTTTCATGCGCGTGTCCATGACGGCAGGTATTGCGTTGGCATTCCCTTACATTGCGCTGGAGGCGTGGCTGTTCGCCGCGCCGGGTTTAAGGCCGCGTGAAAAGAAATTTGGGCTGGTTGGAATTCCGCTTGCCACCCTGTTGTTTTTGACGGGCATGGCTTTTACTTATTACGTGCTGCTTCCCGCCGCACTGCCCTTCCTTGGGAGTTTTACCAAGATTGCCCAGTTCTGGTCGGCGCGCGAGTATTTTGCCTTTGTGACAGGCTTGATGATCTGGATTGGGGTGTTCTTTGAATTTCCGCTGGTGATTTTCGTATTATCTTCCATGGGATTGGTGAAGCCAAAGTTTCTCGCCGAGCAGTGGAGGTTGGCAATCATCATTATCGCGATCCTTGCGGCGGCCATCACGCCCACCATTGACCCGGTCAACATGGGGCTGGTGATGTTGCCCATGATTTTGTTATACTTTATCAGCATCGGCTTGAGCTATATCGCCTACGCCGGGCGAAAGCAAAGGAATGCCGAGGAGGAAGTGAATGCTGATGGTGAGTCAGCAGGATAGGGCGCAGCGCGAAGCGGGTGTCCAATCCAAGGAGAGAGAATGAACACGCAGTCATTATTATTCCGCCGTGCGCTGGTATTGGCGGTGGTGCTTGTCCTTGTTGGACAGGCTTGTACATTGTCATTACTGGAAAACCCATTTAAAGCCAGTCCATCCACACAGACGCCGGGGGGAGTTGTTCCTTCGGCCACGCCGCAGGCCATGGCGCAGACGAATTTTATTGTTGTCCTGCCCGAGCCGCTTCAAGCCAACGAGTCGCTTACGATTCTTGTGATGGATGAAGTCACCGGGCTTCCGTTAAACTCTGTTGAATACCCAATGAGTGCGCGAGACTCGCTGACCTACACCGCCACTTTACCGCTCCCCTATAACTCGGTTGTGAAGTATCGGTATGCGCGGCGCGGGGCATCCATTGCCGTGGAAGATACCACCTTGGGCACAGCCATTCGGTATCGAATGCACTTTGTGGCGGGGCCGGGAGATGTGCAGGATATTATTTCGGACTGGGGCGATAAAGCCTATTCACGCCCGACTGGCATTATCCTGGGACAGGTTTTCAATACAGATACAGGTGCGTCGCTGCCAAATATGCTTGTGACAGCGGGCGGCGTTCAGCACATCACGGATTCACTTGGGCGTTTTGAGTTAAGTGGCTTGCCAGTGGGCACACAAAACCTGCTTGCCTACAGCCTGGATGGGATGTATCAGCCGTTTGAACAGGGGGCCTTTGTGGCCGATGGAAAAACAACCATTGTGGATTTGCGCGTAAAGCCGGTGAGGCACGTGAACGTTACGTTCCTGGTTTCTGTGCCCGCATCCACTGTGCCCGGTGTGCCGGTCCGCATCGCTGGAAATTTATTACAGCTTGGCAACACCTTCGCTGATTTGCAGGGCGGGGTAAGCACCAGCACAGACCGTATGCCCATCCTCAGCCTGCAAGCGGACGGTCGTTATGCGGCCACGATTGGCCTGCCGGCGGGCACGCACATTCAATATAAATACACACTTGGTGATGGTTTTTGGAACGCGGAACACAAGAGCGATGGTCAATGGTTCCTGCGTGAATTCATCGTTCCGGAACAGGATCTTACCATTCAGGATACTGTTGCCACCTGGGCGGTTGGCGATTCCGCGCCGATCCTTTTTGAAACCACCATTCCGTCGGTAACCCCGCCGGGGGATATTATCTATATTCAATTCAACGCCAGGGGCTGGATGGAACCCATTCCCATGTGGCCGTTGGGCAATAATCGCTGGGCCTACAAACTTTATGGCCCGCTTAATTTCCTCGGCTCGTTTTCATATCGCTATTGCCGCAATGGACAATGCGGCAGTGCGGATGATGGTCAAACGGTGGGGGCGGCGCCAACCGGCAGACAGGCTCAAACCAGTTTGTTGCCGCAGGATTTGCAAGACACTGTTGGAGTATGGAAATGGTTTGAAAACCCGGAGACAATCCCCTTGGTTGGGTCAAATATTACTCCGCGCTCGAATACTTTCGTTGCCGGCGTTGAGTATCAAGCCACCTATCTTCCCAACTGGTCTTATTATGCGCCGCAGGCATTTGCAAATACGCAGGCGATTGGCGCAAATATGGCTGTCCTCACCCCAACCTGGACGTATACGAGCGTCTCCCCGCTGCGATTTGCAACCGTGCCCGGACAAGACCCTTTGTGGATCGATTCTGCCATCATGGTCTCGCAAGCCCGTGCCCTGGGACTTAACATTGCGCTCTTTCCGACTCCCAATTTCCCCGCCGCTGCGGATAATTCCACGCCTCCTTCTTCGACCTTTTGGCTGGGTGCTCCACGAGATGCACAGTGGTGGCAGACGTGGTTTACCCGCTACCGGGCATTTGCCGTCAACTATGCCGATCTGGCAGCCCAGACCGGCGCACAGACCCTCATCCTCGGCGGGGATTGGGTGACACCAGCCATCCCCGGCGGAACCCTGCCAGATGGCAACCCGTCCAACACGCCCGCGGATGTGGAAACGCAGTGGCGGGCCATTATCGCGGATGTGAGGGCGCATTTCAAAGGACAAATATTCTGGGCCATGCCCTTCACCCCGTCCGATGTTGAAACGCCGTTAAATTTCCTCCAGGATGTGGATGGGATCTACCTGCTCTGGTCTGTTCCGCTTTCTTCAAATCAAACCGCCACCAAAGCCGATTACACCACCGAAGCCGGGCGGCTTTTGGATAACGAAGTTGCCCCACTAGCCACCTTGCTAAACAAACCGCTTATCCTTGCAGTGAAATATCCCTCCGCTGTGGGCGCTGCCACTGGCTGTGTTTCTGACGGAAGTGGCAAATGCCTCAACTGGGACACTCTGAACAGGCCCAATGCAGATATCAACGCCGCCAGCCTGAACCTCCAAAACCAGGCTGACATTTACGAAGCCATCCTCAGCGCCGTGAATGCCAGGTCATGGGTCTCCGGTTTCATCAGCCGCGGTTATTACATGCCTGTGGCATTGCAGGATAAATCTTCGTCCATCCACAGCAAACCCGCTGCGGATATTTTATGGTACTGGTATCCGAGGTTATTGGGAAAAATCAAATAGCGAAGAAATTTAACCAAAAAAATCCGTGGGTGCTCAGGAACGCCAACTTGATCAATCCGCGAATTAATTTCTCACCTTACACAAAATTTCCAGTACAGTCCGTAGGGCGGGTCGTCCATGCTGTGTAAGGTGGATCAATATTTTTACGCCGGAGGAGCTATGAAAAAAGCAGGAAGATTGATTGGACGGATTTTGGTTGGAGGGTTGATTCTTGTTCTCGTCGCAGCGGCGGGAGGTGTTTTTTATTTCAAAAGCTATCTGCCAAACAATGTGGCAAAGGAATCCTTTCCACAAATCGAGGGGGAGATCAAGCTGGAAGGTCTCGAAGGTCAGGTGGATGTGTATCGCGATGCGATGGGCATCCCGCACATTTACGCAACAACCACACATGATCTGTTTTTCGCGCAAGGCTACGTCCACGCGCAGGAACGCTTCTGGCAAATGGATACCTGGCGGCATATCGGTTCGGGAACGCTTTCAGAAATGTTCGGTGAAGGCCAGGTAAAAACAGACTCTTTCCTCCGCACACTCGGATGGAAAAACGTGGCAGAGCAGGAATGGGAACAACTCTCTCCAGAGGCAAAGGCAATCGCACAAGCCTATGCCGACGGTGTTAATGCGTATTTGAAAGATCATGACGGCACTGCGGTGAGCCTTGAATACGCGGTTGTTGCACTCCTCAGCCCGGACTACAAGATCGCGCCATGGACTCCGGTCAACTCCCTGACCTGGGGCAAGGCCATGGCCTGGGATCTGGGTGGAAACATGGACGATGAAATCGAGCGCGCAATTTTGCTCAAAACGCTTTCACCTGAGCAATTAGCCGAACTCTATCCGCCCTACCCGCAAGATTATCCCGTCATCGTATCGACGATTGGAGAAAATGTTAGTAATGTTGGAAGTCAAACAACAAACACAGTTTCTAACTTTCAACTTTCAACCTTCAACTTTCAACCCGTCGCCGAAAACCTCTCCCTGCTTGAAACCGTGCTTGGCCCCAGCGGTCCCGATATCGGCTCGAACAGTTGGGCGGTTGCAGGCAAACTGACCGCCACCGGCCAGCCTCTGCTTGCCAACGATATGCATCTTGGCATTCAAATGCCTTCCATTTGGATTCAAAACTCCCTGCACTGTATGCCCAAATCGGATACCTGTCCATTTGATGTAACTGGTTTTTCATTCGCCGGTGTGCCGGGCGTTATTGCGGGTCACAACGATCGCATTGCATGGGCTTTCACCAACCTCGGTCCTGACGTGCAGGACCTCTTCATCGAAAAGGTCAACCCTGAAAACCCCAACCAATACGAAGTAGATGGCAAATGGGTGGATTTTGAAACCCGCAAGGAAACCATCAATGTGGTCGGCGGCGAACCTGTCGAAATCACTGTTCGCATCTCACGGCATGGCCCGGTCATCTCGGACACCTACGGTCCGCTCAAAGATGATGTCGATCCCGAAGACCCAAAGGCAGTTCCTTTCAAGGATGAAGCGGGGGTTGAACTTCCTCAAAATTATGTCATTGCACTCGCGTGGACG
This sequence comes from Chloroflexota bacterium, assembly GCA_016191985.1. GTDB lineage: Bacteria > Chloroflexota > Anaerolineae > Anaerolineales > Villigracilaceae > Villigracilis. The sequence continues at coordinate 4,479 of JACPVB010000153.1, read as the reverse complement.
GCGTTGACCCCGAACACACCCTTCGAAGCAATCTGGGGATTTGACCAGGCCCAAAATTGGGAAGAGTTCCGCACTGCGGCGCGCATGTGGTCAGTACCGGCTCAGAATTTGCTTTATGCAGATGTGGATGGGAACATCGGCTATCAAACCCCGGGCACCATCCCGATCCGCAAAAATGGTGACGGTACGCTTCCCGTTCCCGGCTGGGATAGTGAGTATGACTGGACGGGTTTTATTCCCTTCGATGAACTTCCCTATGTTTTCAACCCCGAAAGCGGGTTCATTGCCACGGCCAACAATCAGGCCAACCCACGTGATTATCCATATCTCATTACTCAGGATTGGGATTACGGTCAACGTGCGGCGCGGATTGTAGCCATGATCGAAAATGCGCCAGGGAAAATTGATGCGGAATATATTAAGAGCATTCATGGCGATTCGAAGAGTCTAAACGCCGAGGTGCTTGTGCCGATCCTGCTCTCGGTCAATCTGGACCCGGAGCTGGCTACCGTCCGAGATCAGTATCTCAGCACATGGGATTACCAGGAAACCGCCGACTCGCAAGCTACTTCTCTTTTTGAATGGTTCTGGTCGAACCTGCTCACAGACACCTTCAAAGACGATTTACCAGAGGAGTATTGGCCAGGCGGCGGTTCTCGCTGGTACGTGGTGATGCGCGGTCTCATCCAACGACCTGACAGCCCCTGGTGGGATGATATTGCCACCGCCGACAAAGTGGAATACCGCGACGATATTTTTGCCAGAGCTTTTGAAGAAACCATCGCCCAAATTCAAAAAGAATATGGCAAAGACCCCGCCAAACTACCAGCCTGGGGCGAATTGCACAGCGCCACTTTCCGCAACCAGACATTGGGCAAAGCAGGTATCAGCCTTATTGAAGACCTGTTCAACCGCGGACCTTTCATCACCGGCGGCGGCAAAAGCATCGTCAATGCCACAGGCTGGTCGGTGGGTGAATCGTTCGAAGTGGACTGGCTGCCCTCCGAGCGCGAGATCGTGGACTTGAGCAACCTGAACAATTCCATTGCCATTCACACCACAGGTGAATCGGGCCACGCCTATCACCCTCATTACGATGACATGGCTCCGCTCTGGGCCAATGTGGAATACTATCCCATGTGGTGGGAGCAGGAATCCATCATCAACGACAGTGAAGGGCATTTAATTTTGAAACCGTAAATTGAAGCAAAGACCCTAAAGATTTCCCTCTTCGAGGACTTTGTAGAAATCTTTAGGGTCTTTTTATTTTCAACGCCGCCCATCCCCCAACGATCAATCCAAGATAACTTGCCAACAGGTCTACCAAGTCAAAGGTGCGCGAGGAGAAAAATTGCTGTGACCATTCTTCAAGCGCGATGCCAAGGGCCAGGGTCAATGCCACTGAAAGAGTCACCCCGCTTCGAGATTTGGAAGGAAGCGCGGAGAGAAATGCGCGGGTGACGAAAAAGTTCAAGAGGCCGAAAAGGATGAAGTGTCCGAGCTTGTCTCCATTTGGAAAATCATACATCGAACGAATGAAAGGCGGGAGGCTGCCATTATCCGCCAGAATGATAATGGAAACGATAAAAATCGTAAAAAGTATTGCCAGCCATTTCATAAAATATTCAGGTCGGGCGGTTTCGCCCGACCTGCTCTTTCAATTCGCTAACTTCGCTTCTCTTCTTGCCTTTAGCCACTCGAACCCCATCGGCAGGACAGAGACCAAAATAATGACAATGATTACATATTCAAAATTTTCCTTCACGAAGGGAATGTTCCCGAACAAATATCCCGCAAACGTGAAGAGTAACACCCAGGTCACACCGCCAACGATGTTGTAGGTGATGAAGTATCCGTAGGTCATCTTTCCGATACCAGCGACAAAGGGCGCAAACGTGCGGACGATGGGAACAAAACGTGCAAGGAAGATGGCCTTGCCGCCGTGCTTCTCGAAAAACGCATGGGTCTTGTCGAAATATTCCTTCTTGATCCACTTGATGTTATAGGCGCGATCTCCCAGATAATGTCCAATCGAGTAATTGACCGTATCGCCAAGAAAGGCCGCCGCGATCAACAGGCCGACCAAAAGCCATACGTTCAACGACCCCAAGGCCGCAAAAGTGCCCGCGGCGAACAGCAGTGAATCACCGGGCAGGAAAGGCATGACCACCAGCCCCGTCTCCACAAAGATGACGAGGAACAGAATGCCGTAGGTCCATGCGCCGTAATCTGAAATGATTTGAGCCAGATACTCATCCAAATGCAGGAAGAGATCGATCAAACCTGTTAAGATTTCCATGTTTCTTTTAACTCACTTTCAAAGTTTAGTAAGTGACAGTCACCTTGCCCCGCTCAGCTTCGCTTCGGGGGTGTTCCGCAAAGGTGACTGTCACTTTTTCATTCAACGGGCGGAGATTATACACCGCTTTTATTTTTCGATTCGATGCGGCTTAACCAATCGCCAACTGCCAAAGCCAGCAGGCTGCCAATCACACCCATACCGAGATCCAATATGCCAAGCAAATACAGCTTCCAGCCGCCCGCCATGCTGACCCATTGCCCAAGCGCAAACCCCAGACTGCTCAAGCCAAGATACGCAAGCAGGCGCAAGCCACCCCCGCCGCGCAAGATGTGGAACAAAAACCCAACCAACAGGGCAATGACCAGCCCAAGCAGAATGACTGGAAGCGTCATTTTTAATTACGGCTTGAGATATTTGGCAAAGAAATCTGTGATGGCGTTATAGCAGGTGACGCGGTTTTCGTATTTCAACACGTCATGGCCTTCGTCTTCAAAAACCAGCAATTCCAGATTCTTGCCTTTGGCCTTTAACTGCTTCACAAGGTCTTCTGACTCTGCCGCCACCACGCGCGGATCGTTGCGTCCTTGAATAACAAGCATTGGCGCGGCCATGTTGTGCAGGTGTGTCTTCGGCGAGCGCTCGATCAAGTCTGCTTTTTCCTCTGGCTTGGCAGGGTCGCCGATGGCGACCTTGAAATACGGCTTCCAGGTCTCAGGGATGCGCTCGGAGAAGGTGATCAAATCGTATGGACCAAACATATCGCAGGAGGCTTTCCACAGATCAGGATGCTTGCCCGCCTGCATCAAAGTCATGTACCCGCCATAGGAACGACCCACCACCGCCGCGCGTTTGACATCCACACGCTTGTCTTTTGGCAAAACCTTCGTCATGGCGTGGGCATGGTCAAGACGATCCTGACCACCCCAGTCGCGATCCACATGCTTGACGTATTTCAAGCCATAGCCCGTGGAGCCGCGCACGTTCGGCACGAAGACCGCGAATCCGCGCAAGGTGAGGAACTGGATCAACGGCATGGAGAACCATGCAAAGTCCGGGCGTTCCTGTCCCTGCGGGCCGCCGTGGATGTAGTACACCAGCGGGCGCGGACCTTTGAATCCCAGCGCCTTGGCAGGCAGATACATACGCGCCGAAACGCGCAGCCCATCATGCGAGATAAACGAGGCATCTTCACCCTTCGAGAGATGCGCGTCTGGAATGCCGAGAATTTTTTCGTTTGTGTGCAATGAAAGATCGTTACGCTTTGAGCCTTCGATCATATAGATTTGAGTCGGTGAAGTGGCTGTGGAGAATGAGAACGTGAAAACGTCCTCCATCGCATCGTAATCCATGTGCTCCAACATGCCGCCGTCGAAGGGTTCCTGCCCCACCAGAACGTATTTGAGATTCATAACGAGCTTCGCTTCGTCAAAAATCCCTTCATAAGCCCAGGAACAGGCATCGATATTAAAAGTGACAAGGTAACGATTATCTTTCAGGTGAACGATATTTTCCATTTCGCCCACGCCCTTGTGAGCCACATCTTTCAACTTAACGGGCTGTATCTGGCCGGGCTTTTTGAGGTCAATATAGCCAAGGCCAAAGGTGTCTTCAAAAACGGCGCTGGTTACAATTGCTCCCTTGCCGTTCGGCGAAAAAACGGCGTTGCCAAGCCCGTTCAACGGGACCTTTTCGCCGGGCTTGCGCTTTTCCAACGGCTTGCCATACAGGAGGGTCTTCTTTCCTTTCACCCACGAATACAACACACCGTCGCCAACCCCATACCCTGTACCAAGCAAAAGTTTGGAGTGATCCTTGCTGTGCGACGAGACCCCAAAGCCCCATTCGCTTTCGGCGATCTTTGTCAGCTTGCCTGTTTTCAAATCGCCGCGGTAGGTTTCCATCATCGGTTTGTCACGGCGTTCGGCCAGCAAATACACAACGGCTTTTTCACGGTCACATTCGCCAAGGTGAACGCGATAATTCTTAAAAAAATTATTGAAGGCAGGTTCCGGGAAACCGCCATCCAGTGAAATCAACATCGGCTGATAATTTTCATCACCATTGTTGTCGATCATCACAAGAATTTGATTCAGTTCGGGAAAAACGTAAAACGAGTGTCCGCCGATCAAGTGCGGATTCTGCAAGGCAATATTTGGCGGCAGCAATGGCTCCGGCAC
>JACPVB010000157.1 GCA_016191985.1 Chloroflexota bacterium | reverse complement strand
GGTGTTTTTCCCGAAGTTGCCTCTCACTGGGACTTTATGGCTGATTCCGTCCGAACAGCGGGCCGCCAATCGAACATTCTCAACCTATTTGGATACACGGGGCTGGCTTCTCTTGTAGCAGCGGCGGCTGGCGCGCAAGTGACTCATGTGGATGCATCTAAAAAGTCTGTCACCTGGGCACGTGAGAATCAGGAATTATCTGGATTAAAAGAAAAACCCATCCGCTGGGTCGTGGAAGATGCGGTGAAATATGTCCAACGTGAGGCAAAACGCGGCGTGAAATACGATGGCATCATCCTCGACCCGCCCAAATTTGGACGCGGACCAAAAGGCGAAGTGTGGGAAGTGTACAAGTCCCTGCCAAATTTATTGGATATGTGCCGCGCCTGTTTGAGCAGCAATCCATTGTTTGTGATCGTTACAGTTTACGCAGTACGCGCATCCGCCATTCATGTGGCGCAAGCGGTGGACGAAATGATGAAAAAACATAAAGGTGAAATCGATAGCGGCGAACTGGTGACGCACGAGAAAAGCGCAAACCGCCTGCTTTCACAGGCGGTCTATGCGAGATGGTCTGCCAAATAACAAAAACCTCCGAACCCATCAGGATCTCGGAGGTTTTTGTTTTCTATCCTTTTGCTCCACTATCTGAACTGCCGCCTCCCCCACCGCCCTTCGATGGAGAAACAATCTTCTTCAGCAAGTCATACCAGAAGGAAGAACCTTGCGATACCGCCGCGGCGGTTATGCCAAGTCCCAGCACCTTCAGAAGGATGAACGTTACCCAGGTCATTGCATCCGCACCGGCAACGGGACGCTCGCTTTGCCACCAGCCGATCTTGATGGTAAGGTCACCCAGTTCCTTAATCAAATCATCAACACTGGCATCTGTGCCTTCCTGCTGTACGACAATTTCCGCTTTGGCGGCGGCCAGCGCGCGCAGTTCCGCATTGCTCCATAATGTTTTGGCAAGTTGGATGCTATCCGTGCCGAACAGGATGGTAACGCCGATGGACAGAATGATTACAAAACTGCGGGCATTCGAGGTGAAAGTAGCGGCAGCCTGATCCAGCAAACCACAGAAATAATCTGTTGTGCGCTTCCGCAATTCTTCGATATTGGTAACGCCCTGGTTGATCCATTGAATGAATGCCTGTTTGCCCTCCGAGTCAGGGAGCTTATCCACAAGTTCGGCAAGCTGCAACAAATTCACTTCCTTGTTCGCAGTCAGGCCCACAATATCAAAATAGGCGTCCACAAGGGTGGTGACGGGAATCTTCTCGATCTTCTTGGCCTCAGTGGAAGACCTGAACACACTTAAGAAACTCTTATAGCGAATGGGGCGAAGCGCCTGTAATTGCGGCAGACTGATCAAATCTCCCAACTTCTTGTCGCCAATGATCTTGATCAAATACCGCTCCAGGGCCTTGCCGCGGGTCTCCAGCGATTCATTGATCCACTGTGTGATCAGTGAGACCATGGAACCCAAAACATAATAAACAAATATCAGGCCAATGACAACTTCAAGAGCTTGCGAAATGGACATACGGGTTTCTCCTTGTTAATTCATTAGTGTTTATGCGATTCCAATTCTTCCAGCCAATCCAACGGCCTGCCCCAGCGGACACGCGGGTTGACACCCGGCTGATTCTTTGAGGGCCTGTCCCATTTGGGGCCTGGCGGACCGGACTCTTCGACCAACAAACTCTTTACTCCCCACAGTCCCTTATATTGTACCCAAGCCGGTTCGTAATTCAATAGCACCCGCCTCCATTCCTTGACCTTCGGGCGGCTCGTCTTCCGGTCAGACATGATGCGTTTAAGATAGCTGCTCGACTTGACAACTCCCTCCTTGAGATTATCTCCCTGAAGCCCGATACGGAACCCATCTCCTGAAGCGATTTCCATCGGCAGGCTGACGATATAATGGTCGGCTTCATCACGCAGGTAAATAAAGGCATCCTCTGCGAGGAAGTTTGCATGTTTTTCATGAATTTCCTTGAGGGCAATCTGACGCGCTTTTTGATTCGGGTTAACCAGCATAAACATGTAATGGATCAGGCCATCCACCCAAAAGAGGATGCGCTGCAATCTGCCCGTCTTATACATGCTTGGCGAACGAATCACGTCCGGTTTGCTGTAATTCGCATGAGAGCCCAACGCCACATACACAACCGGGTGCGTGGTCTCATCCCCCTGCTTATCCAGCGCTTTGATCACGGTCTCCCAGTTCTCGATATTCCCCGCGCCGTGCTGAGAGAGCAGAAGCGCATACGGCGCGTCATGCTTAAGATAAACCGCCGCCATTTCCCAATCCCCTTCGTGATGATTCATCCCATTCGCGGCAAGCCGCCAATCATTGAAGGCATAAAAGAAATGATATTGCAGAATCGTCCATTTGTCGTTATGCGAATCTGTCTCTCGTATCACTCTCCCGTAATACACCGGCTGCGGGTCCTTCTCCAATATCTCGGCGTATTGAAAATATGCCTCGCGCGCGATTTTCTCGGTTGCCTGCGAAAGCATATCCATAATCAAGCCGGGGCCTTCGGGCAAAATCCGCTCGATGATGAATTTCATCACCCGCACCGAAAAATACAACAAAACGATCAGATAGATCGGCAGCAGGACAAGATATTCCACAGCAATGCTGACGTATTCGCTCGGATGAAGAAAAAACCAAATCGGCGCAACGCCCAGGGCAACAAAAACAATCGCCGCAAACCCAGCGGGAATAATGCGTAATCGAATGGGAGAGGCCAGCATAAAGATAATCAATGCCGCAATCAATGAAGCAGTAATTGCAAGTTCCAGACCGGCCATTCTCATCCAAAACCACCCCGCAATGGCGCCTATTAAGGAAAGCGCTCCCCACCACACCCACGCATCCGAATCGTTCAGGGGTTTGTTCACAAAACGCAGGTAATATTGCTCGCTCACAAGTTTGCCGATTTTATCAATAAGGGGTTCGTGAAAATGCCCCAGTAATTCCGTTACCCCGTGCGCCCCACTCGGAAAGAGAGCACATCTCTCCAAATATGGCTCGACAGGCATCGGAAAAAAACGCTCGCTCTTTGCGAAGCGCAAAACAGGCTCATATTTTTCGAGCAATTCGAGATCGTTCATCCTGCCTCCGCCATGAGCATAACCGTGACCATAAACATAATATCTCAAACCATCACTTGCGCCTTATTTTAACTCCGAATCTGAAATCATCGTTCCGTGGCAGAATGGTCGCTGAGCGCATAAACTTTAATGGTGGTTTTGGCTAAAGGGGAAAATGCCGCGGGGTTTGTCAATGCCGTTTCAGGGCAAACAGGCAAAGGTCAAAGATGGAAGCGGCGGTTTGAGTCGGCAAAGCAAGCGAGGGAGTCATTCCCAATCAAAAATAAAAATGGGACACATTTCTGTGTCCCATTTTGTTAGGTGTAGGCCATTTGTTCAACTTCGAGCACGCGCTTGCGGCGCTGGCGTTTGATGATCTTTTCAGCGGCCATGCGGGTTTGGCGGCGCTGCCCCGAGCGGATGATCAACTTCATGAACTTGGTGTGGTTGATTTCCTTATCGTTCATGAGCGAAAAATCAGCGGAGCCTGGTTCGTGTGGCGGATAAAAGATGCCGCAGTTGGGGTTGATCTCCAGCATATAGATGTCGCCATTCGCATCCATGCGGTAATCACAGCGGGCGTATCCATTGCCGCCGAGTTCTTTGAAGACGCGCATGGTCTGTTCGCGGAGAGTCTTTTCGATCTTTGGGTCGGTGACCGCAGCTACAGACATTTTTGCGTATTCGACCCATTTCATATCATAGTGTTTGAAGGATTCGCCATCGGGGAAGATGAACTCAACGGGTTTGACGGTGATGGGCTTGCCCGCATGATCGGGGTCTTCTGCAATGAGACAGGTGAACTCGCGGCCTTCGATAAACTCTTCGATGAGCGCACGGCCAAATTCTTCAACATCGGCGGCAATTTGTTCGCGGAGTTGTTCGATGTTTTCAACGCGGGATTTACGGCGGATGCCAACGCTGGCATAGCCATGCGGCGGTTTGACCAGCATGGGGAACTTTAAACGCTTCACGACTTTTTCGGCATCCTCCATGCGGTTGACAAAGACCCAATTGGGCGTGGGCACAGCGACACGCTTTGCGGCGTTCTTCATTTCATCGCGAGTGGGGTCAAAGAATTTTGAATCCGCACCAGTAAAAGCGGCATTGTGTTTTTCAAGGGCATGCACAAGGGCAATACCGGAAAGCGCATCATCGGGTGTGCCGTCGCACAGGTTGACGAAAACATCCACACCTTCATCCATTAATGCCTTGATCTGTTTTTCAACGTTCGTTGGTTCCACATGGTACTGCTTCCAGCGATATCCATTCATATAAGGGGATGGGTCATAGGGGACATCATCATCGTCTGGAGTGCTTGTCAATACGCAAATGTACATGATTTTTCCTTTATGGTCTTTCTTTTATGCTTTCAACGTTTGATTCAATTTCGATGAATCATGTTTATATGTCTATATCTTTTTTATTTAATGCATAACAATGAATTAATTATCATCATTATATGTTTATTTTATACAACTATTGATTTATGTAAAGGTTTTTGAACATGTTGTTATCTTAAAATATTATGAATGATTATCATCTATTTTTATATTGTTGTTGGGGGATTTCTTTAAGGTTATTAAGGTCTTTAACGTTTTTAAGAATCAGAGACGGGTATATCGCCCGTCTCTGATAAGCACAAAACACAATCACTTGTTACGCAGTATATTATCAGTACTTCACGAAAGAGTTTCGTAGTGGCGACTTTAGTCGCTTTTTGCCCGAACGACTAAAGTCGTTATTACGTTTTCGTGATCTACTGATTATCAGTAGATCACGATTTTCGACTCCATCAGCTCACTTGCCCTGCGGGTGCTGATGGAAATTTTGGGCAGCAAGCTGCCCGACTCCAGAGTGTTTCGTGAAGTACTGATTATTTATGAAACTGCGGAAGGTGTTCCCTGTACGTCTTTAGGTAATCGTCGAGAATATTTTTGGCCGTATCCATGTCGTTGATGACAGGGTCCAGCAGCAGGCACTGCAACGCTTTTTCATAACTGCCTTCCACAGCGGCATCCATGCCCAACTGTGCGATCATCAACTCGCGGCGGCATAACTCTGCAACAGGTTCAGGTAATGAGCCAATATGCACAGGATGAATCCCTGCCCCATTGACATGAACCGGCGTTTCAACAATTGCGCCGTGAGGCAGATTGTCAATTTGCCCCGCATTTGGAAGATTCGCGGCAAGATGATAATGATTTCCCGCAAACGCAATGTTTTCGATCATCTCCAATGCGCCCTCTGAATCTGTCTCGAGCAGACTCTCGACAGTGAGATTGCTGTTCGCCATTTCATTTAATCTATCAAGGCTGAAATCGCGCAGACCAGCCATCACATCCCAATCGTACAGGCGGATGTTGAATTTTTCCCAGGGTTTGGTAACGGGGTCGCTCATCCACGGGAGATATTCGCAGAGATGGGTATCCCCGGGGACCGGGAACAGGCCAAAGTCACGAAAGATGCGGCGTGTAAGCGGCTCGAAGGTTTCATCCAATTCAAAGAATCGTTCCCGCAGCAGTGGATATAAATCTTCACCCGTTCGTTTATCGTGTATGGAAATGATCCATGAAAAATGATTGGTTCCCGAGGCGCGGATATCCAGCAGTGGGACGGCCTGCCGCATCACCTCATGTTGAAGTGGATGCTGCATCACGTCCGCGTGCATGCCCTCGAGACCGTCCGGCACATGGATGCCGAGTTCCTTTGCAAGCGCCACGCCCGCCATGCAATAGCCGATGTAAATTTGATGACACAAACCCACCACTTTTATTTTGCTGTGACGATTGACGAGGTCACAAATCCGCACCATGGGATTGGTGAAGTTGATAAACCACGCATCGGGACAGGCCTGCTCCATGTCGCGAACAATTTCCAGCACAGGTCTTGCGTTACGCGCGGCATGGATAAATCCGCCGGGGCCGCCATTTTCGGCATACGGTTGGCGCACGCCATATTTCAGTGGAATTTCAAAATCGGATTTCCACAATTCTTCGCGCGGACCGACTTCAATGGCAGAGACAACGAAGTTCGTCCCGTCGAGCGCGTCTTTGTGATGTGTGTGCGCGGTGATGGTGAATTTCGCATCCCACTCCTTATTCAATCTGTTCGCCAGCCTGTGGACAATATCCAGGCTTTGGGTATTGCGATCCACAAGGCGAAGGGTGGAGCCTTGCAATTTTTTAGAACGAAGCAAGGCCGCGAGAGTGTTTTCTCCAAATGAGGCGCTGCCCGCGCCGATGACGGTGATGGTGGTCATGTATGTTCTCCTTTTAAAAATAAACACGATGGACAAAGTCCAACATGCCTATTGTACATCTTTGCCAAACCAGTAGACTCATCCTTCCCTTGTTACCACAAGCGCCCTCCATCGTTGCACTTCGGAGTTGAATCCAAGCATTCAAAAGAATGTCTTTTTTCAGCAATCATAAGTACTAATTGGGGTGTGTTGGGTATATAATTTATACAATAATGGCAGTCTTTATCTTTATTGAGTGACACCGCTTGAAATCCACTTCACAACCTCCCCCAATTCCAGATCAAAATATTGCCGATGTCATGCGCCGGGCTGACATTGTTCAGCGCGTCATGACTTCCATCAGTAGCGGCCTGGCATTAGACCCTCTGTTGTCAAATATTCTTGATGGCGCTGTAACCCTGATCGAGGCGACACACGGAACGATCGGGCTGGTAGTCGAAAGCAACGGGGAGCAGGTGATCCGAACGGTTGCCGTTCACAACATGCCTGATGAGGAATTGGGGGCTGAGATGGCTCCCGGTTTTGGGCTGGCTGGATCCGTACTGCGTGATGGGCGCACAATCCAGTTGGATCAATATGGTGACCTTGAACAACCCACCATGCCTGAATTTGCCAGCCATTCGGTCATCGGCGTGCCAATTCGATGGGGTGAGAAGATGATCGGCTTCTTTGGGATCGGCATCGAGGCGCCCCGTCGTTTTAACGAGCATGATGCGGAAACTTTGGAATTATTTGCCCAATACGCGGCAGTTGCCATCCATAATGCTAATTTGTTTAAAGCAAGCCAAAACGCCCTCGATGAAATGCGCCTGCTCTATGAAACCAGCCAGCGCATTGGGCTGGCTGGTCAGGTGGATGGGGTGATAGATGCGTACCTCAATCAGGTGGCGGCGGGCGGTCAACATATATGTACGATTTGTCTCTATGATTTCGATGAAAGCGGTCAGCGCACCGCAATTGTAGTCCGCGGCCGTTGGACCCCTCAAAATGGCCTGGAACACTTTGAGGAACGACTGCCCTATTATTATGACGCTCTTGACCCCATACTTGATGCGGGCCAAACAATCATGATTTCTGATGTGCGAAACGACCCACGCGTCCCCGTTTCCCTGCGCAAAATACAGGAGGAGTCGGGCCGCTGGGCATTGGCCATGATTCCACTCATGGTGAGAAGCCAACGGATTGGATTGGTTGTGTTGAGTCATCACGGCGTTTACAGGTGGAACGAAAATGCGCTGAGCCCCTATCGCGCGGTGGCTGTCCAACTGGCTATTGCAATTGATCATCGAATACAACAATCTGTACTGCGTGAACAGGAACAACAACTTGCAGTTTTGCGGGAACGCCAAAGACTGGCGCGCGAACTGCACGATTCTGTGACGCAATTGATCTTCAGCACCACTCTGATCGCGCAATCCATTGCCCCGGCCTGGCGGCGTGACCCAGGTGAGGGAGAGCGCCGAGTGGAGCGCCTGCTTGATTTGAATCAAACCGCGTTGCGTGAAATGCGCTCCCTGCTTTTTGAGTTGAGTCCAAGCGAGGATATGCAAGGCAAAGAAATACCCGTCACCCTGACGGGCCCGGAAAGAATACGTCATTATGGAATGTTGGGAGCGCTGCGCCTGCTTGCTAAAGATTTCTCCCAGGAGGGAATCAATGTAAAGATCGAGGTGGATGAGGATGGATCAAAATTTTTCGATTCAGTATCAGGCCGCAGGTCCAGTGAAGAACCGAAGCTCGAGGAAAGCATCTATCGAATCATACAAGAATCCTTAAATAATGCGATTAAACATGCCCAGGCGCATTATGTTTCCATTCAGATCAAGGGCAGCCAGCCCGGCTTTCTTTGCTTTTCAGTCACGGACGATGGAATAGGTTTCTCTCCCAAATCAACAGAGGCAGAGGATGGACCTCAAGGAAGCGGGTTTGGGATGAAAACGATGCGGGAACGGGCCGAGGCATTGGGAGGTACCCTGCGCATCATTTCCGCGCCGACGAAGGGTACTGTTGTCGAAGTGATTATTCCTCTCAAGGAGGTTCGCATATGAAACCGATTCGTGTCTTGATCGTGGATGACCATGAAATCGTACGGGAAGGATTGCAAATCCTGTTGAGCGAGGAGCCTGATTTTGAGGTCGTTGGAATGGCCGGGGAGAGCGAAAATGCCCTGGCCCTGACAAGGCTTTACAAGCCCGACCTGG
>JACPVB010000149.1 GCA_016191985.1 Chloroflexota bacterium | reverse complement strand
CTTCGCCACGCTCCCCTCCGCAGGCACTTCCTTCGTCTTGCCGCGCTCATCTTCGATCACAACCGTCTCACGGCTCATCCCGCGAAACACCGCAAACCACTTATCCCGAAACGTCGTGTACAATGCATTCAAAATCGTCGGCGTCGTCTCGCGCAGATTCAACTCGCGTGAAAGCGTTTCAATATCAGATGTGGAAATGTCTCCCGTGGAGATTTCCAAATTAAAGTCAACTTGATTGCCCCTGATAGTTGATCCTGCTCCCAAGCCAACGCATCGGACTCCGCCCTTGAACAGGGTCTTCAAACCCTTCACGGCTTTTTTCGTGTCTGACGCTACATCGTCAAAGCCATACTCGTTGTGCATATCCAGCACCAGCACTGCCGCCTGATTGTGCTTCATCAACCCTGCCAGCACCAGCCGCGTCAGGAACGACTTGCCCGTGCCCGTCGCCCCAAACACCCCCGAAGACCGCTGCACAAATTTTTCGAGATTGATGCAGACGGGATGTCCCTGCTCGCGCGTATACCCGATGACAAAATTGCTTTCCTTGTTTGGGTCACCAAAAATTTCAGCAATATCGCCCTCATTCGCCAGCGACACGACCGCATGATGCGGCGGAATATTCTTGACGGGTAAAATATGCGGCTCTTCTTTAAGATTCGCGCGCCAATCCTTGTACTCAGGCGAGCCTTCATCGGGTCCCACCTCCAGCATTAGGTTCGGCAGCACTTCAAGGTTCGCATACAGCGTCTGTCCATGCAGTGCCTTCGCGATATGCGCAGGGAAACGCACCTCGGTCTGCTCATCCGCAAAACGCGGGTCCGTCGCACCGAGATTGATGTCCGTCACAATGCCGTAATAATTCCACAGTCCGCTCTGGATGACGACAAACGCCCCCTCCTGAATCTCCTGCGGAGACACAGTCAACCGCACGCGGAAATTCTCTTTTAATCCACCGCCAACTAAATAGCCGATTTGTGTTCGTTGTATTTTCATAAAGTCCTCTTCATTCCATCAAGTACTCGGTGGTCGAGTAGCCCTGAGCGCCAGCGAAGGGCGTATCGAGACCACCACTTCCCTGAAAGCGCCCGCTGGTTAAGTAGGGCAAGGCGACAGCTGAGCCCGTATCGAAACCAGCAATTAATGTCTATCATTCGGTGGTCGAGTAGCCCTGAGCGCCAGCGAAGGGCGTATCGAGACCACCACTTCCCTGAAAGCACCCGCTGGTTGAGTAGCCCCGCCGCTCTTCGCGGGGCGTATCGAAACCAGCAATTTCCAGTAAACGCAACATTTCCAAATAACCGCGCAGTGTGGTCTCGGTACGACGGCGAAAGAGCATCGCCGTCTACTCGACCACCAGAAGTAACAAAGGTTTACGAAATATCCGCCAAAGCACCCAATACATTCATCAACGTCGGGTAATCATCCCGCAGCAGCGTAATCACTTCCTGCGTCACCTTCTCAATCCACCCTTCGGTGTTGACATGTTTTCCACTTTCCATTTTCCATGCCTTGCCCGCCTGCAAAATATGCGCCGCGATGACCTCGCCAATCGGCGCATCTTTCGCATTCAACACATGGCGCAGGTAGCCGAACTTCTCTGTGAACCGCACCACATCCTTATCATTGCATAAATAGATCATGTCCAAACTCAACGGCGGACGGGGCGGCAGCAGATGGAAAATCTTCCCATCCTGCTCGTATCCCACTGCCAGCACAGACATTTCCACGGGCACAATGCGCCGCTCGCGGTTATCCTTCATCACCTCGTCGCTGACTCCGTCCGCTGTTACCAACTGGCGCACCAGCCCGTCATCGTCAATGTGAATATCGTGGATGAGTCCATAGATTTGGTAGCTGTCGCTCAGCGGAGCGCGCACCAGCGCCCCAAAGGATGGCGCATCCAATTGATTGACGCGGCAGCCCGCGATAAAGCCTGTCGTCCCTGCGCGAAGTAAACGTCCGATTTCGATTTGATGATTCATAAATACCATCCTTGGTAGGGGCACAGCGGAACGGTTAACCGTCAAAACCTTTTATGGTTCCGCTGTGCCCCTACGAAATTACATCCTTGTTCTGCCCTTCAAATCCTTTGCGGATTGTTTATTCGAGCCTTCATCCAGCTCTTCGTTATTCTTCCGCAACTCCATGGACAATAACTGCTCGATCTGTTGTTTTTCTTCATTCTTCACCACCGCCGTCTCGTGCGCACGATGGAGCAGGTACGGATACGGTTTGCTTCCCATCATGCGGCATTGTTCCACCAGAACCGCGTGAAGCAAATCCAACTGCTGATGGTCATCCACCACCCAGCGCGGAATTTCCACACGCACGGGCCAGGGATGTCCCTGCGTGCCGACATTGAGGTAGAAGAAGTGCAATTCAAGCACGCCTTTGTAACTTTTTTCCGAACTGGATTGGATCTTGAAAATCGCCGAACGGTGACCGGGCGGGAGCAGTTGAAACAGCTTATTGTTGTATCCAAACAGCCAGCGGTCTGTAACGTATTTGAGCGGCGGGGTGCTGCGGAGTTTTTCCATCTCTTCAGGGATGGTGATCTGTGTCAGTTCGAGCAATTTCACTACAAGGCTGGAGGATGGCTTGTCAATGTACCCCGCCGAGATGATGCCACGTCCCTGCAAGCGGGAAAGAACAGAAATGTAGGCATCCACCGTATTGCGATACATACTTGGGTTGTCGATGTCTTTGGCGCGGAAGATTTCAAGCGTGCCATCGGTGAAGGAAACGACGGGAGCGGACAAACCCTTGCTGAGCCTTTCGATGACACTGCGTTCCGCGAGGTCACGGCGCAGGGCCACACCGCCATCTGTGGTGAGACCGTTCTCTTCGATAGCATCCCCGAAGAACAATTCGCTTTCCACGTCCACAGATGGGGTTTCGCCTGAATTGGGTTTCATGGAGATCGCCCCCACATTGATGACACAGAACTGCACCGGGCTGTGTCGGTCTGCGATGCTTTGCGAACCGTCCGCAGCGATCAGCGTGGCTTGGGTGGCAGAATCAGGCGTCGGGTAGTGAGAGGCGAGGGCTTCCCCCAGTGGAACCGCGCAACGGATGTTGGCATCCGCCGTTTTGGCAGAATCCACTTTCGAGCGCAGGAAGTCCACTTGAGAAGAATAAGTTTCGAGCAGGCGTTGGGCCAGTTCCTGCGATTCTTCCTTCTTCTTTCGTCTTTCCTTTGCACCCTGACCAACTTGTTTGATCTGTGTGTAGATTTCCTGATAATTAATCGGCATAGAACATTTGTGCAAAATTGTAGCCGCATTTGGACTAAAATACAAGCGCTGCTCCTCTTCAAAATTTACAATGAAGGGTGCGGTACAAGAAGCGATTTTGGGAACTTTTTTAGGGAGCGCGCGTCTAGTTCATGAATTTAATCAAAAGGAGATAACAATGCGTACCAAATTTTTTGCCTTTGCAATTCTGGCCTTTGCCCTCGTGTTGAGCGCCTGCGGGCCGACCACCATCAACCAGGCCGCGCCGGAGAACCTGCGCACGTTGAATGTGAACGGCGTGGGACAGGTCTACCTGACCCCCGACCTCGCTTATATCAATATCGGCGTGAACACTCAGGGTCCGAGCGCTTCGGATGCGGTGACAACCAACAAGGAGAAATCCAACGCGGTGATCGAAGCCATCAAGGCAGCAGGCGTGGATGCGAAGGATATCCACACCACAAATTTCAGCATCTGGTCCAACCCGCAGTATGACGAGCTTGGTCAGGTTACCGGCACCAACTACGTGGTGGATAACACCGTCAACATTACGGTGCGTGACCTCGACAGCCTCGGCGACCTGCTCGACTCTGCGATCAGCGCGGGCGCAAATAGCATTTATAGCATTCAGTTCGATGTAGAAAACAAGGATGAAGCCACAAAGGAAGCCCGCACAAAGGCTGTAGAAGATGCCAAGGTTCAGGCGCAGGCGTTGGCCGAAGCCGCCGGGCTGACCCTGGTGGAAATCCAGACCATCAACTTTTACGACAGCAGCCCGCTCCCCTACTTTGAAGGCAAAGGCGGTGGTGGCGGCGTGGCAACGGATGCTGCGGCAGTGCCGATCCAACCCGGTCAACTGGCGATTTCTGTGACCGTCAACATTACATACGCGATTAAGTAATCCGCTTCATTTTCAATCTGAAACCTGCTCCTGTTTCGAGGAGCAGGTTTTTTGCTTTGAACTGGGCCATCCATAAATTTAACCACTGAGACCACAAAGAGCGCTGACGTGTGCCCGTAGGGTAGAAATTCATTTTAAAATCTGATCTGAAAAAAGACGTTTCGTAGGTCATGCTTGCAGCATGACGCCCTCACGCGGAGAATCGTCACGTTACCCTCTTGCAAGGACTTCGCAAACGTGACCTACGTTTTCATCCCTTCGACAGGCTCACATCGTCCCGACACTTGCGCCGTACGCCAGTGCGGTGTGTTCTTTCGGGAGGGCAAGCCTTCGGGGTGAAACCCTTTCATAAATACTCTATGTCCTTTGTGTTCTCCGTGGTGAAGAAAAGGTTTCACAAGGTTATAATCCCCGCATCATTCTCATTCAAGGAGTCTCTTCATGTTAAGAGTTGGATATATCGGTTTGGGATTAATGGGCAAATCCATTGCGCGGAATATTCTCAAAGCGGGGTTTCCCGTCATCGTTCACAACCGCTCACGCGCCATAGTGGATGAACTCGTCACGGAAGGCGCAATATCCGCATATTCACCAAAGGAAGTTGCTGAGCAGGTGGATGTGGTTTTCACCAACCTGCCCGATTCACCCGACGTTGAAAAAGTGACCCTCGGCGAAAATGGGATCATCACAGGCGCGCACGCAGGACTCATCACGGTGGACAACTCCACCATCAAGCCAGCATCCGCGCGGATGATTGCGGAGAAGTTAAAAGAAAAAGGCGTGTTCGCTCTCGATGCGCCCGTCTCCGGCGGGGATATTGGCGCGAAGAACGGCACACTCACCATCATGGTTGGCGGCGATGCCGAAGCGCTCGAAAAAGTGCTGCCCGTTTTTCAAGCCATGGGCAAGACCATCACTCACGTCGGTGAAGCAGGCGCGGGACAGGTCGCCAAGGCCGCTAATCAAATCATGGTCGCCGCGCAAATGGTAGCGATGGGCGAATTGCTGGTCTTCTCGAAGAAAGCAGGCGTGGACCCGCGCAAGGTGGTAGAGGCCATCAAAGGCGGCGCGGCACAGTGCTGGACGCTCGACGTGAAACCGCCGCGTTTGTTCGATGGCAATCGCAACCCTGGCTTCAAGGCTTACATGCAATTGAAGGATTTGAACATCGTTTTGGATACGGCAAAGGAATATGATATCCCCGTCTCTGCCACAGAAGAAAATACGAAATTATTCCAGCAGATGATCGAGCAGGGCATGGGTGAGTTGGACAATTCCGCTGTGGTGGGAGTCATCGAAAAATTGGCGGGGGTCACAATTTTGGATTGATCGCGTACGGGCACGGCGGCGCCGTGCCCCAACAATATGGAACTCAACCAATCCGTCCCCGATTTTGAATTGCCTGACCTTGATGGTAATCTTCATCGCCTGAGTCAATATCGCGGGAAAATTGTCATCGTTAATTTTTGGTCTTGTGAATGTCCGCACTCGGAGCGTACCGACAAGGCCATCATGGCGATGTTTGTTCAATGGCGCGACGATGTGGCGATGTTGTCCATCGCGTCGAATCGAAACGAGAATGCCGAGGCGTTGAAAAATGCCGCTGAGGCGCGCCGCCTGCCCACGGTCCTGATGGATGCGAATTGTCAGGTGGCGGATATTTTCGAAGCGCAAACCACGCCGCATATTTTTGTGATCGACCGGGATGGCATTCTGCGCTATCGCGGCTCGGTGGATGATGTCACCTTTCGGCAAAGAGTCCCGGCACGCTTCTTTCTGGACCTGGCGGTTGAGTCGCTGCTCGAAGGGCATCTCCCAGAGCTGACAGAATCTCCCGCCTACGGTTGTACGATTGTGCGGAAAGTTTGATAGAATCAAAACGTGATCGAAAGTAACCAACTTGTCGCTTTTCTAGATAAAGTCCACCTCTTCAGCGGGCTGGACCCGACTCAACTGGCCGTCATAGCCACCAAGCTCGTTGAAAGGGAAGTTGCCGCCGGGACGGCGGTTATTAAATATGGCGACAAGGCGGACGGCTTTTATATGATCTACAAGGGCAGGGTAAAGGTGACAGTGCCCGGCGCGGAAAAAAAGGATAGGCAGGTCGCCTCACTCTACACTGGCGATTATTTCGGGGAACAGGCCTTATTTGAAAACCGCAACCGCACCGCCAACATCATCGCTTCCGATCATTGCACCCTGCTTTTTCTATCCCGCCAGGGATTCGAATCCCTGCTTACTCAATACGAAAAACTCAAGCCCAATTTTCAGGTTGCCATCAAGAGCCGTAAACTGGCGCGCACCACAAACTTCAAGTGGCTCGGAAAAAATGAGGTCATTTATTTTATTGCGCGCCGCCATAAAATTCGGTTGTATCAGGCCCTGCTTGGGCCGGTGCTTGCGCTTTTTGTTCCCATTGCTCTTTTCGCCGCGGGTGTCATTTCACAAGCCACTACGCCATGGGCATTGGGTGTGATTGCACTGGTTGGGGCGCTTGGCTGGGGCATCTGGAATTGGATTGACTGGAGCAACGATTATTACATCGTCACCAACCAGCGTGTGATCTGGCTGGAAAAAATCATCGGTCTGTACGATAGCCGCGAGGAAGCGCCGCTTGGCACCATCCTCTCTGTCGGCGTGGAAAGCGATGCGCTCGGTCGCATCCTGGATTATGGCAACGTCATCGTGCGGACCTTCATTGGCAAGCTCGAATTCGATCACGTGGATCATCCCATACAAGCCGCGGACATGATCCGCGAGTATTGGGAACGCACCAAAGCCATCACCACCCGCAGCCAGATGGACGTGATGAAGGACACCATCAAGCAAAAGCTGGGAATGCCGCTTGAAAAACGCCCGCAGGTGGAGCTTACTCCCGTTGTGCAATTGGATGAAGAAAAGGCCGCAAAAACACCACTTTGGATGCTTACGTTTCAAAAGCTATTCCAGTTGAGGGTGGAAGAAGGCGGCAAGGTGATCTACCATAAACATTGGGTCATCCTCCTACAGCAGGGATGGCGGCCCTTTTCACTATTCCTGGCGGATATTGCCTTTATCATCTGGCGGATCGTAAACCTCGCTCTCTCCCCCGACCTTTCCCTGATTCGCGTGAATGCAGCCGGCACCTACAGCCCGGATACGCTCGTTGTCACCGCCCTTATGTTTCTCCTTCCCATCGGGGCCTGGCTATGGTACGAGTATGAAGATTGGAAGAACGACATCTTCATGGTAACCAACGATGAGATCTTCGATATTGACCGCAAACCCTTCGGCAAGGAGGAACGCCGTTCAGCGCAGATCGAGAACATCCTGAGCACTTCCTACGCCAGGGACGGCATTATCCCAATTATTTTTAATTATGGGACCGTGAAGATTTCTGTCGGCGGCACGCAGATGGGCTTTGAAGATGTGATGGACCCGGCCAGCGTGCAGGCGGACATCAACCGCAGGCGCTCGGCGCGCATTGCCAAAAAGAACGAGGATGCCGGCAAGGAAGACCGCGAACGCTTTGCCACCTGGCTGGCGGCCTACCATCAAAATATGGACGAGTTCTCCACACCCGCCAAAGCACCTACTGCCGAACCGGCTGCCAATCCCTTTGCCGCTGAAAAGAAAACGTTGGATGAGCTTCCACCCGATAGTGACAATGAAGAAATAGAAGGCGAGGAAGGATACGGCGGCGGCCAGGATGGCGGAGATTTTTAAATCCAGCGTTGGCAAATCCTACACAATGCAGGTATCATTGCGGCGCTAATTCCGTGGAAGGGATTTTCAATCCGCCAAAAAAAAATTTAAAATTTCTCAACAGAGGAAAAGCAATAAATGACCTTAAGACAAATCGTACACCTGCCCGAACCCATCCTGCGGCGTAAGGCAAAACCAGTCACAAAATTTGACAAGGATTTACAAACCCTGATCGATGACATGGTCGAGACCATGCGCGAAGCACCCGGCGTGGGTCTGGCCGCTCCACAGATCAACCTGCCCATGCAGCTGGCAGTGATCGAGTACGCCGAAGATGAAGATGAGGAGGAAGAAAATGAAGATGCCCCTCCGAAGCCAAAGAAACTTTTCGTCCTCATCAACACTGAGATCACAAAAGTTTCCGAAGAAAAAATAATGGGCGTGGAAGGTTGTCTCTCGATCCCCGGGCTGATCGGCGAAGTGGAGCGGCATGAGGCAATTCAAGTGAAGGCGTTGAATCGGCACGGTCAACCCGTCAAACACAAAGTGGCTGGCTGGTTGGCGCGCATCTTCCAGCACGAGATCGATCACCTGAACGGCGTGCTCTTCACCGACAAAGCCACGCGCGTGTGGAAACCAAGTGAAGAGGATGACACAGAATTGGATTGATTTATGATTGCGCTAATTGCTAATCGCCAACAGCTACATACATGATCCGCCTCCTGACTCCCGTTGACCTGATTCTGTTTCGAGAGTGTTTGATTCAACGTTGGGGCGCGGACTTCGTGATCGCCCACAGCAAGGCTATTTGGTAAGTCTCCAATCTCTAATTCTCCACTCTCTCCAATGCACCTCCGCCACCTCTCCCTCACCAACTTTCGCAGTCTCACCCGCCTGGATGCTGAACTTCCACGGCGGGCTGTCGTGTTGACAGGGAGCAACGCACAGGGCAAGACCTCCGTCCTTGAAGCAATTTATTTTCTGGCGGCATTCACGTCGTTTCAGACTCACGCAGATCGGCAGATTGTCAACTTTCATGAGGCGAAGAATCCACTGGCAGTGACTCGGCTTGTAGCCGATTATCAGCGCGGGAAAACCAAACACCGCCTCGAAGCGCGGCTCATCCTCGAACCGACGGGCGTGAATGGTCAGCGTTTGCGAAAAGAAATTTTGTTGGACGGGGTCAAGCGTCACGCCAACGATGTCATCGGTCATTTCAACGCGGTCATCTTTGTGCCGCAGATGTCACAGATCATCGAAGGTGGACCCGAGGAACGCCGCCGTTATCTCAACCTGGCGCTGGCGCAGGCCGTCCCTGCGTATGCGCGGGTGCTGAGCGAATATAACCAGGCGCTCACTCAGCGAAACGCATTGCTCAAAGCATTGAGTGAAGGACCTGCCCTGAGCATGTCGAAAGGCGGGGGAAACGGCACCCAGCTCGAAGTCTGGGATGAGGCGTTGGTCAAATTCGGGGCGCAGATCATTTTGTGGCGCATCCAGGCCGTGCAGGAGATCGAACGCTTCGCTTCGCGCATTCATCACGAACTGACTCGCGGAACCGAAATCCTGCGCCTCGCCTATGAGCCTGCTTTTGATCCGCTGGTGAAACCAGAGAAACAACTCGGCCTGAAATTGGACACGGTCATTGACCGCTCTTCGATTGAACTCGATGAAATTCAAATTGGATTTTTAGCGCGGCTGAAACAGATTCGCGCCGAAGAGATCGCGCGCGGCGTGACGACCATCGGTCCGCACCGCGACGATTTGCGTTTCATCATCAACAAAGCGGACGTGAGCGACTACGGCTCGCGCGGACAGATCCGCACCACCTTGCTGGCGTTGAAACTCGCCGAAGTGGAATGGATGAAGGAACGCACGGGCGAGTACCCCGTCATTTTGCTGGATGAAGTGATGGCCGAATTGGATGTAAGCCGCCGCGCTGATCTGTTGAAATATATGAGCGAAGACCAGCAGGTCTTGTTCACCACAACTGATTTGACTCTGTTCGCGCCTGAGTTCGTAAGCGGCGCGGAGATTTGGGATGTGAGTAGCGGGGTGGTGATGCCGAGGAAGCAAGGATAATGTTGTTACAATGGACATGGCTGATAAGAGCAAATTGAGCATTGGGAGGCAATATGAATCCGAATAAATCAACAGAAACCACGAGTTACAAAACTGATCTCTTCGCCTTGAGTCATCCTTTGGTGTTGTTGAGCGTTGCTGTTCTGCTTGTCAACGATCACCTCTTGAAAGTGTATGCTCCCTCCTGGCTCACAGGCAAATTGAGCGATTTTGCGGGGTTATTCTTTTTCCCCATTCTGCTTGGAGTAATTCTAAATTTCATTTTCAAACCCTTTGGCATCCAGCCGCGCACTCTTGCTTTTTTATCGTTTGGTTTTACGGCGGTCTGGTTCGCGTTGATAAAGACTCTGCCAGTTTTCACTCAGTTGACCGTGTCGTTTCTTTCCAACCTGCTTTCCCTGCCCGTTCAAATTATCTGCGACCCAGGCGACCTGGCGGCGCTGGTCATGCTCATCCCAGCCTGGAGATTGCGGGCAGGAGTTGAAAACTGCGGGGAAGCAAAAAACAAGAAACTGTCCTATCTTGCGCTCGGACTGGCGTCCATTGCAACCCTGGCGACAAGCCCATCTTACAACCCAATCATACATCGCCTGGTTGTCGACGGGAATAGGGTATACACACGCTACGATTATGGTGAAGATATTTTTTACAGCAATGATGGAGGGAAAAGTTGGGTAGAGGTTGATTTTGATCCTCCCTCGCAGGTGGTTGAACAGTTAAAAACAACCCCAGAATTGCCCGTAACCTTGTGTCTCTCAGAGCATCCAAACACCTGTTACCAAACCGGCACAGAGGTGATCCTCGAATCGCATAACGGAGGGAAAACGTGGAGTGAAAGCTGGGCCATCCCAGACGGACGAAGAAAGTTTTTGGATCGTAACGCCCCCTTCCGGGATCTGGGGCCTTATGACCTGGCCGCGCTTGAACTCGAAGGGAAACAGATCATTATTGCCGCTCTCGGCACGGGCGGAGTACTGGTCAAAACGGATGATGGCCCGTGGATGGGATATGGAGTCAACATCATTGGTCCGCTGGAATACCAGTCAAACGACTTGGACAATGCGTTTGACAACACCGCTGGCGAACTCATCGTATTGGGGTTGGTGGCATTTTTGCTTCTGATCTTCCTAGTAATGGTAAACGTGGTGGACGATGAAGCCAAAGCATATCCCGTCTTGAAAAAAGCGGCGGCAATATCAGTTGTTACCCTTATCCTGGTTTTTCTTTTTCTTTCAGCCAATTCCAACATCAGCGCGATCATCTTCTTCATCATCGGAATCATATTCGTGTTAAGCGCTCTTACTGTCCTTATCCTTGCCATACTGCAAGTCCTCACAAACTCAACCACGAACGGAAAGATAGGCTTCGTCCTGATATTGCTTGCATGGCTTATCGCATACGCTGGATTTTTGGCATGGGCGTATGGTGTGATTCCAGTGTACGGCACTTCAGTCGGTATTGCGGTTGTCTTGAATCTCCTGACAGCGGCCTGGATCTTCCGACAGCACATGGTCGATTCCAAGTCCGATCAGGCCTGATCCGACCGTTGCATGACTCGGGTCAAAAAGGTGACAGTTGTTTTTTAAATAACTGTCACCTTTTTGATTCCATGTGGTAAAACTGTGCGACATCAAACAAAAGGATTCCCCATGCGCTCATACAAATACTTCGACATCATCATGGCATTTTTTGTCGCTGTGCTTATCATCAGCAACATCGCCTCCTCCGCCAAAATCGTGGATTGGGGCGTGAGCTTCTTCAACATCCTGCTGGCATTCGACGCGGGCACATTGCTCTTCCCCATCAGTTATGTCTTCGGGGATATTCTCACCGAAGTCTACGGTTATCAACGCTCGCGCCGCGTCATCTGGACGGGGTTCTTCGCGCTGGCGCTTACGGCGCTGGTTTTATGGTCAGTGGGCATCATGCCCGGTGAAGCGACGTGGCAAACCTACGCAGGCGACAATGCTTATCAAACCATCCTCGGCGGCATGAGCACGGGCGGCATTGTGCTG
>JACPVB010000148.1 GCA_016191985.1 Chloroflexota bacterium | reverse complement strand
TCCGATGGGGCCGCTGTATGCCGGGCAGGTGTATCACGTCCCGTTCGGGGATGCGGATGCGGTTGAAAAACAACTGGAGATTTGCGACAAGGTCGGTATTGGCGTGGCGGCTGTGGTGTTCGAGCCGATCCAGGGCGAGTCGGGGGCGATTGTTCCGCCGGATGATTTCTGGCCTCGTGTCCGGGCTGTCACAAAGAAATATGGTGTCTTGTTGATTGCAGACGAGGTGCAGACAGGTCTTGGTCGGACGGGCAAATTATGGGGTGTGGAACACTGGGATATCGTTCCCGATATTTTGACGGTTGCCAAATCCCTTGGCGGCGGTGTGATGCCTATCAGCGCGGTGACGACGACCGAAGAAATCTTCCACCCGATGATGTATCCGAATCCGTTCATGCACACCACTACCACAGGCGGCGGCGCGCTGGCTTGCTCGGCTGCGATCTCGGCCATCCATGTCACGTTGCGTGAAAAATTATGGGAGCAGGCTGCACAAAAAGGGGAGTACCTGATTTCTCAATTAAATAAATTCGTTACGCAGTATCCACAAATTTATGAGAAAATAACGGGCAAAGGTCTTCTCATTGGCATGCATTTCAAAACCCCGGAGGTCGGTTATAAGGTCGCTTCGGGTTTATTCAAAAGAAACGTTCTGGTGGCAGGCACATTGACCAGCGCGCAGACTATTCGGATCGAACCGCCTTTGGTGGTTTCAAAAGAACAGATCGATATGCTGTTGAACCGTCTCGGTGAAACATTGAACGAAATCAGCAAGGCTCTATAATTTCAACAACTCATCTGAGGAGAAGATAGATGACCAGTGAATTTGCAGTTGAAATGCGCGATGTTGTAAAAAGGTTTATCACACCGGAAGGGAACGAGATGGCGGCAGTGGACCGCGTCACCATGCAGATCAAGAACGGTGAATTCTTTTCAATGCTTGGGTCTTCGGGCTGCGGGAAGACAACATCTCTACGAATGATTGCGGGCTTTGAATGGCCGACCGAGGGCGAGGTTTATATCGAGGGGAATGCAATGGGGCACACGCCTCCTTTTCAACGCAAAGTAAATACGGTTTTTCAAAGTTATGCCCTCTTTCAGCATATGACCGTTTACCAAAACCTGGCCTTTGGCCTGGAGATGGAAGGCGCAAAGGAAGAGGAGATCAAAAAGCGGGTCGGACGCGCGCTCGAGATGGTGCAACTGACCGGGATGGATCGCCGCCGTCCCAGGCAGTTATCCGGTGGACAGCAGCAGCGCGTCGCTCTTGCCCGGGCATTGGTCAAAACCCCTGACGTTTTGCTTCTCGACGAGCCTCTTGGCGCATTGGACTTGAAACTCCGCAAAGAGATGCAGCTCGAGCTGAAGGCGCTTCAACAGCAATTGGGCATCACGTTTATTTACGTCACGCACGATCAGGAAGAGGCGTTGACGATGTCTGACCGCATCGCTGTGATGAGCAAAGGCCAGGTTCAGCAGATGGGGACGCCGGTTGAAATTTATGAACGCCCATCAAATAAGTTCGTGGCAGACTTTATCGGGGAGTCGAATTTCCTCGAAGGCAAGATCAAGTCCCTGTCGAAGAATGAGGCGAGTGTTTTTGTCCCCAGCTTGAATACTGAAGTGACGGGGATGCCGATCTCTGCGGGATTGGTCAAAGGCGAGGATGTGGTGGTTTCCATCCGCCCTGAAAAAATTCGCATTGCCGATAAAGATACGAAGAGCAATAACATGTTCCGCGCGAGGGTGACGAATACGGTTTACATCGGTGCGGACACCCATATCTACGTGGATGTGCATGATGCAAAAATGAAGGTGTTGGAACAGAATCGTATTTCGCGCCTCGACCCGAAATCGTTCTATGTTGTGGGACAGGATGTCTGGCTGCTGCTGATGCCTGAGAACACCCTGGTTCTGAAGAAGGACTGACCATGCTTAAGCGACTTCGCGAAAACAAATCCGCACAAGGAACGCTGCTGGCATTGCCAACCACGTTCTGGTTGTTTTTCCTGCTGATCATTCCTTTGTTTCTTACGCTTGTCATAAGTTTTGGAAAGCGCAGCCCGGATGGGGATGTGATCTACACGTTCTCGCTGGATAATTACACCCGTTTGTTTGGCTACAGCACAGATTGCCCCAATGGGCAGGCTTCGTGTTTCGATCCGCTGTATGTGCAGATCCTTTGGCGGTCATTGACTCTGGCTTTTAATACAACCGCGCTGGTCATTATCATGGCCTATCCGCTGGCGTATTTTATTGCGCGCGCGCATCCCAAAAAGCGCAACCTGTTTTTATTCATGGTGCTGATTCCGTTGTGGACGAATTTTGTCATCCGCGTTTATGCGTGGATGATGCTGCTGCGCAAGGAGGGCGCGATCAATATCATCATCGGCTGGCTGGCAAGCCTTCTGCATATTCCCTTTACGCCGTTGGAGATGCTGTATACGCCGGGCGCGGTGCTGGTGGGCATGGTGTATGAATTTTTGCCGTTCATGATCCTGCCGATTTATACCTCCCTTGAAAAAATTGATAATTCCCTCTATGAAGCCGCCGCCGATTTGGGAGCAAACGCGATCAAAACCCTCCTGCGCATCACGCTTCCGCTTTCTATGCCGGGTGTTGTCGCAGGGACGATTCTGGTCTTTATCCCTGTGATGGGGACGTTCATTGTGTCTGATATTTTGGGCGGGCGCCAGGTGATTTTGGTGGGGAACCTGATCCAGCGTCAATTCCTTGATGCGCGCGATCCAACCTTCGGTTCCGCCGCTTCCCTGATCCTGATGATAATGACTCTGATCGTCACCTATTTCTACACACGCAAATTTGGCTTCGGAGAGGAGATAGTCGCGGCATGAATCCCTTTCGACGCTCTCCTTTTGTGATCGTTGCAACTGTATTGGTGTATCTCTTCCTTTATGCGCCAATCGTTGGCCTGGTTTTGTATTCCTTCAATGCCTCGCGTGCGAATGTGACCTTTGAAGGCTTTGTCCCAGCTTTTAGTGACCGTGTCGTGATGGAGGGCAGCCTTGTAAAATCCAGTCCCTGCGGGCCGTTTCACTGGTATTGTGACCTTGCCAAGAATGACGATGTGGCGGAGGCGGCCGGCAACACACTGACCATTGCCGTGACTGCCACGATTGTTGCGACAATTATCGGCACAATGGCGGCAATTGCGCTTCAACGCTACGATTTTAAACTCAAGCCTTTCTCGCAACTTTCCCTCTACATCCCAATTGTGATTCCTGAGATTGTGATGGGAATTGGCGTATTAACCTTGTTTAGTCAATTGTTTGGATGGGTGAACGAGGCCTTTAATCTCAGCGGCGATGCGCGTCTTTCGCTGGGCATGGCGACCGTGACGATCAGCCATATTGCTTTTATGGTTCCCTTTGTCACACTGGTTGTGCAGGCCCGTTTGCAGGGATTTGACAAGTCCTTTGAAGAAGCTGCCATGGATTTGGGCGCCAATGAGTGGACCACCTTCCGCCGTGTCACTTTTCCGATGATTTTGCCCGGTGTGATGTCCGGGGCGTTGCTGGCGTTCACTCTTTCGCTGGATGATTTTGTGATTACGTTCTTCACCAATGGACCTGGGTCCACAACCCTGCCCATTTATGTGTATGGACTGTTGAGGCGCATTATTACGCCACAGGTCAACGCGCTGTCAACCGTATGGATTTTGGTTGTATTCACCGCTGTTTTACTGTTGCAACTTATTCAAAATCGAGAGCAAAAACAACATTCATAACGACGGGTTGGAGAACCCGCATAGATTCAAATAATAAAACTGTCCCTTTCGGGTATATCGTGGAGAGGGCCCACGTGCCAAACCAATTTTTATATCTTCTCAAAGGAGGAAGAAATGAAAAATAATGTCGTGTACAAATGGATGGCCCTGCTTGTGGTTGCAAGCATGGCGCTGGCAGCCTGCGGCCAGACCGGTGGTGTAAACCCCGTCGAGAGCGCGGAAAAGGTCACTTCGAGTGGCTATACATGTCCTGCCGCGGAATTCGATGTGGAAGTCACCTCCACCGAGCTCAATATCTTTGTCTGGACGGAGTACATCCCAACGGACATGATCGAGTGCTTCGAGCTGGTTTACGGCATCAAGGTGAACCGTGACGAATATTCCAGCAATGAGGAAATGTACGCCAAGGTCTCTGCGGGCGGCTCCAACTATGATCTCGTCCAGCCCACAGATTACATCGTTCCGCTCATGGCGCGCCAGGATCTTTTGCAGGAACTCGACCATGCCAAGCTGCCGGTATTGAAGAATTTCGACACCAACTACCTCGACTTTGAATTCGACCCCGCTAACAAATACACCATTCCGTACCAGGCCGGCACCGATGCGATCGTGGTCAACACCGATGCGGTTGAAAATGTGCCACAATCATGGGAAGACCTCTGGAAGCCCGAATATGCAGGAAAGATGGTGTTCCTCGATGATTCCCGCGCAGTCATTGGGTTGACCTTGCTGACTTTGGGATACGATGTCAACACCACTAACCCGGATGAACTTGCCGAAGCCAAGGAAAAGCTCAGTCAGCTTATCCCCAACGTCAAGCTCTTTGATAGCGACAGCCCCAAGACCGCCCTCATTGCAGGGGACGTGGACCTTGGCATGACGTGGACCGCCGAAGCCCTACTTGCCCAGCAGGAAAACCCCGCCATCCAGTACATTTATCCCACCGAAGGCGCAATCCTCTGGCAGGATAACTGGGCCATGCTGAAAGATGCCCCGCACGCCGATGCGGCATACGCCTGGTTGAACTACACCATGCAGGGCAACATTTTCTGGATGATGCTGCGCGACTTCCCGTACACCAATCCGAATACCGCCGCATTAGACTACGCAAAAGCCAACGAAACCGAGTTGTTCGATGCCTACATGGCGTCGCCAATCACCAATACGCCCGCGGAAGCCATTCAAAATGGTCACCGCATCGGCGACGTGGGCGAAGCGACACCTTTGTATGACGATATCTGGGTGGAGGTAAAGGGCGGATCGTAAGTCTCGTTTTCAAAGTGGGTGTTCGTTAAAACCCGCTTCGCAGTAAAATAAACCCGGTAGGTCATGCGACCTGCCGGGTTATTGCTTAAATCGAACATTTTCCTGCGCAAATTTGCATAATAGGAAGATAATATACTTGATTTATGCAATTAAATTATAAAAATATTGACAAGAATGCAAAAAAGGTATAGAATATCGAAATGGAAAGCGTAATCGGTACAGGCGCTGAGCGCCTGGATAAAATTGACCTGTATATTATCGATGCCATGCGTGAGGATGGCAGGGAAGCCTTTGCCCAGATCGCTGAAAAACTCAATGTGTCGCCAGGCATGATCCGCCAGCGATATAACCGCCTTGTCAAACTTGGTTATCTCAAGGTGGTTGCCGTCACCAATCCGCTTATGATGGGCAAGCGCACCATGGCAATGATCGGCATCCGCACCGATGGCCGCAAAATGCTCGAAGTGGCGAACAAACTCATCAAGTTCGATGAAGTCGTTTACATTGTGGTCGTCAGCGGCAGATATGACATCATGGTTGAAGTTTTTTGCAGCGACCATGAAGACCTGCTTCAATTCATGACCGAAAAACTTGCCAAAGTGGATGGAGTGCGCGAGACGGAATCCTTCATCTACCTGAAAATTACCAAGGAAATCTACTTCTAACGGGAATACGCCTCAGTACGGACCACGGGCCTGCTGCGGCTTCCAAAATCTTTGTCTGCCTCCCAAGCATGAGGATGGCAGAGCCAACCTGAAAGGTTCTATGAAAGCCCTGTTTCATGTACTAAAGACTGTGGGGGATACATTTGTGAAAGTGTATTTGACCTCCCTGATGATTTCCATTTTTCCTGGAAATCAGGCGAATAACCGTTATCGGTAGTCACAGTCCATCCCGTTGCTGTTGTGCGGCGGGATTCTTTTTTCTGTAAATCTAACTCGCGTGGATGCGGGTTATAAAACTAATGGAGAATCAAATCTCATGAAGGTATTACTCGTTGGGGTGGGTGGGGTGGGTGAAGCCATTGCCGCCATCGCCAAACCTCGCAAGTGGATGGAACTCATGGTTTTGGCGGATTACAACGTTGGGCGCGCCGAGGAAGTGCAAAAAAAATTTGGGGATAAACAACGTTTTCCCGTTGAGTTCGTTGATGCAGGCAACCAGGAGAATATCGAGGCGCTGGCAAAAAAATACCGGGTTGACCTTATCATGAACTCGGTTGACCCCGTCTTCAACAAGCAGATATTCGATGCCGCCTACAACGTTGGCGCAAAATATATGGATATGGCCATGACCCTCTCAGCGCCCCATCCAACCGACCCTTTCAACAAGACCGGTGTCAAACTTGGCGATTACCAATTTGACAAGGCCAAAGAATGGGAGAAAAAAGGTCTGCTCGCCCTCGTTGGCATCGGCGTGGAACCGGGCATGGCAGATGTGTTCGCCCGTTACGCCCAGGATCATCTCTTCGATGAAATTGATGAGGTAGGCATCCGCGATGGGGCGAACATTACCATTGACGGTTATGAGTTTGCGCCCAACTTCTCCATTTGGACGACGATTGAAGAATGTCTGAATCCGCCTGTAATCTATGAAGAAGGCAAAGGTTGGTTCACCACTGCGCCATTCTCCGAGCCTGAAGTATTTGACTTTCCCGAAATTGGCCCCGTGGAAGTGGTCAACGTGGAGCACGAGGAAGTTTTGCTCGTTCCGCGCTGGGTCAAAACGAAGCGCGCCACCTTCAAGTATGGGCTGGGCGATCAATTTATTTCTGTGTTAAAAACCCTGCACATGCTTGGCCTGGACAATAAAGAGAAGATCAATGTAAAAGGCGTGCAGATTGCGCCGCGCGATGTCGTCGCTGCTTGTTTGCCCGACCCCGCTCATTTGGGCGAAAAAATGAAAGGCAAGACTTGTGCGGGGACGTGGGTGAAAGGGACGAAAGACGGAAAGAACAAAGAAGTTTATTTGTACCAGGTGGCGGATAACGAAGAGTGTATGAAGACCTGGGGCTGCCAGGCAGTCGTCGCGCAGACGGCTTTCAGCGCAGTCATTGCCATGGACTTGATCGAACACGGTCGGTGGACGGGTGCGGGCGTGTTGGGGCCTGAGGCTTTCGAGCCAACTGTGTTTATGGAAAAGATGGCAGATTACGGCTTTCCGTATGGGGTCAAAGAAATGACAAAACAGACCGTGTAATTGGAAAACTAAAAGCCCCAATCTGGCGATGCCGTCCGGTTGGGGCTTTTAGTTTTTTATATGAAGAGCGGCTCCATTTTAAGGCGCTCGGTCAACTCTTTCATTTGCTCATCTGTGGGCTGGGCTTTAAAGCGATGGGCGGCCTCCAGAATGCGCGGAAGGATGTTGATGTCGCCCGCGGTGTTGAGGAAAACTTGCGGATTTCCAAAAATCCAATGTGTTGCGAGATCAATATCGGCTTGTTCTTCGAGCGGACGATACCATGTAGTTCGGTCTTGCCGCACATCATTCCACGGGGAGCGCGTGATGCCTTTAATGGTTTGCACAGCAATATTTTTTTCCTTGCAAACGGCCAATAGCTTGTTGAAATTTTCAGCGTAACGAGGGTTTTGCATCATTACGTAGTTGTAGGGTAGAAGCACGGCGTCAAAATCAAATTGAGCGAGTGAACGCAGATGAAACTCAGGCACAGGCACACCGTGGCCCGTTACCCCAATAAAACGCGCCAGCCCTTCGTCGCGAGCTTGTATCACAGCCTCAATGACACCGCCCGATGCAAAGGCAGTTGTCCAATCGGGTTCTTCGTGCAGGGCGTGGATTTGGATCATGTCGACCTGGGGGACATGCAACAGGTCCAGCGAGCGGCGGATTTGATCGTAGGCGGCCTGCTTCGTGCGTTGGTCTGTTTTGGTCGCCAGGAAGAATGGCTTGCCATGCCGTTGAATCCAATCACCAAGCAGGCGCTCAGACTCGCCGTAACTTGCCGCGGTGTCTACGTGGTTGATCCCATTCTGAAGGATCAAATCCATGGTAGCGTCCACGTCTTTTTGCGGGGTTTCCCAAAATGCGGCGGCGCCAAAGAGAGTGCGCGTACTATTGTGATCGGTGCGTCCAAAGGGAAGAGTGGGGATCATGGTTTGGTTCCTTTCTTTTGAAAGCATACCGCCAAAAGTGGGATGGGACAAGGCTTCTAAAAACGGGGGAAAATATGACGAATATCACCTAAAAAATTGACATGCTTTACGGGGGCGCGTTTGTTCTCTATGGTACAATTTGCTCACTTGTTGTAATAAATTTCACGACGGAGTGATTAAATGAACGAGTGGTTATATGTAGCGTTATTTATTGTTGTCGGTTTGATCATCCCCATTGGAGCGATTGCGGCAGGTTTCATTTTTGGGCCTAAAAAACCAAACCCCATTAAACAATCAACTTATGAATGCGGTATCGAGCCTGTGGGTGAAGCCTGGATACAGTTCAAGGCGCAGTATTACATCTTTGCCCTTGTTTTTCTTGTCTTCGATGTAGAGGCAGTGTTCCTTTTTCCGTGGGCTGTAAAAATCGGGCAATTGGGCTTGTACGCGGTGGTTGAAGGGATTGTATTTGTGGCAATCCTCGTTGTAGGTCTGGTTTACACCTGGCGCAAGGGAATGTTGGAATGGGTGTAATCTTCAAGTAAATATAAGATAAGGCTGATAGGATTTATCCTTTCAGCCTTTTCTTTGTGTAATAAGGAAAAATCCCTCGTCCCTGCGTCCCTTTCCCATTTTGGGGGAGGGGATGGGGAGAGGGCGAAACAGGAGCGATTTATGAATTTTTGGAATGACCCTCTTAAAGTCGCCGCGGCATGGCTGGAAGGTATCTTCACAGGCTGGGGCATGGACGCTGTCCTTGCCCATGTGCTGGTTGTCTTCCTCGGTGTACTCCTGCTCATCACAATTTTGATGGTGCTGGATATCTTCCTGGTGTGGATCGAACGCAAGGTTGTATCTCGTTTTCAAGACCGTATTGGCCCCAACCGTGTCGGCCCGTTTGGCCTGATCCAGCCGTTTGCCGACATCATCAAACTTATTATTAAGGAAGACACAACCCCCGATGGCGCGGACAAGGTGGTGTATAACCTCGCGCCCGTCCTTTCGATGATGTCTGTGTTGATCCTGTGGGCGGTGGTGCCGCTGGCTCCCGTCATGCTGGGCGTGGATTTGAACGTCGGCGTATTGTTCCTGATTGCCGCAGGCGCGATTGGCACGCTTTCCATCATTATGGCGGGTTGGTCGTCGAACAATAAGTTTGCGTTGATCGGCGGCTTCCGTCAGGTGGCGGTGATGGTGGCCTTTGAAATTCCCATGCTCACCATGTTGATGATCCCAACCATTTTTGCAGGTTCGATGAATATGAATGCCATCATCCAATCGCAAAACATCTGGTATTTCATCATTTCTCCGCTCGGCGCATTGATCTTTCTCATCGCGGCCATTGCAGAGTTGGGGCGCGCTCCTTTCGATCTCGCTGAAGGCGAATCGGAATTGGTGGCTGGTTTCAACATCGAATATTCAGGCATGAAGTTCGGCATGTTCTATGCGGGCGAACTTTTGCACGCCTTCACCTTTGGCGGCTTCTGGGCCATCCTGTTTTTTGGCGGCTATCGTTTCTTCGGTCTGGAGCAGGTCAGTCCCTTCCTCGCGATTTTGATTTTGATCATCAAGGCCATGGTCGGTTACTGGGTCATCATGTGGGTCAAATACACCATGATGCGCATCCGCATCGACCAGATGCTCGGCTTCAATTGGAAATTCCTGACTCCGCTTTCGTTTGCGCTTTTGCTTGTGACCGCGTTGATGAATGCGCTTCTTGCCGGCGCGGACAGTTGGCTCTACATCACGGGCATGTTCCTCGCTAACGTAGTGACCGCCTGGATCGCGCTGGAGATTGCCCGTTCCGTGGCGCGCAAGGAACGCGAACGCATGGAGGGGAAGAAGGTTGTGGAGGTTGGACATTCGTAATTGGTAAATTGTAATTGCCATTTACCAATTACCAAGAGGTTTTCTATGACAGCAGAACAAATTATTTTCCTTATTGTTGCCCTCTTCACCCTTGGCTCCGCGCTGATGGTGGTGACGACACGTAACCTGGTCCATGCGGCGCTTTGGCTGGTATCCACACTGTTTGGTGTGGCGGTCATTTACACGCTGTTGAACGCGGGTTTTTTGGCGGTTGTGCAGGTGGTAGTGTACATCGGCGCGATTGCCATTCTCTTCATCTTTGCGGTGATGCTCACCCGCAAGGATTTGCGCGATAACACCCCACAGACGAATAAGAATTGGTGGGCCGGCGCGCTTGTGGCTGTGATGACCTTTGCGGGACTCGCTTTTATGCTTCAGGGTTGGAGCGGCCTTTCGAAAACCGCGGCAGCCATCCCGTCTGGCTTTGATGCGATTGGCTTGCTTGGCGATCAACTCACTTCGCCCAATGCCTATGTCCTGCCGTTTGAAGTTGCGTCCGTCCTTCTTCTGGCGGCGTTGGTGGGCGCGGTCTATATCGCGTTCAATCCCCGTTCCGGGGACTCTAAAAAATAGGAGGCGCGCAGATGATCCCTCTTTCCTGGTATCTCATTCTTGCGGCGGCGTTGTTTGGCATTGGCTTGTTCGGCGTGCTGGTGCGCAGGAACGCGGTTGCGAT
>JACPVB010000147.1 GCA_016191985.1 Chloroflexota bacterium | reverse complement strand
TTCGTTGGCTCCGGCATCTTCAAATCTGGTGACCCTGCCAAGCGTGCCGCGGCCATCGTCAAATCGGTGACACATTATCAGGATGCGTCCATTCTCGCGGAAGTGAGCAAGAATCTCGGCGAGGCGATGGTCGGACGCAACGCCGCGCAAATGCCCGAAGGAGAACGACTCGCGGTGCGTGGTTGGTAAGAGCAGTTATCAGTAAATGAGTTAGCAGTAATCAGTGGTTTCAAAAATACTGATTACTGTTTACTGAACACTGACTACTTGAACGCAAAGAAACTATGAAGATTGGTGTATTAGCCTTACAAGGCGATTTTGCAGAACATATTTCCATGCTCAAGAAGATCGGCGTGGAAACGGCGGAAGTGCGGCTGCCATCACATCTCGATGGGTTGGACGGGTTGATCATGCCCGGCGGTGAATCCACGACAATTGGCAAACTGGCGGTGGCGTACGGGTTGATGGAGCCTTTGCAGGAATTTGGAAAAAGCCATGCCATTTGGGGAACCTGTGCGGGCGCGATCTTTCTTTCAAAGGATATTGGCCGCGACCAACCCCTGCTTGGATTAATGGATATCAAAGTCCAGCGCAATGCGTTTGGACGGCAGGTTGATTCATTCGAAACCGATCTTGAGATCGATGAGTTGTTCAAAGCCACTGGCACGGAACATCCATATCATGCGGTTTTCATCCGTGCGCCGATCATCGAGGCAGTGCATGGAAAGGCAAAAGTACTTTCCGCTTTGGAAGACGGACGCATCGTCGCGGCGCAGGAAGGGCATCTGCTGGCAACATCCTTCCACCCCGAGTTGACAAACGACACACGCTTTCACGAATATTTTATTTCCCTGGCTTCGTAAGGGCGGGGTTTACCTCCGTCCTTTTGCGATAACTATAAGGGACGACCGCGAGGGTCGTCCCTACAAATAATTCAATGACCATTCGCTCTCTTGACCTGCTCGACATCCCCACCATTGCACGTTATCGAAACGATGTGTTGACCCTCGATAACGCGCGTGCCCTCACGCGTGGACATCCCCTGGGGGCGATGGGCTTGCTGGCATACATTAACCCGGCGCGGCATTTATACGCGGCTATTTCAAACGGCGGCGAGTCTGCGTTGTTGGGCGGCATTATTCATACGCGTGGCGATACATTCGCGAAGCTGCTGTATCTTGCGCCATCGTCTCAATTAAATGCCCCGCAACTGCCCGCGTTGATCGAGCATCTTGCCGCGCAGGCAGGCGAATGGCAGGCGTTCCATGTCATTGCAGAAGTGGATGAGACGAGCGAGGTGTTCCCCGCTCTGCGCATGGCGGGCTTCTCCGTTTATGCGTGGCAAAGAGTTTGGGATGCGAGTCTGCTGGAGAAAACAGAATCAGGCAGCGGCGGGGAGTGGAGGCGAATGCAATCCATTGACCTGCCTGCGGTGCAGAGTCTGCATTATCAAATTGTGCCGCAGTTGCTGCATCCTGTTGAGCCTGCGCCGAATCGCGTGATGGGGTTTGTGGATCACGAAACGAAATGTTTTGCAAACGTCACGGCGGGCATGTATGGCATCGTGCTGACGCCGCTCATTCATCCCGATGAACAGGATGTCAGCGAAAAGATCATGTCGCTTGTGGCGAACCTGCCGGACCGCCGCGGACGGCCTATTTATTTAAACGTGCGTTCTTATCAGGCATGGCTCGAACCGGTATTGGCGGACCTCGGCGCAAAGGCATCGGCGCGGCAGGCGGTGATGGTGAAGCATCTTGCGCGTTTGGTTAAGAACGGGCAGCCTGCGCTTGCCGTTCCGACAAGTGTGGGCGTGCAGCCTTCACGCATGACCAGAATGGATGTAGATGAGTAATTGGCTCGCGTATGATGATGGCCGCACCATTGGAAAA
Organism: Chloroflexota bacterium; assembly: GCA_016191985.1. Lineage (GTDB taxonomy): Bacteria > Chloroflexota > Anaerolineae > Anaerolineales > Villigracilaceae > Villigracilis. The sequence goes on along the minus strand of JACPVB010000147.1, from coordinate 10,183 downwards.
GTCAGCGCCGAAGGCGGCGTGATTATGCGCGATGAAGAACACCCCGGCGGCGCACGCATTACATTCAAGCGCGGCAGCGGCTATATTTCGGTTTCCTGCAATCTTTACGGCTGGATGGATCACACGCGTTTTTTTGGCACGGTCTCCGATGCCCAACGCGAATACGTGGCAATGAAGGCGGCGCTCACTTCGGTGCTGGATGTGATCGGTGCGAACGGTGTGAAAGAAATAAAAGTTTGGGAAGCGATCTCAGAATTCGTAAGGCGGTTTCCGTAAATGCTCCATCGTACCGCCTGGGTGACTAAACCGGAATCATGTTTATTCATAATTTATTCCAGAAAGCTTGATGATTTATGCCGCAAGCGGTAAAAGCGCTACTTTTTGATTTTGATGGGCTGATCCTCGATACCGAGACGCCCGAAGTTTTGGTTTGGCAATCCATTTATCGCGAACATGGATTTGATCTCCCGGTGGACGAGTGGGAAAAGACGATTGGCGGATACGGTATCTCGACCTTTGACGCGGCGGAACATCTTTCGCTTCTTTCTCAGGGACGGCTGGATTCCGCTTCGATGCGCACTCGCTACCGAAGAGAATCGGACCTGCTCATCCATGCGAGTCCGATCATGCCCGGCGTGGTCAATATGATCGAGCAGGCGCGGGGACAGGGAATATCGTCTGCCATTGGCTCAAGTTCGCCGCATTCCTGGGTGGATGCGCACGCCAGGAGACTCGGCATCTTTCATTATTTCAAGCATATTATTTGTCAGGATGACGTTCCACCAGGCAGGACAAAGCCCAACCCGGATATCTACCTAAAGGCGCTGGACATGCTCAAGGTCCAGAATACGGAGGCAGTGGTCTTTGAAGATTCGCTCAATGGCGTGGAAGCGGCTCGCCGTGCAGGAATTTTCGTGGTGGCTGTCCCCAACCCATTGACCGCAAAGATGGGAGTCTCCGGTGATTTGACGGTTTCGTCGCTGGTGGATTTGTCCTTGCAGGATTTGCAAGCGAAGATTCCCTGGAAATGAAAATATATGCCTAAAAAAATTATATTGGCAATTGTGAGTGTGCTTGCCCTGGCAGGCACTACATTTTTTTGGGCAAGGGGAAGCCAGCCTCAAGAGACCGTTACGCCCACCCCGCCACACCTGCTTCCATCGACTCCCACATTTACTCCGGCGCTTGTGCCCGAAATAATTCCAATTGACGAAGGTCCGCTCAAGGATTCGATCATTGCCTCCGGCGATTATCTCGTGCGCCAGCAGTTGGTCAATGGCGAACTATCCTATCAGGTTGATTTTTTGACAGGCGAACGTTCCTATACGCCTTCCTACCTGCGTCTGATCGCGGGGACGGGTTCGCTTTATACCGTCTGCCGGGTTTCTGGTAATTCAAAATATTGCGAGGCCGGGGATCGCGCGCTCGACCATTATCTCGAAATGTTAATCAGCGACCCGCAACATTTTACCGGCACATGCCTTTACACAAACGGTGGATGTCCCCTGGGCGGCGCGGCATTGACTGTGGATGCGATTTACAAACGCTGGCAGGCCACAGGTGGATTCATTCTTGAAGACCGCAACCTGCTCACCACCGCCATGGAGCTGGGCTATTTCATCGTTTCCATGCGCAAGCCGGATGGCAGCTTTTACCATTCATTCGACCCGCATTTCAACGGCACAGGGGACCCGGATTATTTTGTCACTTATTTTCCCGGGGAAAGCCTGTATGCTCTTTTGGAATTGCATGAAATGACCGGCAATGAATTCTGGCTGAAACAGGCGCGTGAGGTGAATGATTATATGATCACGCAGCCGGTGACGGAGGATCACTGGCATAGCCATGCTTTAGCCATGTTCGCCCGCCTCGATAAACTTAGCAAAGCCGATAAAGATTATGCCGTGAAAATCGCGGAAACCGTCATCGAGGGACAGGTGCGTTCGCTGAACAAGGTCAACACCAGCGTTTCCACCGCCACGAAGATCGAGTCACTCGCGGCGCTGGCGCAGGCCTTTTATCTTTCCGACTCCGAGCACTCGTGGCTGGACCGGGAGATCAACACCTTCATCACCTTTGTGCACGCAAGGCAATTACCTGATAATGACTGCAATTTCGACCTCGGCGACGAAATGGTCTTAAGTTACGCAGGCGGCATTTTCAGCAGTTGTGAAGACCCGTCCATTCGAATAGACGGGGTGCAGCATTGGATCAACGGGGTGACGACGTATTTGGAATATCAGAGTATGATAGGTGCAAAATAGCATCTGAGACTATGTTTTAGTGTTTTGGCTTTATAAAGAAATGGAGTAAAAAATGAGTATTGGAAAGATCAAATGGCAATCGGTTGTTTCAAAATATGCCTATCCTGAAACATGGCGTAGTTTATGGCAGGTGTTTAATTCTGTCATCCCCTTCTTTGTTTTGTGGTATCTGGCATATCGCAGTCTCGAGATCGGGTACTGGTTGACCTTCCTGCTGACCATCCCTGCGGCAGGATTCATGGTGCGGATGTTCATCATCTTCCATGATTGCTGTCACGGATCGTTCTTTCGGACCCCGCTGGCAAACAACCGCCTGGGACTTTTACTCGGTGTGGCGGTGTGGACTCCCTACTACGCCTGGAAGCATTCCCATGCCATTCACCACGCCACCGCCGGTGACCTCGACCGCCGCGGCATTGGCGATGTCTACACCATGACGGTGGACGAATATCTTGCCGCTCCCTGGTATAAAAAGTTCGGCTATCGCGTGATGCGAAGTCCGCTCATCCTGTTTACCGTTGGCGCGTTGATCGTTTTTGTGTTTGGTCACCGCTTCTGGGAAAAAGACGCGGGCAAGCGCGAAAAGAACAGCGTTATTTGGACGAACATCGCCCTGCTTGGCTTTGTCGGTTGGACAATTTATCATATCGGCTGGCAGGCTTATCTGTTGGTAGAGATCCCCATTTTACTCATGGCCTGCGGCGCGGGCGTGTGGTTGTTTTATGTTCAACATAATTTTGACCCAACCTACTGGGAACGCCACCAGAATTGGGAATTCTTCAAAGCCGGCATGGACGGAAGTTCATTCTATAAACTCCCCAAGGTACTGCAATGGTTCACGGGTAATATTGGCTTTCATCATATCCACCACCTCAGCCCGAAGATCCCCAACTACAAGTTGGAGGAATGCCATAATGAGAATCCCATCTTCCAGATTGAGCCGCTTACTTTCCGGGATAGTTTGAAATCGCTTTATTTTCGCCTGTGGGACGAGAAGGAAAAGATGCTCGTCGGCTGGCGCGCAGTAAAAAAATATAAGATGCAAATGCAAAGCAACAAGATGTAAACAAAAAGGACTGGCTCCGAAAAGCCAGTCCTTTTTGTTTGGTAAAAGTTTTACACAACCTTCTCACGCAGTGCCGAGCTGACGTAATCCATGATCGAAACGACAACGGCAATTGCGATCATCTGCGCGCTGGCGGCGCGGTAGTTCAACAGGTTGATATTTTGCTGAAGCAGGAAGCCGATGCCGCCGCCGCCCACAAACCCGATGATGGTGGACATGCGCACGTTGATGTCCCAGCGATACATGGTGTAGGAAATATAAGGCGGCACGATCTGCGGAACAACGGCATAAATGATCGTTTGCAAACGGTTCGCGCCTGTGGCCTGCACCGCTTCCAATGGGCCAGCTTGAATGCTCTCCACCTGCTCTGAATATAATTTTGCCAGGCTCACGATGGTGTGCAAGCCAAGCGCCATCACGCCCGCGAAAGGCCCAATGCCCACCGCGATCACGAACACAATCGCCATCACCAATGCTTCCACAGAGCGCAGCGTATTTAAGATCGTGCGGGTAACCGTGTAGATTACAAGGCCAATCGGCAGCGAGTCCTTTGCCTTCGAAAAAACCGCCAGCAAAAGCCCAAGCGCCGCCCCCACCGTCACAGGACCCCACAGCGTAAACTCCGGCCTGCCAATTTGATACAGCCATTCCACCAGCCAGCCGATCAGCCCAAGCACAGTCGCTCCCGCAAGCGCGGAAAAAATCAGGTTCAAAAGTTTCACGGTTGCGGCGGGTAGTTTTTCAGCCGCCCGCTGGCCGATACGCCCAAGGAAACTGCTCAACGCGCCGCCCGCCGCCAACGCGGCAGTGACAGGGATCAGTACTCCCAGGATATCTCCAAGCTGGAACAGGAAACTGCCCAGGAAGCCCCACGCCCCGAGGATATTTTCCAAAACCAGGCCGCCGTTTCTAAACAGACCCGACAACTGATACAGTCCGAAAAAGCTGACCAACACTGTGAGCAGGATCACCGCCATTCTGCCAGTTCTAAGAGCCGGCCCCGGCGTGGATATTTCCTCCTGTGGCAGGGACCAACGTATAGCGACAGGGATGGCAACTGGTAAAACACCCACGATAACGATATTTAACAACAGATTGCCTGTAAGTGGCCCTGAAAAATCACCCACCAGGCCGACAATGTAAATACCGAGCGCCATTCCAACAGGCCAGCCCAGGGTTGAAAAAGCAATACTCGTCAACGGACTGCGGACAGATTTCATCAGGTTGCGCGCCGCAATGAAACTGATCGGAATGGCAAGTATCGTTCCAACAGTAGTCGCCAACAGTGCGAGAAATACAGTTTCGATGATCTTGTTCCAGGTGTCTTTTGCGGTTTGGGTAAAGCGGGGAGTGCCCACATTGGCGCTTAACGTGGCGCGGATATATTGCACATCGTCACTGGCGCGGCCCTTGGGTAATGTAAATTCTGCAACAAAATTCCCATCCCCATCTGTGCGGACGTTATCCCTGCCCAATTCCACTATATTTGCGGGGTCATTTCCCGGAATAAAGCGCAGGGGTCCTTCCGTATTTGGGGCGAAGTTGAATCCCTGCACGGTGACAGGTTCCCCCGCCTCGGCACATGCCGGTGAAACGACGATATATGGGCCGGAGGTATCCGGTTCCGGGAGCGTAACACCGCCCTGTGGACAAGAGACATACACAGGCGCATTGACAACTTCCACTGTCTGTTCGTATTCAATAATTTCAGGTTTGGCCAGGGCGCGGGTCACGCGCGTCAGGCTTTCCTGACGTGTCTCACTTTTTAATTCTTCCAGCGTGACGGCAGTGACGTCAAACCCATAAGCGTAGATCACAAATATCAAAAGGATGATGAATCCGAGCCGAATGGATTTCCAGGGGGATGTTTTTTTGTTTTTCATGGCTTTACCCTACCCGCTCAGCGTCGCGGCCATAAATGTCTTTAAATTTCTTGTCGTCAATATCTTTGGGAAGGCCCTCATATACGAGCTGGCCCTGGTTGAGCGCGATGACGCGGTCTGCATAGCGGTGGACGAGATCCAAAAAGTGCAGGCTGCACAGCACGGTTACACCGTCGCTTTTGTTGATCTCTTCGAGATGTTTCATGATGCTGTGCGCGAGGACAGGGTCCAGGCTGGCAACCGGCTCATCGGCGAGGATCATGTGCGGGTCCTGCATGAGCGCGCGCGCGATCCCCACCCGTTGCTGCTGCCCGCCGCTTAACTCATCCGCACGCTGGTTGGCTTTTTCGGCGATGCCCACGCGTTGGAGTTGTTTGATGGCCTTTTCCACATCCGCTTTTGGGAAGCGGTTGAGAAAGCTCCAGGCCGGGTTGATGTACCCGAGCCTGCCGGCCAGGACGTTTGTAATAACCTTGGAGCGATGCACTAGGTTGAAGTGTTGGAAGACCATGCCGATCTTGCGTCGGATGCGGCGCATTTCCTCCGGGGATGCGGCGGTGACGTCTTCGCCATCCCAAAGGATCTGGCCTTCGGTGGGGTCTATCAAACGGTTGATGCAACGTAGGAGAGTGGATTTGCCGGAACCGCTCAAGCCGATGACCGCAAGGAATTGTCCTTTGGGCACTTCAAATGAAACGTTATCCAGCGCTTTTACGCCCCCGTCATAGATTTTGGTTAGGTTTTTTACCTGGAGCATGATGACTTCTCGCAATCTTTGAAAAGATGTCGTGCGTCGTGCTTTGCCCACAATTATACCCAGCACGGTCACAAATTGCGCCTTTTCAGAAGCGGGAAAGCGCAATTTGTGACCGTGGGTATTAGATAAAGATAAAGAAACGATTCCAATAGGTAAAAAATCGGGCAGAGAGAAAACTCCCTGCCCGATTTTTTGTAAAAAATTTAAAGCTTACTCACCGGGGGCGGTGTAGCCCGTGGCGGCAACCATGGCGCGGACCATGTCGTACTCAGAGTCTTCCGCGGGGGCAATGCCCGACCAGCCGTAGAAGTCGGAGGAACCGATGGAGGTATCCCAGGCTTCAGTTTCAGCAAAGGCCAGCAGCGCTTCTTCGATCTGGGCGCGGACATCGGCGGGGAATTCAGGTCCGAAGGACAGGGTGTCGTTCGGGATCGCGGCGGAAACGGCGAGGATGCGGACCTTCTGCATCACATCCGGCGCTTCGGTGCGGATGTTGGCGCGGGCATCGAGAACGCGGTAGCCGTCGCAAAGCAGTTTCTTGCCTTCCGCATCGGGGGCGCAGTTCGGGATGGTTTCTTCGGGGATTTCGTACTGAGTCAGTTCGGTGATCTTGCCAGCAAGATAGTCATCGTACGTGAAGATGGGGGCGCCTTCGGGGCTGAGGGGCACGCTGTAGAACACGGTGCCGAAGTCAACTTCGCCGTTATAGACAGCGGTGACGGTCTGGTTGTGGCCGCCGGTTTGTTTCTGTTCACCGGGGGTGATGCCAGCTTCGCCCAACTCAACGAATGGGACCATATAGCCGGAGGTTGAACCCTGGTCGCCGTAGCCCCAGGTTGCGCCCTCGAGATCGGCGAGGGTCTGGAATTCGCTGTCGCGGGCGACAATGTATTCAGCCCAGTAAACGGGATAGCCGAAGCGGATGGCTTTGAAGGATACATCCACACCGCATAACTGGCTGGCGAGGGCATACCCGAGGCCGGGGATGAAGGCCATGGTGTCTGACGGGGAGGCGCACATTTCCTCGATGGTGGCGGCGTAGGAGGTGGGGACGACCACTTCGAAGGTGAGGCCGGTGGCTTCATTCAAAGCAGCAGCCATCACTTCACCACCGCTCACGATGATGTTCGCATCCACGGAGGGGACGAACAACACTTTGATGGGGTGCTCAGGTGAGCCAACGGCGGGCATGGGAGGTTCGGTGGCGGTGGGAACTTCTGTCGGCGCTTCAGTAGCGGGGGCTTCTGTTACTACCGGGGCTTCTGTGGCCGCGGGGCCGCAGGCGCTGAGAGCCATCGAAGCGGTTACGATGAGCGTCAGCAAAACGAAGAACAAACGTTTATTCATATCTTCTCCTCTTAGAGATATATATGGTTTTTATGGGGTGCAAACCACCCCTGACTTAAAGATGATAACGCAAATCACAGTCAGGAACAAGTGCGCTTTTCTTAAAAAAAGAGTACTTCCTTCACTGTACGGCAGCGGGAAACCCGCCGCCGTATGGTTGCGTATCCAATTTATTGTACTCATGGTTGTTCACGGTTGGAATAACATTGTGTAAAGCGATTTTTAACGATGCCTTAAAGCCTTTGATTATGTCTGGGTATTACGGAGTATCGCATAATTTGGTAAACAAAAAATTCAAATTTCCCTCGTAATTTTCTGCATAAAGTTTACTTAATTACTGATGTTACGCACTTCTGACCCCGTAGGCGATATGTTGAGCTGGTGGTCGAGCTTGTCGAGACCTTGTCGAAACAGGTCAAATGATTATAGATTTTGACATGGATGCCAATTCAACCCCGAAGGCGACGCGTTGACTGGCGAAGCCGTGTCGAAACGGGTGTCACAGCCCACAGCAACTATGCCATCCTTACGGGATTTGAATTCCGTTCGTCCAATTTTCTACGAACCCAAAAGTAGGGACACAGCGGGCCGATCCATGATTTTGACCATCAGCCGCTTCGCTGTGTCCCTACGAAACCATGGGAAATGTTGAGGTTGGGGGGCCATATACAGTAGAGAAATCACCAAAAAATGACAGTACAAGTTTGGAAAGATGACAGTACATCTTTTAAAAGATGACAGTTCATGTTTTAAAACTTGACAGTACATCTTTGGAAAGATGACAGTACGAGTTTTGGTCCTTTCCCATCCTGTTCCCAAGCATGATATGACAAGGCTATGTTGGCTTTGAGTTATTTACTGGCGTTACGCGTTCTTCCCGTTATGTCAAACCGCCTCGCCTGACAGAGTGGCGGTTAACGAAAGAAACCTTTAGGGTCTAATGGCAGGGCATATAATTTTCCCAAAAATTTGTACCCTCAAACCCCTTGCAAAAATGATGCACTCTGGTAAAATGTCGCAGTCCGTTACAGGGTGCCCCCCTCACCCTGTAGCGGGCATTTTGATTCAAGGAACATATCATGCCAGGTTACGTTGAAGTGTGGAAACAAAAAGCCAGGCAACTCAAGGTGGAAGTCTATGCCTTGTATCTGGCGTATCGTGACCCAAGAGTCCATTGGCTGGCGCGGGTTTTCACTGCCTGTGTGGTGGCTTATGCCTTCAGCCCAATTGACTTGATCCCGGATTTCATCCCCATCCTCGGCTATTTGGATGACCTTGTTCTAATTCCCCTTGGGGTGAAGATTGCCCTATCCATGATTCCTGCAAACGTCATGGCAGAGAGCCGCGAAAAAGCGAGTGAGATTATTCGTCAGGGCAAGCCTGTCAATCGAATAGCCGCTATAATCATCGTTTTGATCTGGGTGTTGGTTGCCGCGCTGGTGATTGCTTTATTACCAAAAACTCCCGCTGACCTTTCGGCCAAGCGGGAACGACTATTTACCGATTTCTGCGGCACAAATTCCTTTTAAAGTTCATCAAAACCTGCTGGCTTAAAATAATCAGCAAAAGCTGCAATTATGTTTGCAGTTTTATAGAAACATTCAGCCAGTTCTTCATTTGACAAAGATTCTATACTTGCATCACGACTGGCATGGCGTCTGTGACTAGCATTTGCTCTTTTTGTAATATATTCCACATCGCTCTTATTGACCCTTAGTTTTTGCCTCATAATTTCTTCTTTTCCTTTACCCTTATTTTGCTTTTTCATACGACCAAAATGATTTTCAATAGATTCTATTGCCCTTGAAAGGAATATAAGTGCATGTTGAGGATATTGAAGTGCTTGATGGAAATCGCTTAATGCAAGATCGAAATATGGGCTTAATTCCATTAGTGGGAGAATCGAATATGCATCCTGTATGTTTGAATTTGATATTGTTTTTTCGTTTTTACTGTCAATCAAAAAGCCAACTGATTTCGAGCGGTTTTCATTTTCTCCAATTGGCACTTCAACCCAATTGGAAAATTCAGCTTGTAAAGAAATTTGTGTAAGCGGGGCTTGCGCATTGATAATTCTATTTATAAGCCCTGTTACAGCGTTGCGAATAATTTCAAAGTGATCTGGATCTCCATCTGTTATTACAGCAAATCCATTATCTCTAATCAAAATACTAGCTCCCATGTAATTCAAACTAAGATCTAGACTCTTGCACACCTCAGCAGGCTGGAAATTGCCTATAAATGTGAAGCTAGACCATTGCCATGCTAGAAGAGATTCCGAAATCCACCCTTTCAACTTGTCAGTTGATATTTTGTAGTAAATAATTTTTGATTTTTTATCCAGTTTCTTGTCTAAGACATTCACCATTGTTCCATGATGTATTTTTCCCACAAATTTATTAGGTTTGATGTTGCCAGGCTTTTCAAAGATGTTTTCTTCCGTAGAAAGGACTTCTCCTAAGAAGAGTAGATCAGGATCGATTTCACGGCAATTGACCCATGCGTGTTTAGGAAGTGTTTTTCTGTTGCTCATATTGAAATTTGAGTTCCAAAAGTATAGCACAATGCAAGAAACAAAAAACTCCCGCCGACCTTCGAGCCAACGGGAGAATCTTTCTACTTTCCACTGATCACCGGCAACGGATTACTGTTCACTACCCCATCCCCATACAACTTCCGATGCACCACACTCAACGCGCGGACTTGATCTGCCGCGTGATACGAAGACCTCACCAGCGGATTCGACTCCACCCACTTGAAGCCAATCTCTTTTCCATATTCGCGCAGTTCGGCGAATTCTTCCATCGTGTAATAACGATCCATGGGCATGTGTTTTTTGCTGGGTTGCAGGTATTGACCGATGGTG
>JACPVB010000151.1 GCA_016191985.1 Chloroflexota bacterium | reverse complement strand
CGTTAATTATCGTCTGACGCAGCGTCTTTCTCCCAAAGAGTTTCGAATTTCGAGATTTGATACTTGGGAGAAAACGTACATGCTAAACCAATAAGCAAAGTTGTCCATCATCAACCATCACAACAAGCGGACAGGGAAAGGGAATGCAATAAACAGAAGCAAGCGGTTCGAGAAGAAGAGAAGCGATTTAATGGTGATGTGCGTGTTCGTCTTCTTTGCCAGGGTATTTTTTAAGGCGCATCCGGTTCTGGCGCGCGGTTGAGATTGGCACGATAGAAGGCTTTGGCGGCTTCCGCGTCAAAGGACTCAAATTTTTGCAACCGTCCCCAGGATGTCATTACAAGCGGAACATCAAGGGACGGCCAGGGATAGGCAATCAATTTTACGCCGCCTAACTCATCCATGACGGACTGAATTTGTCCCTTCAAGTTCGTGCAACCCGCCTCATCGAGGAGTTCGCAGTTGTACCAAAAAATCACATAGCCATGTTCCAGGTTATGAACGAGATAAGCGGCGGGATAGGTGTAGTTATTCGTATCATAGAATCCCGCCCCGGCTTCCTCAGAATAATGCGGACCAGAAGTCGGCGGGTCGGAGTTGTACGTGCCCGGGTCGGTATCGGTGGGAATATGGGGGGAGCTTACCATCACAGGGATGGATTCTCCCGCTGCGGGTTTCACAAACTGCCAGGCAATTAATCCAATGACCGCGAGCACAACCACGCCGACCCCACCCCAGATGAATTTGGCGGTCATTTTCTGTTTTCGATTGCGTTCCTGTATTTGTTGTCGTTTCGTTTTTGTACCCATAAACACTCCATCATTCTTGAAGCAGGCGTCCATACATAGACGCCTGCTTCGCATATTATAGTCTCAGATCAGGATCAAGCAGCTATTGCTATTTGACGGTAAGCGGGAGTTTCATGCCCGCTTCATAATGACCCGGGGTGTGACAGGCAAATTCAAGAGCGCCGGAGGGTGCCGCCTCAGTGAAGGTATAGTCAAAAGAGGCGGTTGCACCAACGGGCAGTTCCGATGCTTCGATCATGGCTAACGCCATTTCATCCAATTCCCCCATATCCATAGCCATGCCCATGGCATCTTCCTTCAATGGCGGCATGATCATGATCTCATGCTCGACTGTGCCTTCATTGGTTACGACGAAATGATAGGGAACGCCTGTTTTGAAGTCCGTTACCGATGACACAATCCCAAATTCAGTCAGGGTAATTTGGACCTCAACCGGCTGGCCGGCAGCCTGACCGCCACATGCGGTTAACAGCAGGCCCGCAACAACCAGAACAATAAATATTTTTCTAAACACAAACATCTCTTCTCCTTTTGGCATTGAGTTTTTATCAGGGCTTTTGACCCACCGAAGTTGACTCCCCTTTGGGATGATAAAACTTCGGGCTTTGCGAAAGCGAAAGCCTTGATTATGCTCTTAATTGTAGGCAATCCATCATGAAAACAGGAGAGCTATATATCGCATAAGGATATAGGCAAAATTGCCTATGCCTGGTTTGAAATCCGGACGGTCAGTTCCTCGTTCATTGCTCAACGCGATGGGCTATGCAGCCTTTTTCTTTTCACAAAATTGAGTACACATTTTTAAAATAAAGCATCCCCGCTTTTGGCGGGGATGCTTTATTACTTTACCAACTGCTCATCCGGTGGACAAACTTCCTGCGCTGCGGCGAGCATTTCAGGTGAAGACCCCACTGCTCCGCTGAAATATTTTTTCTGGAAGAAGAACGCCACATTAACCAGCCCGATCATCACCGGCACTTCGATCAATGGACCGATGACCGCCGCAAATGCCGCACCGGAACCGATGCCAAAGACCGCTACCGCAACTGCAATTGCCAGTTCAAAGTTATTGCTGGCGGCGGTAAAGGAAAGCGTGGTTGTTTTGGAATAATCAGCTCCAACTTGTTTACCCATGAAAAATGAAACGAGGAACATCACCACAAAGTAGATCAGCAGCGGGACGGCAATCCGCACCACATCAAGCGGCAGTTCCACGATCACATCGCCCTTTAGCGAGAACATGACGATGATGGTGAAGAGCAGGGCAATGAGCGTCATCGGACTGATCTTCGGGACAAAAACCTTGTGATACCAATCCCTGCCTTTGGCGCGCACAAGGATAAGGCGCGTGAGAAATCCCGCAATGAACGGAATGCCCAAATAAATGAAAACGCTCCTGGCAATCTCACCGATGGTGATATTCACGATATTGCCTGTCATGCCGAACCATGTCGGTAAAACTGTGATGAACACATACGCATACACGCTGTAGAATAAAACCTGAAAGATGCTGTTGAACGCGACCAGACCCGCGGCATATTCGTTGTCGCCTTTGGCGAGTTCATTCCACACGATCACCATTGCAATACAGCGCGCGAGACCGATGAGAATGAGTCCCGTCATGTATTCGGGGTAGCCGCGTAAAAAGACGACGGCAAGCACAAACATCAAAACAGGCCCGATCACCCAGTTCTGAACCAGCGAAAGACCGAGGATTTTCCAATTGCGGAAGACATCTCCCAGTTCGTCATAATGTACTTTCGCCAAAGGCGGGTACATCATCAGGATCAAACCAATCGCAATCGGGATGTTGGTCGTCCCTACCGAGACGAGGTAATTAAATCTGGCAACCTGGTACGTGAAGAAGTAGCCAATGCCCACGCCCACTGCCATTGCAAGAAAAATCCATAAGGTCAGGTAGCGGTCGAGGAAGGAAAGCCCCTTGCGTGTCTCTTTTGTCATCATGCCTCCTGTAGTAATTCAAGCATTACTTTTTCAATATCATCGCGTACTTTGCGAAAATCATTTATGTCATCTGTCAATGCCGGGTCTGGAAAACTGTGATGCGTACGCTTTCCCTTCCCAAGCCAGATGGGACATTCTTCAGCCGCCGAATCACAGACTGTGACGACGAGATCGAAGTCCACATCCTGAAATTCAACCGCCCGCTTCGACCTGCCCTCGTGCCTGATTCCAATTTCTGACAGAGCGGCCAACGCCTTGGGATGGACATACCCCGCAGGTTTCGTCCCCGCGCTGATGGCCTCCCACACATCGCCAAGGCGCGCATTGACAATCGCCTCTGCCATTTGCGAACGGCAGGAATTTCCTGTGCATAAGAATAAAACTTTTTTCATCTCTGTCTCCTCGTCTGCCGTTTTACCATGAGCGGGGAATATAAAAGTTATTGCCTTGTTAACAATTATGCGGTTTCGAGCGCATTTGCCAGCCAGGTCGTTACTTCGGTAGGGGTGGGAATGCGTCCGGTTGAAACAAGCTTTTCGTTGATAACCAGGCCCGGGGTGGAAAGAACGTTGTACTTCATGATCTCCGGGTATTCGGTCACTTTGATGACTTCCGCTTCGATCCCCATTTCAGTTACAACTTTATGAGCGATCTGTTCCACACGCTTGCAATTGGCGCATCCAGAACCGAGAACTTTGATGGTTAACATTTTTTCTCCTGTTACAGAATAATATTGAAAAGATAGCCCGTGAAAATGATCGCCATGGCAATCACGCCGATGAATACGGCGATCAATTGCGGTTTAAGCACGCGGCGCAGAATGATCATCTCCGGCAGGCTCAACCCGACAACGGACATCATGAAGGCGAGCGCCGTGCCGAGCGAAGCGCCTTTTTCCATCAATGCGCTGACAATTGGGATAATCCCCGCCGCGTTGGAATACAGCGGGATGCCAAGCAAGACTGCCGCTGGCACAGACCACCAGGCTTGCTTGCCCATAATTCCAGCGAGAGCACTTTCTGGAACATAGCCATGAATCCCTGCGCCGACAGCGATACCGATGACAACATACAGCCAGACTTTACCGACAATCTCTTTGACAGAGTCCCAGGCGCGTTCGATGCGGTTATCCCAGGTTAATTTTTCATCCAAAGATTGTCCCCCACTGCTTCGAATCTGCCAGACGAAATCTTCAACATAACGCTCCATTTTCAGCCTGCCAATTACAAACCCGGCGGCGATGGCGATCACCAAACCTGAGAGCACATACAAACCTGCCACTTTCCATCCAAACAAACCAAAGAGCATGATGACAGCTACCTCGTTGATCGTGGGCGCAGCGATGAGGAAGGAAAACGTTACACCGAGTGGAATTCCCGATTCCACAAACCCGATAAAGAGCGGTACCGCAGAACATGAGCAAAACGGTGTGACAATGCCAAGCATGGCCGCAAAGACATTGCCCACGCCTTCCCGTTTCCCGCCCAGCAGAGTACGAGTCCGCTCGGGGCTGAAGAAGGTGCGAATCATGGAGATGGCAAAGACCATGCCCGAAAGCAGGAGCAAAATTTTCGGAACGTCATAAAGGAAAAAAGCGAGCGATTCGCCGAAGCGCGAGTCTGTGGCAAGCCCCAGGACCCCAAACGATAACCAATTTGCAAGAGGTTGGATGAGATTGTAGGCAATCAGCCAGACAACGATGGCGAGGAAAACATAAAGAGGAAGGCGTTTGTTGGATGAAACAGGAGAAGGTGTGGAAAGAATAGCCATTGTTTCCTATAAGCTGTTTGCAGGAATCAACAGCGGCGCGCATTGCGGACATTCACAGGATGGGTAAACTTGTGTGTTGACAAGTGCGGAAACTGAATCAGCGGAGAGTCCACTCAGGGTGGCGGCGGCAAGTATCAGGTCCAAAAAAGAGGCGTTTCTCAATTTGTAGAAAACATAACGGCCTTCGCGCCTGTCCTGCAAAATATCCGCCTTGCGGAGCGCCATCAAATGCTGTGAGATGTACGCCTGCCGCCACCCCAGCGCGGTTTCAAGGTGACAGACGCAGGCCTCCCCTTTGCCGATGGCAAGCAGGATGGCGATGCGCTGCGGTGCGGCAATGGCTTCGAGCGGCGCGGCGATTTTTTCGGAAATTTGGAGAATGGGTTGTTTTTTCATATTCATAAACCTGAATATATTATACAACTCATTCAGGTTTATGAATATAACGATCCTCATGCTTTGCCGGGATGATTGTCCCTGGCTTTGGGTTGGGGTTGTCAATTGCCAAAACGCGAAAGTACCGGGTGGCCCGCCCCTACGTTTATCTACAAATTGTGATAACCACATTCCCCTGCTTGTGACCTTGTTCCACGTATCTGTGCGCCTCAGCTGTCTGCTCCATCGGGAAACATTTATCGATGATGGTTTTTACTTTTCCTTCTTCAACCAGCTTTTTGACGAAGACCAAACTTTCGGGCGTCTCATTTGCAAAGGCACAGATGACCTTTTGTTTGCTGCCCGTGATCGAAGTCCACAACATTTGTAGAAGCGCCTTCATCTTGTAACTGGCTAAAAGATAGACGCCATTTGGCTTGAGCGAGCGCTTGAGCTTTGAAAACGAACTCCTGCCGAGGATGTCAAAGATCAGGTCGTAAGTCTCGCCGTTTTGGGTGAAGTCCTCTTTGGTGTAATCGATGACCTTGTCCGCGCCCAACGATTTTACAAATTCCAATCTCGGCGTACCGCAGACGCCGGTCACTTCCGCGCCGAAATATTTGGCAAGCTGTACCGCCATCGAGCCGATTCCGCCCGAAGCGCCGTTGATGAGGACCTTCTGTCCACGCTGGATGTTTGCCTTCGCTAGCAAACTCGTCGCCATGATCGCCCCGTAAGGCAGGGTGGCTGCCTCTTCATAGCTTAGATTGGCAGGCTTGAGCGTTACAGTCCCAGATTCGGGGATGCAGACATACTCGGCGTTGGCTCCCATGTTCATACCGAGGTAGGCAAAGACCTGGTCGCCCGTCTTAAACTTTGTCACATTCTTTCCGACCGCTTCAACTTCCCCTACCAATTCGCTTCCCAAAATATTGACTTTGGGCCTGTTCCACCCAAACGACATGCGCGCAGGAAGGTACAGCGGCGCAGGCATGTTGAACTCATTGGAACTGAGATTGCCAAAGTTCCGCGCCGTCAGGTCGCCGTAATTGAGGGGCGTTGCATGAACCTTGACCAGAATTTCATTGTCCTTCGGAGTGGGCTTTGCCACCTCTTTGATTTTCAAAACATCGGGTGATCCGTATTCGGTAAAAACAATTGCCTTCATGATGGTATTCTCCATTGATTTAAGCTGCCACATTTGCAGCAGACGGGTTGAATCCTTTGGCAATCAGCCAAATCCCCATAAAGATTTCATTCAGGATGATGGGAAAGGCGAAGATTAAACTTACTCCCAGGCCAATCTCCAGTTTCAATGACAGCAAGTTCATTATCAACACCAGCGCAACTGCGATCAGTCCCCAAACCGAAATAAATCGCGGCAGGAGTTTCGATTGATACAGCGATGAATAAAGCAGGAGAGCGCCGAGACTAAAAAAGACGGGGACCAACAGCCCCGAGACACTCGCACGTTCCGCAATGGAGAAAGTGGCCGCAGTTTGAAGAAGGGCGGAATCTGCACCTGCTGTTGCGTATTCCTGACTTAATCTGATCAGCGACAGCGGGCTGATGACGATCAGGCTGCAAAACACAGCCTCCACAATCCTGAGGCTAAGGTATCCAGTAGCCATGGTCTCATTGTGCTGTTTCAGAACCGTGAACATCAAGACGCCAATTCCAATCACGGCAATGGCGTTCACCAACTCGAGCAATATACCCACGACCACCAGAGTTTCATTTTCAGAAATGGCGGTAAAGTAATCGGGGACAGAGATAACGGATTCCACCAAGCCGCCGCCTAAAAGGCTTGCGACCATTGCGGTCAGAAATAAAGCTCCTACAGTTGCGGCAGTCTTTCTATTCGAGTTCATTTTTCATCTCCTTCAAGTTCATAAGAAAATACGTCTTGCAGCGGCACGCCGAAAACGAGGGCAATCTTGAAAGCCAGTTCCAGGGAGGGGGCGTACTTCCCGCCTTCGATGGCGATGATGGTCTGCCGTGTCACACCGACCTTTTCCGCCAGCTGTTCCTGCGTCATTTCGTCGTAGTGAAACCTTAGTTTCCGAACATTGTTTCGGACTTTGTATTTATCCATCTCAGAACCCCTTTCGATAAAGGTATAACTGCGAAAGGTCTCCGATGATTTCGGCAAGGATGGATGAAAAAATCAACAGACAGAACATCACGAGGGGTGGCTGGCCAAAGGCAAAGGCGAGCATGGAAGCCAGGACGCCAAGGGAAAACACGATGTAGGAAACCTTGTTGCCTTTCAGTCCAATCAGTTGGTCGCGCTCGTCTTCAATGAAGCGTTCCTCTTGTTCCGATCTTGTCTTTATCGCATGGACGATGCTGAGCAAAATGTTGGTGAGAATACTGCCGATGATGTTCACGATGATGGCTGCCACAATGACGACGGCCCAAAGGCTGAAGACTTTCGTCGAGACCAGTCCATCTCCCCGATACATTTGAAACAGACTGAACAGGTAGTAGCCCAAAATCAACAACTGGCTTGCCAAAGCGACTGTAATATTTTTCTCTTGATATGACATATTTTCCTCTTTTTGTACGCTTAGTTTTACTTTGTGTAAATTACAATACACATATAGTAATATATAGCATACATAATGTCAAGTGTATTTTACATCTTGCCGTAGAACAAGTCTCGAAGTACTGTTTTGGCAAAAAAGGGCGGCTAAACAGGCATAACTCCATCCAAGTCCTTCCGAGAAGGACTTGGATGGTATAGGATTCATTCCTTTTTTTAACGGGAAAACCAAACCTCAGCCATGAATGCTTCGACTCCCTCAGCACAAGTTCTACGAATTCTCGCGGATTGTTTTGAAAAAATTCACGGAAATCTGTGGCATCGTACCCGAAGGGTAAATCTATTGTTCGCAGAAAAACAGTGACATAAACCCGTTTGTCTGAGTAAAATAGAACCATGAAATTTACACCCAATCGCCTCCCCCTTCCTTTTCTTTTCCTCGCCATCCTCGGTTTGCTTGCCGCGTTGTGGGCGGGCCTCATGCGCCTTGGTTGGCAACTGCCCGCGCTGACTCCATCCCTGGCAATGGCGCATGGTCCGCTCATGATCTCTGGATTTTTGGGGACATTGATCACGCTCGAGCGCGCTGTTGCGATGAAACAGAAGTGGATGTATCTCCCGCCGCTTCTTTCCGGACTGGGCTGGCTGGTCACTGTTCTGATTCGGGGTCTGCCGCTGGGACCAGTTCTGCTTGCCCTTGCCAGTTTGGGCGGGGTTGCCATTCTGACGGAAATCGTTCGACGCGAGTCTGCGCTGCATACCGTCACCATGCTTTTCGGCGCACTGGCCTGGCTGGCAGGGAATCTCCTCTGGCTGTTCGGCTGGCAAATTAATCAGGTGGTCTTTTTCTGGATGGCATTCCTCGTCCTAACCATCGCAGGGGAGCGGTTGGAATTAAGCCGTGTCTTGCGCCCGTCTCGTGTACAACAAATTTTGTTCGGGATCATCGTCGCTGTGTTTTTGGCGGGGATTCTGTTTGCGCTTTTCAATTTGCAGGTGGGCACACGAGTCAGCGGGCTGGCGTTGATTTTGCTGGCGCTCTGGTCGCTTCGCAATGACATCGCCTGGCGGAATCTCAGGCATAAACTTCCGCTCACGCGCTACATCGCATGGTGTTTGGCGCTGGGGTTTGTCTGGCTCGGAATCAGCGGCGGATTAAGCCTGGGGTTTGGCGCGCAAGTTGCAGGTCCAAGATATGATGCGGTGCTGCACGCGGTCTTCATCGGCTTTGTGATCTCGATGATCTTTGGTCACGCGCCCATTATCTTCCCCGCCATTCTCGGTGTGCCGATCAATTTTCAGCCTGCGTTTTACATCCATTTGGCTTTACTGCATGTTTCGCTTGTAGTGCGAATCATAGCCGATTACGCCAACCTGCACACCCTGCGCATGTGGGGCGGATTGTTGAATGAAGTCGCAATTATTATTTTTATTGGAATGACGGTGTATTCGATTCGGAAAGAATTATCAGGTAAATAAGATTGCCCAATGATTAATGGAAGCGTTGAAACATGATGCGAGCGGCTTGAGTCAAACTCAAGCCGCTCGCATTTTAATCATCCGCTATTTAATTGGCTAATATGCCGCTTTGATCGTTTCCATATCCACTTCGGGATGATCGTCATCATCTTTGGGCGGTTCGGCGATAAAACCTTCTTCCATCATGCGTTTCGTCATGTCGCGGGACCGCTTGATGATATGCGCGGCTCGTTGGTATTCCTGATCGTATGTGGAATCGATGCGTGCCAGCCCCTGTTCCACGGCTTTCATGGCGACAGACGCAGCCTCCTTTGGGAAGACTTCCCAATCATCCATATTCGGCAGGATGAAGTCCGGCGCAAGGCGGTCACCGACATGATTCGCCATGGCCTGCGCCGCAGCAAAACACATCTCGTCGGTGATCGTGCGGGCGCGGACATCCAGCGTGCCGCGGAAGATACCGGGGAATCCCAGTGAGTTATTGACCTGATTCGGGAAGTCTGAACGGCCTGTTGCAACGACGGCTGCGCCCGCTTCCTTCGCCTCCCAGGGCCAGATCTCAGGAACCGGGTTGGCGCACGCGAAGACAATTGCATCCTTTGCCATGGTTTTAATCCACTCTGCGCAAATGACACCCGGCCCAGACTTGGAAAGAGCGATGACCACATCGGCGTCCTTCATCGCTTCAGGAATATCGCCTTCACGTCCCTGTGCATTGGAGATATTGCATATCCTCCATTTATCCTTGAATTCATCCTTGTGCATTTCGATATCTTTGCGATGTTTGCCAAGGATACCTTTGCTGTCCACCATGTAGCATTTGGCGGGGTCGGCGCCCCAGCCCAGGATCAGGCGCGAGCAGGCAACATTCGATGCACCGCACCCAATGAAGGCAATGCTCACATCCTCCATCTTTTTGCCGACCACCTTCAACGCGTTGATGAGTCCTGCCAGAGTGACGGTGGCTGTGCCCTGCTGATCGTCATGCCAGATGGGAATCTCCGCCTTTTCGCGCAGCGTATCCAGGATGTAAAAACATTTGGGTTGGGAAATATCTTCGAGATTAATCCCGCCGAAACCAGGCTGGAGCATGAGCACTGTATCGATGATGGCGTCCGGGTCCTTGGTGTCCAGCATAATGGGGACGCCATCCACACCGCCCAGATATTTATACAATAACGCCTTGCCTTCCATCACGGGCAAACCGGCTTTCGGACCAATATCACCCAGCCCCAGCACGCGCGTCCCATCGCTGACCACGGCAACCGTGTTCCATTTATTGGTGTATTCATAGACGAGTTCCGGGTCGGCCTCGATGGACTTGCAGGGCGCGGCTACGCCGGGCGTATACCAGATGGCGAAATCATCGAAACTGTGGACGGTGCATTTGAGCGTGGTTTCGATCTTCCCCCGATAGAACGGATGCAATCTCATCGCATCGGCGGAAGGTTTCCTGGCTTTTGCAAGCAACTCTTCGGTATTCATTTTCATCCTCTTTCTGTTGGTTTACTCTCCTGCCTTTCGCATGGATTCTTCACGAAGGGCAATCATCACAGTATGCAAATTGAGTCCGCGTTTGCATGCGCTGTGCGCCGCTTCCAGCGCAAAATCAGACCAGAGCGTTCGGCATTCAAGCGCCTCCTCGTCGTTCAGGAGCACAAGCTGCACCAGGCTGGATAATGGAATATCCATATCGTCGCTGGTTTGTGTATCGCAATCATTGCAGGCATGGCAAATATAAACATCCTGCCCGCTGGCCTTCTTGACAACACTGCGCAGGGACATTCCTAAAATTCATCCGTTTTTATCCGCAGCGGCATGGTCATCAAAACAACATCGCGCGAGTCGCCATCCGGGAACAGGAAATAATCGTCCAGCACAACCTGCGGCTTGAAGCCCAATGCTTCAAAAGCCTTGACAACTTTCGTCTGTTCAGCGATCACCTCAGCCTGCAAAATGCCCAGCCCATGCTTGCGCGCGATATCGATCAACGCTTTGATCATCTTCATACCCAGTCCGCGCTTGCGGAAATCCTTTGCAAGGAAGAGGCGCACCTCGCCAATGTGGCGCTTTGGCCCGTCAAAGAAATGAAGCGAAGCGCTGCCCACCACATGATCCTTGACGAGCGCGAGGATCGGCAGAACCTTGCTGTAATCCAAATGTTCGCTCCACTCGTGGATGACAGCCGGGTCCTTGATGTAATGGCGAAAATATCGCATGTCTTCATCGCTGACCGCTGAATAGAATTCGAGCAGACGTCTTTCATCATCCCCATTCATCGCGCGGATCAGGACGTACGTGCCGTCCTTGAGCGTGACCATTTCACGGTAGGTCTTCACCTGTTCTGGAAACATATTCCCTCCCGGGGCATTCTCTAAACCAGGGCTACAAAAATATTTTTATGCGACGACTTTCTCCGCATCACTCTCAGGGACGGCTGGTCCTGCTTTGGAAAGATTCGCCTCGCTGACGATGCGCGGCACGATGTCTTCCCAACCCACCGCCATGATATGCAGACCATGAACTCCCTGCCCTTCGAACTTTTTGATCTTCTCGATGAGTTCAAAAACGATCTGCACTCCTTCCTCCTGTGCGTTGCCCGCTTTTTCAGCATTTTCCATGCGGACCATGAGATTAAACGGGATGAATACGCCGGGCACCTCATCGTTCATATACTTCGCCATCTTGAACGTCTTGAGTGGGGTGATGCCGATCAGAATGTAGACTTTGTCCAAAATATTGCGTTTGGCAAGTTCGTTGAGCCAGATTTCCATGTGATCGATATCGTAGACGAGATTCGTCTGGAAGAACTGCGCGCCCGCGTTGATCTTCTTATGTTCGCGCAAAGCCTGGAATTTAGGCTCGCTCGCAAAAGGAGAGGCAGCCGCACCGAGGAAGTATTGAGGCGGGGTTTTGATCTCGCGTCCATCCATGTACCTGCCTTCGTCGCGCATTCGGCGCAGGATCCACAGCATCTGAATCGAGTCGATGTCGATCACATCCATGCGCCCGCGGGGTTGCGGAGCCATCTTCATTGAATCGCCAGAGATGCAAAGGATATTGCGGATGCCCAGGTCATACGCGCCCATCACCTCCGATTGCAACCCAACCCTCGTGCGGTCGCGCGCCGCGATCTGCATCACAGGTTCCGCGCCGCGTTCAAGCGCCATCTTGGAGCAGGCCCACGAAGCCGTGCGCGGCGTTGCAGACGGATTGTCCGTAAAGTTGATGGCCGCCACATGCGGCTTGATGTTCTCGATGTGTTTGCACATCTTGTCCGTCTTGCAGGAAACGGGCGGCGCAACCTCGGCAGTGACCACGAATTCGCCCGCTTTGAGTCTGCGCTCCAATTCAGAGACAGGTTCGGTGTATTTTGGCGCGTGGTATTGATTGTCACCCTGCCACCAATCTGGTTCCCGAATCGGCTCGAAGATCGCGTCCCAGGTTTGGTAGCGGACTTCAGCAGGTTTCAACAACAGCCCATTGACAACTTTGCCCGTGCCGATTTCTTTCACGCGGTTCAGCACCCCGCTCCATTGCTCCGTGCCGACTTTATCCCAATCCAATGGCGGCAGCACTTCGAGCAGGTGTTCCTCACGCCCCAGTTTGAACGAACGCTCGTAGATTTTGTACCAGATGCACGGACGGGTCTCATCCACGTAGCAGTGTTCTTTGGTGGAACCGCCGCAGGGTCCATTGCGCTCGCCTTTGGGGCATTCCATCGGACAGATGAACGCGGTCTCCTGCAAAAGACAGTTGCCGCACATGCGGCATCCAAACAGCGGCCCTTTAATACCCTTTTCAATGGTGGCAAGCACGCGGCGATTAAACGGCTCACGTTTGAAAGGCAGATACGGCGGCTGCCAACGACGACCAGGTGTAAATCCAGGCATGATACGCCTCCTTCATTTTCGCGCTGAGCGGAGGAACTGCGATTTTCAGTCCCGCAGTCGAAGCGCAGGTATCTTGAAAATATTAACTTTTCTTGAAACCTGTCCTTCGACTACGCCACACGAAAAGCAAAACCGTGTGGCTTAGCTCAGGATGGAGTAACTAATTCATCAAATACGCATCCGCGTAAATTACTTTGTTCAGCAGAATCTGGGTTGTCTTCCAAATTGCGGACTGTTCGGGGTCAGATAGGTTGAAATCTTCCATCTGTGGTTCCTCGCCGGCCGCAGTGCGATCTGCAATTTTATTGTAGACACAGGCAAGCGGATTGCTAGTGTCTTTTGTCTCTACCCAGTGGATGACATCATTCTGATTTTCGTCGAATGGGTTGGCGATCATCATCTGCAAACCGACGCCCATCAACATCGCGCAATAGACGCGGTTGATAAGCGGACGGTTTTCATTCGGCACCGCGTTCGAGACGTTGGAAAGCCCGACTGAAATGTTGGGAGCGGGGTCCCACGCATACTGCAAGGTACGGACCGCTTCGATGAGATGCGGGCAATATTGCTGGCAGCCCGAAACGGTCAACACAAGCGGGTCGATGATGAGATTCTCCATCGGAAGGTCAACCTCCATCATGCGCGGGATCAGCGACTCGACGGCAATGTTCACGCGCGCATCCGCTTCGACGGGGATGCCTTCGGTCTTCATCGTCAATGCGATTACCCTGGCATTGTATTTCTTCGCAAGCAGTGGGATCTTCTCCAATCGCTCCGGTTCCGCCGAGGTTGAATTCAAAATCGGCTGTGCCTTCTTGATGGTTTTTAGCGCGGCTTCCATGCCATCCACATTGGTCGTGTCTATCGAAAGCGGCACATCCACAACCGTCTCGACAGTTTCCACGATCCACGGGAAGACCTCCGCCCAATCCTTCTTGCGCGGGCCGAGGTTAATGTCGATGGCCTTTGCGCCCGCCTCCACCTGCCGAACGGCCAGGTCCATGAAGAACTCACGGTCCCTTGCGGCCAACGCCTCCTTCACTTTCTCCGAGATGATGTGAATGTTCTCTCCGATGATGTACATGGTTTCTCCTTTTGGGTAAACAGGTACACACGTACACAAGGAAACATGTGTATCCCTGTTTACTTGTCTACGTGTGTACTTTTTTCCGTATCTGCCTGTTTGTTCTCCAATACTTCCGCCACACTTGGAAATTTGCTCAAATCTGTGTGTGGCAAAAATAATGCCGAAGTAAATGCTTCATAAAAACTATTGTCAGCCGATAACTCAATGTAAGTCATGCGCTTCGCAATTTCAGTAATGCGCTCTCGTTTTCTCCAATCCAGCAGGGTGTAATACGCGCCCTTCACCGAGGTATTGCCGAGGAATTCAAACCGCGACCAATCCATGTCCGGCAGCAACCCGATCTGCACGGCCTTCTCCACATTGATATATTTTCCAAACGAACCGCCCACCAGAACTTTCGAAACACTTTCCAGTAAAATGCCAACCGTCTCTGCAAGTACGGTGAAGCCCGCATAGATGGCGGCCTTGGCGCGCAATAAATTATCGACATCGACTCGGGATAGGACAATATCCTCGCCTGATTCGGACTCTGTTCCCCAGGCCACCACATACTCCCCGCCATGCGCTCCTTCGCGGACCCGGGAGCTGTTCGCCATCAAATTAACATTCCCAGCCTTGTCCAGGATTCCCGTTATGAACGCCTCCGAAAGCAGGGCGATGAGTCCCGAACCGCAGATTCCCTTCGGCTTGCCTCCGCCAATGACGCGATATGTGGGTTCGAACGTGTCACTGTTGATCCATACCTCTTCAATCGCGCCCTGGGTTGCGCGCATCCCGTTGACCACACCCGCACCCTCGAAAGCAGGCCCCGCCGAGCACGCGCAGGTGACGAGCCAATCGCGATTGCCCAACACCGTTTCACCATTTGTGCCAACATCCAAAAAGAGCGTGACATCATCCGCAACATCCACGCCGGAGGACAGGACACCTGCGGTAATATCCGCCCCCACATAGCTTGCCACGCCAGGCAGGCAGTCCACACTGGCTTCGGGATTTGTATTCAGACCAACAGCGCGTGCCGTCAAAATGGGTGGGTGATTCACGGCGGTAATGAATGGCGATAAACGGATGTTTTCCGCAGGGATGCCCAGCAGCAGGTGCATCATTGTGCTGTTCCCCGCAATCGTTGCCTTGACCACATCCCCTGCCTTTGCATTCACTCGTTTGCACGCGGTTTCAAGCAGGCTGTTGATTGTGTCCAATACGCGTTGACGGAGTTCCTGTCCGCCGCCATTTTTACTGGCGTAAATAATTCTTGAAATAACATCCTCGCCGCGTGCGATCTGCCCGTTATACTCCGCCACTTGCGCCCTGACCCGGCCCGTCACTAAATCAACCAGCCATAATGAGACCGTGGTTGTGCCGATGTCAATGGCTATGCCCCAGAGCGGCGAGTATTCATCCACGAGACCGGGCTGCAGGTCAATCAGCTGAATTGTGTGATTGCTCTCACCGCTTTGTATAACATTGGAAACATCAACAACAGCAGTGACGTTCCAATCACCATCCCGCAAGACTTGTCCCATTTTTCTTAATAGATCAACGGAACACGTGACACGCTCCATATTTTGTTGTTGTCGAAATGCAATTTGTAACCGCGACCAATCGTCTGTCTGGTCATCCATGCTCGGAGGGGTGAGTTCCAAATGGATGCGGCGTACGGTCTGGTCTTGCAGATATTCATAGCCTTCAGGGACGGTGACTTCCGCCACAACACGGTCGGTGGTGAGTCTCCGCTCGATCTTTTCCTGCGGCGGAACAAAAATGGAAACATCGCCTTCTACGACGGTTTGGCAGGCGAGCGCGTATCCCTGCTCTACATCGGCAGGGGAAAGGCGTAAGGTGCTTCTGCGCCTGACAGTTCCACCAGTCACCTGTACCGCACAACGACCGCAACGTCCCTGCCCGCCGCATGGCTGGCCGATGTCAATGCCGGCAATGTGAGCGGCATCCGCCAGCAGAGTGTTGGTGGGGACTTGCGCGACGATGGGCGTCGGCTTGTCGTGTTGCGTGAAAGAGATGGTGTGTTGCATTTGTTTGGGGCGTGTTGCGTGTTCCGTTGTGTTTTACAAACGGAACACGCAACACGAAACACATCAATTAAGCGCTTGCTTCATAAACGCCGGCAGATCAACCGCCTCACGCGGACCAACGCGGACCTCCCAGCCAGGCAATTCTTCTTCGACTTCGCCAGAGAGAACCGCAACGTGACCGGGCAGAACGATTCGTTTTTTACTGACTTTGTCCGCAACATTGAATCCCTTGATTGCTTTCGCGATTCGTTCCGCATCGAATTTGCCTGCCGCCCACGCCGTTAACACAGACATGCCCTCGGCATCTGTGACAACCAGCCACGCGGGCAAACCACTGCCTTCTACCTCATTCGCAACTGCAAAATATGTAATGCTGAAATTAGTAGTGACCAGCACGGGGCTTTCGGGTTTGGGTGAATTGATTTCGTACACACCGGGCTGAACCTGAATCGGTTTTTGCGGATCGGTGTAAATATTCTCGCGCAGGACGAGCAATGGATAGATCATCTCTGGCGCGAAGGTATCGAGCACCACAAAGCCCGCATATTTTGCAATCGCTTGCGCGGCGTAGACGGCTTCTTTCTCAACGCCGTTTTGCGCGGCGAAGAAAATGGTGGGATAGCCGAGCGGCTTGAAATTGGATTTGAGCGCAAGCCGCCGCGCTTGTGTGGAACGAGTCAGCCATTCGCCGAGATTCTTTCCGCCGAGGTCGAGAACCATGTCCTCCACGCCTTTGGCTTGCACTTTTTGCGTCAGGTCTGCGAGATCATCGAGCGAATCAGATTTGATGACCAGTGTGGCTTTATGTTTTTTGGCGACATCGGCCAGGGATTCGTAATTGGATGAATCTCCAGCGTAGATCAATGTCCCTTCACCGGCGAGCAGGCCGAGGCTTGAGTCCAGAAGCGTGACGTCATTCGCGATCAACATTAAGGGACGCTTGGTTACATCCCGAACTGCTTTTACTGCCGCTGATAAATCTGAGTCTGCTTCGATTGCATAGCCGTCGAGTGTGAAGTCCATGCCCACGTAATTGACTTTGTATGCATCGGCGGCTGCAACTTTTTTCGCAAGATCGGGGTCGCTGGCTTTGACGCGCAAAAAGAGACCGGGCTTGTTGTAAAAAGTTTTTTCGTGGCGAAACATCACCACTTCGTTGCCGACTTTAATTTCGGTGCCATTCGCTCTGAGCGTGATGAGGCGAATGGGCGGCGCGGCGGACTCGGCGAGTTGCTTTTTCGATTCCTCGCTGACGTAGGGGCACGAGCCAAGCTCCACCTGTTTGGCCGCGAGTTTCATCGCAAATGCGAGACAGGTGGGGAAGCCGCATTCCTTGCAGTTGGTCTGCGGGAGCATTTTGTAAATTTGAATTCCACTGAGTGCCATGTGCGTCTCCTTCGTGGAAAGTAGAAAGTGGAAACTTTAATGCCCACTTTCTACTTTCTATGCAGTTATTAGTTCCTCAATCGCGCCCTTGACTCGCTTCACCGATTCAGGATGCCTCAATACGACAATATCCGCGCCCGATTCAACTAGCGCAGTTGCTGTGATGGTTTCCCAATTGATCGCGCGCGCAGTCCAATCGCCCCACGCTTCGGGCACGCCTTCACCGACTTTTGATTCTTTTGTCTTCCAGGCTTCAAAGCCGGGCGTAACGATCATTGGGAATTGAGTCATCGCATCGCCTTGCAATGCGGCGAGCCGCAGGCGCTCCATCACAGAGTAGCCATATTCGATTCCGTAACCGAGTGCACCCGTGGTCGGGTCCATCAGGATGCGATCTTTGGGCATGCCCATGTCACTGATGAGAATGTTCAACTGCTTCGAGAGGTTTACATCCATTGGCGCGCGCGCCTGCACGAGATGTCCGTTTGCCATGGCGGTGGCGACGATGGTGCGGTAGTTCTTGTCCTCGCAGATGCCGAGCACGAGTTTCTCGCCCTTGGTTGCTTCGGAGACGGGCACGAGCAGTTCGTTATCTTTTTCCGCCTGCCCCGGTCCCCAGACGATGAGCGGCAGGCCCGTTGCGCTTAAAACGGATTTGACGACTCTGACTGCATCTTCGGCAGAATCGTCAACGGTCAACGCCAGGACAATGAGGTCTGCTCCTGCTTCTTCGGCCTTTTTCGCCCATTCAGCGGGATCGCTCATCGCTTCACCCCAGACCTCCGCCAGCAACGGCGACCAGTCTTCGGGTTTATGCGATTTGATCTCGATGGCGATGACGGGTTTGTTCGGTGCTTCGTCTCCGCTCAGCACGGGCGCATCAAATTGCAGATAAGGCATGGTGGTCCCGCCACCAATGGTGATGATCTTCGCACGTGTGCCACCTTCTGCGCTCGTCGCACCAATGGTGATGGACTTTATGCTTCCGGGCCATTTATCTTTTGGAATTTCGATGGGCATTGTTCCTCCAGTGTCAGGTATACAGGTACACAAGTAGACAGGTACACAAGTTTTTGCAGGCGTGTTTACCTGTTTACGTGTCTACTTGTTTACTTCATTCCTGCTCTTCTCCTTGCTTCATCTCTTCTTTCAATAAATTGTTCCAGCGGTGACTTGCGTTCCGCCGCGAGGCCTAAATCCTTCAAATCGCTTTCATCCTTCGCGGCGATATGACGCAGGATGTGGCGATACGAAATAAAGGCCGCAGGATAGATAATTCCCGCAGAGTTGTGCAGCATGTAAGCGATACGAATCCCTTTATCTTTCATCATTTGTGCGGCAACAGTGAGCGGAAGATCGGGATTTAACTCCGGTACGCCTTCGGTCATGATGTCTTCCGCTTTGAGTTCATCGGGGTTGTCCCTGCCATAGGCTGCAACCAGTTCCTGTTCGCCAACCACGCCAATGCCGTGACCTTCCGCATCCAGCACGCACATCGCTTCCATGTGATGCTCAAGCAGGAAGTGTGCGATGTCCTTTGCAGGCGAATCATGCTTGCAAGTGGGCACGCCAACGGTCATCAGGTCACGGACAAGAGCGGGAGTAGTCATTGGTTTTCAGTAATCAGTCACCAGTTCAAAGGACTTTGTTGTACGCAGGCGGGGATTTATTCCTCGCCGGTTGCTTTCGCCAATTTGAAGAATCGAAGAGCAATGAAGATGTACCATGCCATGGTCAACAATCCTCCAGCCATTGCGATCACCAGTGCTGCGTTGGTTAATCCCAGGATGAAGGATGAGCAGATTTCAAAGATCATCATCAGGCTGAATGCCAGGATACCGACAATTACACTCGCCTTATTAAATACTTTGCCTTGCAACATCACGATAGAGATGATTATGCCGGCTGCCTCTGTAAAGAAGAAAGCCAGGAATGTGCCGGGAGTATGACTCTCTCCCACCGAGAGCATTGCCTGTGCCGCCGCTGATAACATGACTCTTTGAGCATCCGATGTCGCCGAAGCGTATTGGCGGCTCAAATCGAGCATGGGGAAAGCGCGATTGGTCGCATAAAAGACCGCCACACCGATAAAAGAGACGATCATTGCCAGCGCGGCGAAGGGCTGGTTGACCTTTCGGTGTGCTACGTACAACGCAAAGAACATCGGTATTCCCAACGCGGTCATGATGATGTTCAATAAACCCAAGTTGCGCAGACCCAGGAACCAATTGTTTTGGAATAGCCTGAACCAGTCGTCAACGGTTTCTGCCGAGGCATATCCTCCCGGAAGAAACGTGATCGCGATTTCAAGCAGCGCCGTCAACACGATCAAAAGCGCCGCCACGCCGCCAACCTTGTATAGAGTCTTCCAGGCGGGGGCTGTTGTTTCAGTGTCAGTAGCTTGATTCGTCATTTTCATCATCCAATCTTCGCTAGCTCCTTCCCCCATTTTGGGGGAAGGTTGAGATGGGGTTATTTCGGCATGCCAACGGTAATCAGGTCACGGACAAGATACTGTTTTTTACTCATATAAACGCCTAGTTACAATCTGACAATCCTTCACCTTGCTGCAACTCTTCGCTGAGCGGCGTGAAATGAAGCCCGGCTTTTGGATATGGAAAGCGCCCCAATTCGTCCTCATTAACTAACTCGAGCATGCCTCTCTTACCGGCTCGTTCTCCACCTGAGAATCGGATGACTTGTAATACAACCGCTTCCCGATAAAGAATTGAGTTGCTGCCTGCGCTTTCCTGGAGATCCTGAAATTTATGATGCAGTCTTTCATTAATCACAAAATCTTCCTGCCAACCCTTGCCTATATGGCTGTAATAATCTTGCGCAGTAAATCGGCGCATCGAAAACGATACGATCAAATCGGACATTGGCAACAGTCCATATTGTTGAACAGGTTGTCCGGGTTCATCCACGGCTACACAAATGCTGGTTACGCCCTCCCCAGAGAGGGTTTGGATAATCCCGGGAATGAAAATCTCCTGCTTTGCACACAAAGGAAACCGCGCCGAAATTTGATCCAGACTATTGAACATTACAGTTAAATGACTACCCTGTCTTTTCAGGCGGTGAACACTGATAAACATGCGGTGAAAAAATTCTTCCGGAGTAATATATCCTGGAGGAAAATAAAGAACCTCAAGGTGATTATCCTTTTCAATACCATCCAATCTAACCTGGTCGCAATTGAATTCCTGTTTCGCAATGTTTTGCAATGTCCTTTTGGTTGTCCCTTCATCCTCGCGCAGTGACACAATCAGGCAGCTTTCGCCTGTATGATTTATCACCCGGTTAAGCAGGTGCAAATACACAAGATGGCTTTTATGCCCACCGCGGGCGCCAATAAAAGCTGTACAACGGCCCTTGGGAATTTGGATAATGTCATTTAATTTCTTTGGATATGTATCATCCCTGGGCGGCGCATCTGAACGGGCCGTCTTTTCTGACTGAGTAGGCACTTCCAATAGTGTTTTTCGCTTATAGATCGAAAGATAAGAATGTATGGAAGGGAAAATGAAGACCCCACCTGTAGTCCGGTACGGATGGGAACGCTTCATCATCGTGTTATATTCGCGCACGCGATCCACATTCGTTTCATCCGGTTTGGCCAGGGGCTTGGGGTTGGCATAAATCTTAAGTTGGTGTTTTCCCCACCAATGAGACTGATAACGGGCCTTCACGACCTCTATATTACGAACATAATAGTCGTGAATATAATGATGATCCAACTGCACCACGATATCGCTAAAATATTCCCACAGTTTATGCTCCTGGTTCTCGATGCCGGTATTTAATACAAAGATAACCAACCGGGTTGCCTTGCAAGCCTTGACAAATGATTGGAAAAATTTCATCTGTCCTTCCGGATTCAAAATGTTCAAGCTGTCTACTACTAGAATATCCGGAATATATTTTTCATCATTAACGACAATCGCTCCGCCAGATGCCTTCTCAATGGGATCGTTGGCAAATGTATACTTTAATCTTTTCATAATATTGGCAGGCGCATTTGCCTTTAATACCCATCTGTCCAATGATGTTACAGCAGCTTCAATCATTGACGAGAGCATGTCCTGTTTCTCGATTGTTTTGAGAAATTTTTCCCGCCCCCACACAGCGATCATGGATTTTAGTCCTTCTCTTAATTTGGGATGGGCATCGTCAGGGTCAAATGGGATAAAGTACTCTTTCGCCCTAACCCAACCCAGATCAGAGGCATTATCTATCATGCGGCCTGTTTCGGCGTCTGTGGAGATGTAGAGCGTAGAGAGTGCTTTATCATTCCCCTGCTCATTGACTGCCAGACGATAACACAGTTCTGTTATTAATGTTGTTTTACCACATCCTGGAGGCCCGGAAACTAACATTGTCATAGGGCGAAGGATATTGCTGTTACCTTTGGGCAGTAAAATGCCTCCTTCAAATAATTTATCAAACCATGAGAGATTTTGTTTGTTGGCAGTGTCGAAAGCAAGTTCCGCTACTTGAAATTTAGCAAGAATATCGCTTGTATCACACCAATAAGCCTGCGATATGCCGCTTTTAACTTTGACAAGTTCATCTGTTTCCATAATTATCTCTCCTGCAGAGATGCTGGCTGGAACCAGCGAGTTCCTCAAACAATAATTAATTGGATGCCCCGATTTCTTTCGGGTCTTTGGCAGATTGGGGTTTGGGCCATTCATTTTCCAAATCCCAATCTATAACTTAGATCAGAACATCGGCTCCATTGCCATGGCGGGATGGTTGTGGGCTTCGAGCCAGGCGAGCAAATCTTCCACCGAAGTCACATTCCGCTCGTCCGCGATCCGATCCATGAAGTCTGGGTCGCCTTCGCGTTCGCAGACGGCTTTGAATTCATCGGCCATGGTTTGCTTTAACACAGAAGACATCCACACCACGCGCTTGAAGCCGCCATCGGCGGAGATAAACTTGGGGCTGATGAGATAAAACTTGCCGACGCCCATCACACCGGGGGTTTGCATCCCGCCACCCGCGATGCCTGCGAGAGTAGAGAAGGTCATACCAGCGGGAGTCAGGGACGTGTCTTCGCGGCTGACGACCATTACGCCATTGGCCTCAGGGATGAGCATCACAATGCACTCGAAACATCCGCAGGCCGTCATCGGGTTTTCCATGATGGAGTACATCGAAACTTCCTGCACCACGCCATGCGAACCGATCTTGGCATAATCGTTCGTGCCTTGCCAGTATCCTTTCCTATCGTCAATCTGTTTGCCGAGTTTAATAGGCTGGTTCGGCCCCGTCGGGTTGATACTGAACGAGGCTTTGCAGTCCAGCCAGTTGTATGCTCCACACAGGCCGAGTCGTTCGGGTGAAACCACGCAGACGTGGTTCGGCGCGAACGATTGGCAGAGTGTACAGGAGTAGAACTCATCCACTTTGTTATCGGTCAAATCTGCGAGACGTTTGTTGCGGAAGTCATATGCGGTGCGCGCCTTCTCCAGCCATTCGGCGTGGAGCGCAGGTTCGGTGACGATGGTAACCTGGACTTTATCCACGATGGCGCCGAAATCTTCATGGAATCTGGCGTGCAGGATTTTGCCAAACGATTCGAGACTAAAGCCTTTGTCTGCTGCGGCATTCGAGATGCGGATCCACGCGATGTCACGCTGACCGACATGCTGAATCCCACTTGCACCGTTCACAAAATAATGGACTTGTCTCTCCAGCACCGGCTCAAAATCCTGCTGCATTTGCCTGCCTGCCACCTTGATGACGATGCCCATGTCCATGGAACCTTGTGCGGGGATGGACGAGAAATCGGAACCAACGACTTCAATCTTGCCGTCTGTCACTTCATCCAATTTCGCCATGTACAGATATTCATAAGCGCGGCTGTTCTTGCCACCGAATTCCACGCGCAAATCCGCCTTGCGGACAACTTCGCCTTCAAAGGCGGAGCCGTATGGCACGGGCACATCCACGTTGGAGACTTTCACTTTCACACCGCGCACTTCGATACATTTTTGAACGAGTTGCTCGGCGCGTTCAAGGTCGTCCTTGCCTGGGATCGTATCGAACGGCATGGAGACAACGTGTTCGTAGGTCGTTACGCCTGTCGGTAAAATTTCTGGAATGACGGTATCTGCAATGACGGGGAATCCGAAGTTGATTGCGCCAGCCGCGGCGGCATATTTCAAATCGTCCACTTCACCCAATGCCAGCACGAACGCAAAGACGCGGTCTTTGTTATAGAGCAAAATTTCGCGCGACATGCCAGGTTTGAGTCCGCCGAAAGTTAATGCGGAGCGGGTGGCAAAGCCCAGCGCGTAGATCGCAGAGATGGTGTCTGTGCCAAATGGGACGGTAAAAGTGTTGTAGCCAAGCTCCACACCTTCTTCTTGCAGTTGGTGAATGATGCTTCTTCCATTGACGTTTCCGCACAGGAAGGTCAGGATGTTGCGACGTTGTAATTCACGCACGATCTTAACCGCTACCTCATTGGACTTTGCACAGCCAACAATGGCGGCAAAACCGGGCATACGACCGTCTACGAGTTGGATGCCCCATGAGCGCAGTTGGATATCATCAATGGGTCCGTTCAAATGTCCATCGAGATTATTTTCATCGCCTCCGTTTTCGGGGCTGGTGAAGGACGTGCCGCCCGAGAGTTTAAATCCAGGCATGGGTTCAGGCTGGAGCTTATAAGCGAAGCGTACAGATTCAATCGTCTCAGCGGCAAGAAGCGTTGCCATCCCTGAGTCAAGAGTCTCTCCCAGGTAGGGAGTCCATTTTGCAAAAGCAGGGATCGGATGCAGCATATCCCGCGCTTGTTTCAAAACGGGCTGTAGGTCGCCGAGCTTTTCAACAGCCTTGCCGGTCATGCCGAGGATGGTGGGGAGGTAGTAGGCTGTGTTGGGGAAAGAAACGGGGGTATCGGCACCCTTTTCGTTCAACGCCTTGGTGAGCATCAATTCGGCTTCGGTCACTAGCGCATTCGCGCCGCGCATGGCACGGGTGGCAATGTATTTTGACATCGTAGTCTCCTGGTCTTATGGTCTGTTAGTTACATGGTCTTTTCGTCCTTTTGCAGATTGTGCGAGGGACTATAAGACCAAGCAACCATGCGACTATCCGACTAAACCATAAATCGCTTCACGTCTTTGCGCCAGCGGCAAATTCTCCAATTCCCGCATTCTCCAATCCCCACTTTTCCCAAACTTGTCCTTTTCCCATGCGGGCAGGCCAAGCGCGGCGCGTTTTTTATCAATGTGTGCCAGCGTGGCTTCGATCATCTTTTGCGGATCGGGGATGAATTCCAACTTGCCGCCGTAGATTTTTTCCCAACCCTCGCTGATGTAATGAAGCACCGCGTCGCTGTCATTGACTCGGTCT
>JACPVB010000167.1 GCA_016191985.1 Chloroflexota bacterium | reverse complement strand
TAGCCGTTGGCGTGAAGGAAGTGAAGCGGCGCCCCATCACCGCCATAATCAAAATAAGGAATAGTTTTCATCCACTAATCTACGCTAATCTTCACTAATCATTTTCAAGCGGATTAGTAGCTTCCGTAATTAATCTTCTCGCTATACCGCGCCTTCACCTTCAAGCGCTTTTGGGTTTTCTCGCCGAGTTTCTTCCAATAGGCATTGCG
This sequence comes from Chloroflexota bacterium, assembly GCA_016191985.1. Taxonomy (GTDB): domain Bacteria; phylum Chloroflexota; class Anaerolineae; order Anaerolineales; family Villigracilaceae; genus Villigracilis. The sequence goes on along the minus strand of JACPVB010000167.1, from coordinate 26,937 downwards.
GTCTTTCACGCCATAGACCCACTCATTGAGATATTTCTTTACGCTTTCGGACGACTCGCTAATCTTATCCCACGCGAGGTAGAACTCATTGTCGCGGTCGTAATATCCCTGCGAATAGGATGGATGACTCGCAAACGGGACGTGGCACACCGCACTGACGACAATACCAGGGATCATCGTGCGGTTCGGGTCGGATCGGATGACTGATTCGTCCACGATTTCTTCCGCCGTGAGGATGACTTTTTTCGCGGCAAAGGCGGCTTCCTTTTGCTCGCCGATGATGCCCCACAAATGAGCGTTGCCATTCTTATCCGCCCGTTGTACATGGACAATGGCAACGTCGGGATTTAATGCGGGCACAACGATCACATCCTTGCCGCCGTATGGGTCGGGGATGTGTTTGATCTGTGGGTTGGATTTTTCCAAGTCCGTTGCGCCTGTTTGGTTCATGGGCAGAAATGGCAGACCAGATGCTCCCGCCTGCAAGCGGGTGATCATACCGAAATGCGAATATTCCTCCCATTCCAATTCGCCTTTTTCAAGCGCCGAGCGGACAATCCGCAGCGACCCAACGCCGGGATTGCCCATGTATGAAAAGATGACCTTTTTCGCGCATCCCGCCGCTACCATTTGGTCGTAAATCAGGTCCGGCGTGGCGCGTGCCAGCGTGAGGTTTTTGATGCCCTGACGGATGATCTCATGCCCCGCGGCAAACGGGATCAGATGCGTGAAGCCCGCCGCGTAAACAATATCCCCATCGCTTACGAGTTCAGAGATTGCCTTTTTGAGTGAAATGAGTTTGGACATATTATTTTTTTTCTTTGGGTTTTCCTGCTTTTTTATTTTTTGCGTTCTCGCGCATTTTTCTCAGGTATTCAAACCGCCCGGCGGACGGGGGCGGCGCTTTTTTACGGCGGAAGCTCCAGCCGATGAAGATCAGCACCATTGCAATAAACAGATAATCAAAGTCGGCCTTGTCGGCGATATCGGAAGTGACAAAGAGGACAAAGGCGCCCAACCCCATCACCATAAAAAATGTTCCCACGCGAACGATAAAGGGATCTCCATTATCTTCCATGGCTTTATTTTACCTGTTGAAGATAGACAAGCACACAAGTAGACAAAGTAAACAGGTAAACAAGTGGAGACCCGTTTACCTGTTTACTTGTGTGCCTGTGTACCGAACCACTACTTAATCAACGTCCGTATCTGCTCGTGCATGTAAAGCGGCAGATAGTAGTGACCGCCGGCGTTCTTGCCGCTGGAGCCTGAACCTTTCCATCCACCAAACGGCTGGAAGCCGGGCCATGCACCGGTGGTTGCGCCTTGCGGACGGTTGGCGTACGTCACGCCCGCTTCGATCTTGTCGAAGAACCATTCGGTCTCTTCTGCCGAGCCGTAGAAACCGGCGGTGAGACCGTAGTTTACGTCGTTGGCGATCTTCATGGCGTCATCGAGACTTTTCACCTTACCGATTGTGGTAATGGGCAGGAACATCTCATGCTTCCACAAGCGATGCTCGAAGGGCAAATCGGTGACGAAAGTGTTTTCGCAGAAATAGCCCTTGTCGTACATGCCGCCAGTTTTCACGTTGCCGCCAACCAGGAATTTTCCGCCGCCCTGGTTGATCTCTTCGCAGAAATTCTTGAAATCATTATAGGATGATTTGTTGACGACCGGACCATTGTATGTGTTGCGCTCCGTGGGATCGCCCAGGATAAGTTTCTCGGCGGCATCCTTCAAGCGTGCTGTCAGGTCGTCGTAGACAGAATCCTCTACGATCACGCGTGAAGCGGCGGAGCATTTTTGTCCCTGCAGCCCAAAGGCCGAGCGGATGATCCCGATGGTGGCGCGTTCCAAATCCGCATTCTTTGAAACAACAACAGGATTCTTTCCGCCGAGTTCCAAAATGATCGGACGCACGTAATTGCGTTTGCCGAAATCCTGGAACATTTTCATACCCACATCGAAGGAACCGGTGAAGGTTACGCCGTCCACTTCGGGGCTGTCCACAAGCGCCTGACCAACTGTAGAGCCAGGACCGGTGACGAAGTTCACCACGCCGTCGGGAAGGCCTGCATCGCGGAAGCAGTCCACCAGCAGGCGGACGATCCAGGCCGTATCGGTGGCGGGTTTGATGACGAGCGTATTGCCTGCCGCGAGCGCCGCACCCGAAGGTCCGCCCGTCAACGCAAATGGGAAGTTGAACGGAGAAACGACCAGCCACACGCCATACGGACGAAGCACCGAAACATTGCGCGCTTCATAACCGACGAGCGGGTCCTTGCCCATTTCAACGACATAGCCGTCGTTCTTCTCCATTTGATAGCAGGAATAATAAATAAGGTCGGCTGTCTCCTGCACGTCGCCCAATGACTCCATGCGATTTTTGCCGACCTCCAACGCCATTGCCGCGCCTAATTCAAAGATACGTTCTTCAATTAATGAAGCGGCCTTGCGAAGCAATTCCACGCGCTTTTGCCAGGGGGTGTGGCTCCAGGCCGGGAATGCCGCGCGTGCCGCTGCCAGGGCCTGCTGGCCGTGCGAGGCGTTGCCTTTCTGCATTTTCGCCAGCACCCAATCGGTGTTGACAGGAGAGTGATCGTCGAATTTCTCATCGGCTTTCACTTCCTTGCCGTTGATGAGCATTCCGTATTCCTGCCCCATGCTGCTTTTGAGTTTTTCCACAGCCTTGTCGAAACCGGTGTGTAATTCTTCAGGCGGGTTGAACATGGTTGCGTAGGTGAGTTTGAAATCTGCCATAGCAGTGCCTCCATAGCGGTGAATAGTTGGGTATTTTTGTAGTTGGGTAGTTAGGCGTAAACCGAAAACCACTTGACTATTAAACTAATTAACTACCTAACTAAACTGAGTATAGCGTAGGATTTCACGCCCGTCAAAGAAAAGCGTTGTTTTTGGAAGTGATGGTATTTCGCCTAAGAATTCCATGAGATTGTGTAAGACGAAGCGGAAGAGAGCTATCATATAATCAATATGAACAGGAGAAATTTGATGAACCCCCGCCTCTTTTTCTGGACCGTGAGCCTGATTGCGCTACTATTGGCAGTTTCCTGCGCTCCGGCTGCCCCCACCGAAACCGCCCCGGCGACGGCCTTCCTCGCCCCGCCAGCCGAATCCACTGCCACTGAAGCAGTGACAGCCGCCCCTGAGTCTGAAGCGACGCCCGTCCCTCCCGCTGCGCAAGCCATCGCTACCTCTCGTGGACCCAACCTCGAAGCCACCGACCCAACCACCGTCAACCTGGCTGCGGGTCAACCGCAGTTGGTGGAATTCTTCCGCTTCACCTGAGGAACCTGCCGCTCGATGGCGCCCATGGTTCATGGGCTTGAAGCGGAGTATTTTGGCAAAGTCAAATTCACCTATCTTGACGCTGACGACCCCCGCACGGATATATTCCAAAAGGAACTCGGCTTTTACTACCAGCCTGAGTTTTATTTTCTGGATGCCAGCGGAAATTTGATCAAGAAGCTGATCGGTTTTATCTCGGAAGAAGAATTCAGAAGTTTGTTTGACTCAAATTTGTAATAACTTGAAACAGCCTGCCCGAAACGGCAGGCTGTTCTTTTATTGGAAGCCAATCGTAGGTCAGGCTATGTGCCCGTAGGGTATTTAGCCTGACGCCTTTGGAAAATTGTTATTCTGGAAGTCAATTCTTGTTGATGGATTTTTTCATAAAAATGTTTGGAATAAGTCAGGCATGTCGTATAATGCGCCATCTCGGCCATTCAATTTAAAAATCCTCGTTTCAGTTGGGTAACCAAACCATGGACTTTCTCTTTCGTTTATTTGTATTTCTCATCGGCTTGTCGTTTGTCGTTGCCACCATCTTTTCGGCAATTTCAACGTTTGTTTTACCGCGCAGCGCTCGCAGCCGGCTAAACCGGCTTGTCTTTGGCCTGTTGCGGCGCTTGTTCGAGTTCGTCATGCGCTTTGCCCATACCTACGAACGGCGGGATGCGATCATGGCTTATTATGCGCCCATCGCCCTGATACTGCTTGTCCCCGCATGGTATGTGCTTATTTCGATTGGGTATTCGTTCATGTATTGGGCATTGCAAGCAGGTGATTATTTCTACGACCTTCGACTAAGCGGCTCATCGCTGTTGACGCTTGGCTTTACCGCCTCCGAGGGATACCTTGTCACCATTCTGGCGTTTTCCGAAGCCTTGTTGGGATTGATCATGGTTGGCCTTTTGATCGCATATCTGCCCACGATGTATTCCGCATTTTCCCGCCGCGAGCAGGCTGTCAACATGCTGGAGATCCGCGCTGGAAACCCGCCCAATCCCTTTGACATGCTTTCGCGTTTTCATCGCATTCATGGCCTGGACAAACTTGCTGAAATGTGGAAAACCTGGGAGGCTTGGTTCGCCGACGTTGAAGAGAGCCACACGACCCTGCCTGCCTTGAATTTTTTCCGTTCGCCTCGCGCGGAGAATTCATGGGTCACCTCGGCGGGTGCGGTCTTGGATACTGCCGCGATCACGTTGTCGTCCATCGATATTCCCAATGAAATGTCCGCCGCGCTCTGCATCCGCGCGGGGTTTCTGGCCTTGCGGCGCATTGCCGACTATTTTGATGTTTCATACCCGCGCGACCCGCATTATCCAACGACACCGATCAGCGTCACTCGTGCAGAATATGATGAGGTCATCCGTAAACTGGAAGAGGCAGGGCTTCCAATCAAAGCAGACCGTGAAAAGGCATGGATGGATTTTGCAGGCTGGCGCGTTAATTATGACCGTGTTCTGCTCGTGTTGTGCGCATTGGTCATGGCTCCGCAGGCGCCCTGGTCCAGTGACCGTGCGCCGAAGTTCAAAATCCCGCCGTTATTTTTAAAAAAGAAGAAGCACAGTTAAACAAAAACAGCGGGAGATTTTGATCCGCGCTGTTTTATAAATCAATCGGCTATGTAGAATTTCCGTTGTATTTTTTTGCGTCCGTAATGGCTTTGCCTACATTGACGATGGGCAACAGGATCAGACCCATGACAAAGAAAAAGATCAGGGACAAAATGGCAATACGCAGATTGCCAAATATTTGGTTTGCAAGGCCGAAGACCAATGGCCCGATCCAGGATGTGCCGCGTTCACTGATTTCGTAAAACGAGAAGAATTCCGCTTCCTTGCCGTTGGGGATCATTTGCGCGAACAAACTGCGGCTGATGGCCTGCGAGCCGCCCATCACCAGCGCAATGAAAATGCCGAGGATGAAGAACTCCGTCACACGCCCTTCGCCTTTTAGTCCGCTGTAGGCATAGATTACCACGCCCGCCCAGATCACAAGGCTGACCACAACCGATTGTTTTGCCCCGATCCAACTGGCGAGCTTGCCCCAGAACAAGGCGCCAAAAAAGGCCACGAACTGGATCATCAAAATAACGGCGATCAATGTCTGTTGGTCAAGTTCCAGCCCGCCCTGAATCAGAGGCGCGGCGGCAAATGTCGAAGAGACGGCGATCACGGTCTGAATTCCATCGTTGTATAAAAAGTAAGCCAGCAGGAACTTCAACGTCTCCGGGAAGTGTTTGACTTCGCTGAAAGTCTTTTTCAATTGTTTAAAGCCAATGGTTGCGTAGGTTTCCCCGGCCGGCAATAAACGCGCCGCATGGCGCGGACGTAACCGCGACCACGTCAGAAATGAAAACCCAAGCCACCAGATACCAGCCGACGCCAGGTTGATACGCACTGCCAGATCACCGGGCACACCAATGTCTTCACTAAAAATGAAGAATGCCAGATTGAGCGCCAGCAAAATGCCGCCGCCCATGTAGCCCATCGCCCAACCGTATGAAGAGACGCGATCCCTTTCCTCTTCGCTGGCAATATCGGGCAGGTAGGCGTTGTAAAAAACAATGGCGGCGCCGAAGGCGAGGTTTGCAACAATGAACAACACGCCGCCAAGCCACCACAAGTTCCCTGTAAGCAGGAACATCAGGATGGTTGCAATTGCACCGATGGTCGCAAAGATTTGCATCATGCGTTTTCGCAGGTGAGAGTAATCTGCAATTGCGCCCAGGATTGGCAGGAACAAAACCTGCATCCCCACCGAGAATGAAATGCAGTAAGGCAAAAACGAATCAGGCGCAACGGGAATTCCAAAAAATGAAACGGTGGATGTCCCCGCCGCTTCCGCTGCTGTGCGTGCCAGGCCCGCCACGTACGGCCCCAAAAACACAGTCCCCACGGTGGTGCTGAATGCTGAATTGGCCCAGTCGTACATGGCCCAGCCAAAAATTTCTTTCCTGTCATTAACCATTGCGCTATCTGTTGCCATATCTCCTCCGTGAATCGAAAATGGATGTAAACAAGAACACGCGCCAGTATAAGGAGTTTCGCATCTCGTGTAAAGAAGATTTTGTAAAGGGATTATTAAGAGGAAGTGCCCCGCTTCGTGCTTGACCCTCAACCTGCTCCGCGCTAAAATGCTGTTCCTACACTGAAAAGGAATCTCGCGTAGGACCGACTTCCCTGGCACCGCCCGTCAGGGCAGGTGAAGTCGGTCTTACAAACGCTATTATGTTTGAAACTCTCACTGGACGACTCAACCAAATTTTCGATCAACTCCGCCGCCGTGGAAAACTCTCCGAAGCGGACGTGGATGCCGCCATGCGCGAAGTACGCCTCGCCCTGCTCGAAGCGGACGTGCATTTCAGCGTGGTCAAATCCTTTATTGCCAAAGTCCGCGAGCGTGCCGTGGGCGCGGAAGTGTCCAAGGCGTTAAACCCGGGCCAGCAGGTCATTAAGATCGTGAACGAAGAACTCATCGGAACGCTGGGTGAGCCTGCTCCACTAAACCTGACAGGACCAAAACCTCGCGTGGTGATGATGGTCGGGTTGCAGGGCGCTGGTAAAACGACCGCCGCGGGCAAACTTGCACGCTTGATGAAATCAAAAGGGGAGCGTGTCCTGCTCGTGGCAGGGGACCCGTACCGTCCTGCGGCTGTGAAGCAATTGCAACAACTCGGCGAACGCCTTGATGTGGAAGTGGAAGCCGATACATCCATTACGCCGCCGCAGCTTGCCAGGCGCGCATTGGACAAAGCGGAAAAGGGTGGATTCAGCCTGATGATCGTGGATACAGCTGGACGGTCGCAGTTGGATGCGGAATTGATGGGCGAGTTGAAGGCCATCGCTGGAAACGTCAACCCGGTAGACACCCTGCTCGTCATCGACTCGATGATCGGACAGGAAGCCTTGAACATCGCGCAGGGATTCAAAGATGCGATCAACCTGACGGGTCTTGTCCTCACAAAAATGGACGGTGACTCGCGCGGCGGTGCGGCCATCTCCATCCGTTCGGTGACGGGTGTGCCGATCAAATTTATCGGCACAGGGGAAAAGCTCGACGCATTGGAAATGTACGACCCTTCGCGTTTGTCCTCCCGCATTTTGGGCATGGGTGACCTGATCGGTCTGATCGAAAAAGCCGAAGCCGCCTATGACGGCCAGGACATGGAAAAGCAAGCCCAGAAAATGATGAAGGGCCATTTCTCATTAGAGGACTGGCTGGAACAAATGAAGCAAATGAAAAAGATGGGCCCGCTCGCGCAGATCATGGACATGCTGCCCGGCCAAATGGGACAAGCCGCGCGCGGCATTGACCCAACCGTGGTGGAAAAATCTTTCAAGCAATCCGAAGCCATCATCAACTCGATGACCTTGAAGGAACGCCGCGACCCTGACCTACTCAACGCCTCTCGCCGCAGGAGAATCGCCGCCGGCGCGGGCATGGAAGTTCAGGATGTGAACCGCCTCATCAAGCAATTCCGCGAAGCGCAGAAAATGATGAAGATGCTCCAGAAGACAGGTGGGAAGGGGTTGGGAAGGTTGTTTGGGTAGTGTAGTTGGGTGGTTTGGATAGTTTGGTAGTCGCGTATAGGCGGGCGTGGACTCTGCTTGAGAACAGGAAAAACCGAAGCCAGAAAAATGCTCTTAAACCGCGCCGACTCCCACACGTCGGGTGCACCCATGAAGATGGGCGAGCCATCATTTTATACGAGAGAACGTCTTGCTGTCCATACAAAAATTTGCGAAAAGAGGCGATATTTCAAGAAAATGATCCAATTTTCGCAATTTCCAAGTGACGTTCTGAGAAACGCTGTGTTGGGTAGTTTTTGTTGTGCAAGACTCACTGACGAAAACAAGATACCACGCCAACATACCCAAGTTTTACATATAACACAGTCTTTTGCAATTACTAAAAACATGGCTTGTATAAACGCTGACAATGAAAGTGTTTTACCTACCAGCAAGCCCTAAAATTTTTCGGTGATTGAGCGCAAACTCAAAACATTCATTAATTTCTTTTCTCAACTCTGGAGAATATTTGCCATTCATACTTTTGAGCGCAAGCGTTATGTCGCCAAGTATTTCTGAACCTGTTGCACCTGCAACCATCGCTGTACCTAATTTTTGTGACTCTTCAAGATGACCATCTTTTTTGAGCCATTTGATTAACTCATTTATAGCTTTGTAAAATTCGTCTAATTTTGCAAACCTTGTTTTGAATTTCATACTTTTAAGATTGGCGAACAGCGAAAAGGCATTGAGAAGTTGTTTCCCGTATTTCAACCTTGAAGTAACGCCATAATAAATGACGGGAATCATTATCAATATTACGGTAACAAAACAAAGCCAAGATAAATCCATGGAACCCTACATCAGTCCATTTGTTGAAAGTTTTTCGCGGCATAATTTTGCAAGGGACTGCCCAACGGACTTGCGTTGACCTGCGTGTGGGCGGAGCGTGGATTCTGCTTGGGAGCAGAAAAAACTCAAAGCTACGAAAACGCTCCAAAGGCCACCGTCAGCTGCACCCATGAAGATGGGCGAGCCATCCTTTTATACGAGAGAACGTCTTGCTGTCTATACAAAAATTTGCGAAAAGGGGCGATATTTCAAGAAAATGATCTATTTTTCGCAATTTCCAAGTGACGTTCTGAGAACGCTTTGTTGGGCGTTTTTGCTTTGCGCAAGATTCTGGTTTATTTTCAATAATACCCTAAACTTTTCATAATGAACTGCATTCCGAAATAGCAAGCTAAAACAAAAACAATTATGCCTGTAAAAAATAAAGCCAATCCGAGTTTAGAAGATGGCTTCGATAGAAATCCCAAGCCTTCAGCGCCAAAAATCATCAAGAACAAACCCATGAAAATAACAATAGATGCTACTATGGCAACTTCTGAAGAATAGCTGATATTAGGTTCTTGCTGTAAAGCCTTCTTTATTGGCAAGAGAATTTGCCAATATCCTGCTCCTGCACCAAGCAATAAAAGAAATAATCCCGAAAGTCTTGCATCAGTATTTCCTCCTGGTTTCATGCGGATGCCTGTTTTTGGTTTCGCTGATGTGTGTGGCTCGTCTAGCACATTCTTATCATCTGCCGTATCTTGCAAAGGAAGAGATGGTACTTGGGGGTTTTCGCTTAAATATCTGATAAGAGAAAATAATAAGGTAAAGTTTGGCGTAGAGGGTATGCTGGTCATGATACTTATTGCCTGCTTTCCTTTTTTCCAGAGTCGCAATGTCCCTTGCCATGTCTGAACATTTCCTAACTCACCCCAACGAATAGTCTCGTGTTCGTTTTTTATATAATCCTTCGTAACAGTTACTCCGCCAAATTCTAGTTATTTTCCTTGCTGAAGCATGGTAATCACTTGAGGAAATTTTTCTCTTGCAACTTGTTCCTGCGCAATTGCTTCAAATTTTTCGACGTTTTGAAGTGTACGGTCTAAGATTAGTGTCTGTCCAGATGTGTCTAAAATTTTCACTTTAATGTATTTGATATATATGATGCTTATCAATTCATACTTTGTTGTCCAAATCTTGTCGATTTCTTTCCAATAATATCTTCTGATTTCGCCTTTGTTTGAATAATTAAATCCATCGTTGTAAAGGAGAATTTCCAAGTCGAAATTCATTACAAGAAGATAGATTCTATAAATCGAGATACCAACAGGAATAATTACAAAAGGAACAAATAAAATCAAATCCTCTTTGATGTTAACTGCTCCCGATATAATAAAAAACACTGGAATGATTAAGAATAATATCGTGAGCCAAATCAGTCTCAAATAATTAATTCTAAATTTTGCGAGTGGATTATGGGTGGTGTTGAAATTGCTCATGGATTTCCTCCAAATCAAATTGAGATAGTGTGCAGGAGATAATTTCTTGATCCTTTTTCTTAAGACAAGAGAAACGCCCAACTAGGTTTTAATCACACTTTTTGCTGTGTAAGACGCCGTTTGGGTGGATATCCCACAAGGGGACTTTACGGCGATTTCTTTGTATAATGTCCTATATACAGATTATAAACCTACACTTCCCAAAAGGTAACAAAATTACCATTCCCTATTCACTTCCCCCTATTCCCCAATCTCGCACAGAATCAAAAAAACCTCCTCGTGCAGAGAAGGCTTTTTTTGCAGAATCAATTTTCAGTTAAGAAAGAAGCGAGTTGAAGGACTAGAATTCATCTTCCTCTTCAAGCCACTCATCGTCGTCTTCGTCGGATTCTTCATCCTCCCATTCCGCTTCTTCATCGTCTTCCCATTCATCATCCACAACGGCGGCTTCGTCGGTTGGAGAATAGGTGGCGCAGCCGGTATCCGGATCCAGTTCCACTGCCGCGGCGGAACAATAACCTTCATCAACGAACACACAATCTGCGTAGTGACATTTAATACGGGGCATTTTCACTTCCTCCTACGATTGGGGGTTTTTGATCAGGCGAATGACAGAGATAATAAAGATAATGGTCATTGCCACCTGAGATGTGACACAAAACGGACAGATCGCTTTCAAGAGCGCAATTTCTACATAGATCAGCCAGACGGTAAAAATAAAACCCGTCAGCGCCATACCGAAGACCAGCAGCGTGCCGTTCTGTTTGAAGAACGGATTGCGCTTCTCGAACAAAAGCACCCCCAGGATCGCTAGGTAACCGAGAATACCGATGGCCGCCACAGGGATGCCATTCACATCTGCATAGCGGCTCGCGTTCACCGTGGAACAATCGCCGGAACCCAGGCACATGCCATCATTGCCGCTGACCTTGTAAATGGTCATATAAATTGAAACGAGCACACCAACGGTCACAAGCGCAAGCAATGCGCGGTACAGCCATTTATCCATGCTTCCTCATAATAGTAACGCCTCTACTTCCTGTCCAGCAGGCACGCATTTTACACCAGCGGGGATAATAAGTAAAGCATCCGCCTGCACCAAAGAGAGCAGGTTTCCAGACCCCTGATGACCCGTCAGTTTGGCGAAAAGGATGCCGTTTTCTTCGCGGATTTTTGCCCGCAGATAACTTTCCCGTCCATCCGATTCGATCTCCTCCTCGCTTCTCACGCGGACCTTGCGCCTGCTTCCGTCCAATTGGCCGCTCAGCCGCTCGAGCACGGGACGTACGAAAATCTCGAACCCAACGAACGCCGAGACGGGGTTGCCAGGCAGGCCGATGAATTGCTTATCCAAATATTTTCCAAATGCCAGCGGTTTGCCGGGGCGCATGTTCACGCGCCAAAAATTTAATGAGCCATTGGCTTCGATCACTTCTTTCACAAAGTCAAATGCACCCACGCTTACCCCTGCCGACGTGAGGATGAAATCCACATCTTCGCGGACGGCTTGTTGAAGCAGGCCTTCCACTGATTCGCGTGTATCTTTTGCCACACCGAGGCGCAGTACTTCGCCGTTTGCGCTTTCGATCAATGATGCCAGTGTATATGAATTCGAGTCGCGGATTTTGCCTGATTCAAGCGGGGCATCCACTTCAAGCAATTCATCACCGGAAGAGAGCAGGGCCACACGCGGCTTTTTGTAAACCTGCACGTTTGCAATTCCCAGCATCGCCAGCAGGCCGAGGTCTTGCGGCTTGAGGGCTTGTCCTTTTTTCAACACCAGTTCGCCAGCGTGAATATCCATCCCACGTGGGCGGACGTTTTCCCCGGCCTTCACTTTCCTCTCGAAGGAAACCGTCTCAGGCGCGGCTGTGCCAGCTTCGCGGTTGTGGAAATCCGTATCCTCAACGGGGATGACGGCGTTTGCGCCAGCGGGCAATTGTGCGCCCGTCATAATGCGCGCGGCCTCGCCAGGCTTAAGAGTCACTTGCGGCGTGGAACCTGCCGGGATGTCCGCAACCACGTTTAGCCTCGTCCTGAGCGAAGACGAAGGACTGGGCGTAGTCGAAGGAGTTGTGGATGAAGCGGAAGGTTCATCCGCGCGGATGGCAAATCCATCCATGGCTGAATTGTCGAAAAGGGGGAGATCGTATGCGGCGGAAATATCCACGGCCAGCACACGGTTTGCACATGCAACCAGAGGAATGCTTTCCGTCGCGGTCGTTTGAAAATGTGAGAGGATGCGCTCGCGCGCTTCAGCTACTGATAACATTTTGAAATCGGCGCGATTATACCCTACTGTGTAGCGCCGACTTAAGTCGGTATTACTTTTCTACCCCGGGTTCGTCCGATGCGCTTCCATGACATTGGGCAAATTCTCAATGCGTGTGAGGATGCGGCTGAGTTGGGTGAGGTCTTTTACTTCGATGATCAGCCGCAAATCCGCGATGCTGCGATTGACGTTGACTGTGACATTCGCGATGTTGATATTTTCATCCGCCAGCAGGTTGGAAATATCGCTCATCAACCCCTGCCTGTCATACGCCTTGATCTTGACCGGGACCGGGTACGTCCGTTCCACGTGTCCCCAGCCCACTTGCAGGATTCGTTCGCGGTCTTTGGTTTGCAAAATGTTCGGGCAATCCTGCCGGTGGATGGTCGCGCCGCGTCCACGGGTGATGAAGCCTACGATCTGGTCACCCGGCATGGGGTTGCAGCAGCGCGCCATCGACGAAAGCATTCCTTTTAAACCAACCACTTCCACCACGTCTGTGGAGGTGCTGGATGTGGTCGGCGATGTGGCTGCAAGGATGTCTTCCGTAACTTCATCCTGTGAGAATTGCCTGATGATCTTGCTAATGGATAAGTCCCCGCAGCCGAGCGCAATGAACAACTCATCTGGAATTTTATAGCCGAGATCGCGCGCCAGCTTTTCAAAGTTGATTTCGGTAATGCCAAGCCGTTGCAGTTCGCGCTCCAGCGCATCGCGTCCCTGCGCCAGGTTCTGCTCATCCTCCTGCTTCTTGAACCAGACCTTGATCTTCGAGCGCGCGCGCGAAGTGCGGACAAGCCCCAGGTTTTGGTTGAGCCAGTCGCGGCTTGGTCCGCCGCGTTTGGTGGTGAGGATTTCGATCTGGTCGCCTGTTTTCAATTCCTGGTACAGCGGGACGAGCTTTCCATTCACACGCGCCCCACGGCAGCGATGACCAATGTCCGTGTGGACGTGATAGGCAAAGTCAATTGGCGTGGAGCCAGCGGGCAGGTCAATGATGTCGCCGCGCGGGGTGAAAATGTACACGCGGTCCTGAAACACATCGCTGCGCATGGATTCCACGAACTCGGCGGCGTCATTCACGTCCGAACGCCACTCCATCATCGAGCGCAGGGAGTTGATGCGCTGCTCGAAATTTTTATCGGAATGCTTGGTGCCTTCCTTATACCGCCAGTGCGCGGCGATGCCATATTCCGCGTTTAAGTGCATTTCGCTGGTACGGATCTGCACCTCCAGCGGACGCTTGTCATCGTAGACCACCGCCGTATGCAGGGATTGATAAAAATTATCCTTCGGGGCGGCGATGTAATCATCGAACTCGCCGGGGATGGGTCGCCAGGTGGTATGGATCACACCCAATGCTGCATAACACGAAGGCACGTCAGGCACGATCAACCGCACCGCGCGCACGTCATGCACCATGTTGAAGGGCTTGCCTTTCTTTTGCATTTTTTTGAAAATTGAATAAATGTGCTTTGGCCGCCCACTGATCTCGGCTCTGATGTTATTCTTTTCAAGCAGTTTTACCAGGTTTTCCTTGATCGTTTCCAGTTGAGCTTCGCGGTCTGGCCGCTTCTCGGCCAGCAGTTCCGCAATCTCTTTATATTTTTCAGGGAATACATGCCGAAAGCCGAGGTCTTCCAATTCCCACTTGATCTGCCAGATGCCGAGGCGGTTTGCCAGCGGAGCGAAAATATCCAGTGTCTCCTGCGCAATGCGCTTGCGCTTATGCTCTGGCATGTAGCCGAGCGTGCGCATGTTATGCAAACGATCCGCCAGTTTGATCAACACCACGCGCACATCCTCGCCCATGGCAAGGAACGTTTTTCGCAAAGTCTCCGAGATCATATCCTCTTTGCGGCCAAGCAAGGCGGGTTCGATAAGCGGTTCTTCGGTTTCGTTTCCGTTGTGACCGTTTTCAGCGTGCTGGTCGCCGCGGGAAACGCGCGGCAAGTGGGTGAGCTTGGTCACGCCGTCCACGAGGATTTTTACCGTGTCTCCAAAATCGCGGCGGATATCCGCCAGCGTGATGTTTGTGTCTTCCACTGTATCGTGCAACAATCCCGCCGCCACCACTTCGGAGGGAACCTTCAAATCCGCGAGGACGCTGGCAACCGCCACACAATGGTTGATGTACGGTTCGCCGGAATGCCGTTTCTGCTCGCGATGCGCCTCTTCCGCAACGTGATAGGCACGCATCACCAGCTCACGGTCTGCAATAGTATAAGTTTCCGGGAGCTGCTCAAGAAGTTTTTCAAGCGGAATTGGAGCAGTTGCTGTTTTCACCCGGATAATTGTACTACGCGGGATTAAAGAATGGCTCTGTGGGGTTAAGTGGGGTGAAGTCGCCACAGAGCGCACGGAGACCTTTGAGAAAAAGCTCAAAACTCATTTTCTCTGTGATCTCTGTGGCTTACCCCACCAAATGCCAGAGAACCTAAAGAATCAAAACACGACGGGCGCTTCCCACCGCGCCCATGCCTGCTTCTGTTTACTGACGGTTTTTCTTGAGCTGATTTTTTGGAGTCCATCAGCTCGCTGATGGATATTGCAACCAGTGCCAGGGCAGCACCCACAGGGCAGCAAGCTGCCTGACTCCAGAGCGTGGAATTACATGGTTTTCAACAAAGCCTGTCGGCTATTCCTCAAACGGTCCGCGATGATGACGGTGACGCGCTGCATGACCTTGAAACCTGCTTCGGGATTCTGCTCCAGCAATTTCATAAACGGCTCGGCAGAGACGATGAGCAGGTTTGAATCCTCGTCACATTTGGCACTGGAGGTGTAGTTATGGGGTGGCACCAGGCCAGACCAGCCAAAACTTTGAAAAGGTATGGATATAAAAGAGACGGTGATGCTTTCAGGCCGTGAGGTTAGATTCACAAGCAGGGCAACACTTCCATTAACAAGGAAATGTAATTTGTCCGCTTTTTCACCCTCGCGGAAGATAAATTCCCCTTTTTTGCAGAAGGCTTCAGCGCTGATGGCGGCGATCTCTTTGAGCAATGATTCAGGAAGCCCATCGAACAAACCGAACTGGGACAGGGTTACCGTGCTTATCATTTTTTCCTCCAATGCCTGGGCGTGGAGAATATCTGCTTTGCAAGACCAGTTTTCAGGTTAAGGGCGAAGCGATTTTTTTAATCCATCTATTTGAGGTGGTTTTTAATATCGTCACGCATATCGAGCGAGTTGCCGAGAATCACTCCGAACAAAATAAAGATGAGGGTTATGGCCGCCCCGACGAGGATGGCGTAGGGCGAATCCCAAAACACGGGGAGGACGAAGACAACGATGACCCCGAGCATGAGGGCATAGAATGGGATTTTGATAATATGGGGAATATCCTTCCACGCCTTGGACAGGGAGAAGGGTTTGCGCATTCTTCTTTCTTTGACGGAACTGCTGTGCTGGAATTGGCGCTGTTTGACAAGCGGGTCGCGCGCCTGAAGCTGTTTCTCGCGGAGTCGTTTTAGTCTTTCCTGTTCCTGGTTGGACATATCAGCCTCCTTTATGTTTATAATTGTACAGGTTTTTATATCACATGGCTACTACGAATAATGTCACAAGATTTTTAGACGCGCGCAAGGTGAAATACACGGCGCATGAAGTGCCCGCCGAGAAACTCGGAGCGCTGGAAGTTGCGCAGTTGATGGGCGTGCCCGCGGAGCAGGTTTTCAAAACGATTGTAACCACACGTGAAAAAGGCAAACCTGTGCTGACGGTGATCCCCGCTCCGCGCGTGGTGGATTTGAAACTGCTGGCGTCTTTTCTGGGCGAGAAGAAAATGCACCTGCCCAGCGAACGCGAAGCCGAGCAGTTGACGGGGTTGCAGGCTGGCGGCATTTCTCCGCTGGCGCTAATCAACAAGGGGTTTCAGGTGGTGCTTGATTCCACCGCGCAATCCTTCGATGAGATTTACATCTCAGGCGGCCAGAGGGGATTGGATATTCAATTAGGCGTGGCTGATTTGGTGAAATTAGTCAATGCAAAGATTGGTGCTGTGAGCCGATTGGAATAAATAGGGGTAACCCAATGTGCAATTCTTTTCCATGAACCGTTTTGGGACGCTGAATAACGCTGACTTCGCTGATTCGGGAGAAACATCTGCGTTTTTCAGCGTTCATCTGCGCCCCACCAGAGTAAAAACAGGAGTTGCACATTAGGCAGGGTAATGAGATGTCCCTGAAAAATTTCTGCGGGTTTCGTGGATTGTCCACAAAACCCGCAGATCATTCAGGACTTACGCAGAAGGGTATCTTTGTCTGCTAATCTTTTTAAAATTCGCGCAGATTGGCGTAGACCTGTCCTGACTGACGAAGTCGTGTCGAAGGGTTAGCGGATTCTGTGGGAATGGTTTTTTTTACGATTGGAATTCCGCCACCATTTCGCCATTTACCCAAAGAGTGTATGTTCCAGTGGGGAAGCTCCCAAGCGGGACGTTGACCTCGAATGCCTCAAGGACTTGTGTGCAAATCTCATCCGGGTTGGACACTGAATATACATCCACAACGATTTTGTTTTCCGCGTCCGGTGGGCTGACCGCCACACGCAGGTGATGGCAGGGTGTAGGCAGGCTGCCTTTGAGGGTTAGTGTGAATTGCAGGGGATAGCTTTCAAGTGTGAGCAGGTCTGTTGCATCCACGAATGCCTTGCCGCGCGCCAGGCTCGAATCCCCTGGGCTGGGAGCGAAGCTGCTCGGTTGCGGGGCGGATGGCGTGTCGCTGTTTACAGGTTCATCGAGGGAGGGGGCACATGCGCCCAGCGTGAAAACAAGGAGGGTGATCGAAAGTAAAAGTTGTTTCATGTTGGTCTCCATTTGGTGTCGACGTTTAATATGGCTGGAAAGTTCCAGTATGATGGTCGAGTAGCCCCGAGTGTCCTTTGAGGGGCATATCGAGACCACCAATTATTTAGAGAGTGTTTCTTAAGTCATTCTTTGGACACGGACGACACTGATACTTCGGCAGGCTCAGTACAAGTTTTACGGATTCTCACGGAAAAAACCATTAAAAAATCCGTGTCTGACCGTGTGATCCGTCAAATCCGTGTACTTAAGAAACGGTCTCTTAGAACAATCAAGCAGCCATCAATAAGTAATGAAATCCCCGGCATAGCCTTCGTTTACCCAAACCGTGTACCGCCCATTGGAATAAACCCCCAAAAGCAGGCTGGCTTCAAATTGCTGGAACACGTTGTCACAGTTGATGTCGGTATTTATCAGGCTGTAAACCTCTACGAAGATTTGGTAATCTACGTTGGGCGGTGACACGTTGATGCGCAGCTCGTTGCACACGCTGGGCAGCGAGCCGGAGATATTTAACTCCACGCGAAATGGGTCAAGATCGAAACGTTCCACCAGGTTGGTATTGTTGATAATTGCGCCAGCCAGCTTCAAGCCGGCGTCATTTGACTGGGGTCTGTAAGGGTTTTCCTCAACGATAACGATTACCGGTATGGCTGTGGTGGCTGTGGGTTCCACAGTAGGGACAGCGATACAGGAAATTAAAACCAGAATAGGGAGGATGAAAACGCAGCGCTTCATTCAATCCTTTAGGGTTCGTCCTTTAGGGCATATTCCACCGCAGAGGCGGCATGGATATAGGTTGTGGGAAAAAGAGGGACACGGCTGTCGCCTTCCTTGATAAGCAATTCAATCTCGGTACAGCCGAGAATAATTCCCTCCGCGCCCTGGGCGATAAGCGCCTTCATGATGCGTTTGTATTCCTCGCGTGAGGTGTCTATGATTTTGCCGAGCACCAGTTCTTCATAAATCACGCGGTGGATGATGTCCCGGTCAGCTTTATCTGGCACAAGCACATCCAGCCCAAAGTTGTGGATCAGGCGGCCTTTGTAAAAATCGTGTTCCATCGTAAAGCGTGTGCCAAGCAGACCGATCTTTTTTATGCCGGTGGCTTTCACTTTTTCGGCAGTGGCATCTGCGATGTGCAAAAACGGGATTTTTGTATTTGAAATAATCTGGTCTGCGGCTTTGTGCATGGTGTTTGTGCACAATACAATAAATTCCGCACCGCCGCGCTCGAGGTCTTGCGCGCATTTCACCAAAATTTGCCCAGCTTCATCCCAGCGGTCTTCATGTTGCAGTTTTTCGATCTCGGCAAAATCAACGGTTACCATCAGGCTTTTTGCAGAATGCAGCCCGCCCAGCTTTTGCTTCGCGGTTTCGTTGATGATGCGGTAATACTCGATGGATGATTCCCAGCTCATCCCGCCGATCAATCCGATGGTCTTCATGATTCGTTTCCTTTCAGCCTGACATTTTCAAACAGCTTCGGCGCGGCGACGTAAATTCCGCGTCCGCTCACGGCGACAGTTGAATCAGCCAGTTTGATTTCGCCTGTCGAAAAGATTTTTCTCTCGTCCATTTGTGTGATGCGCGCTTCGAGAATTAAGGGTTGATTCAACGGGAGCGGCTTGTGATAATTGATCTCCAAATTGACCGCCGCCACTTTATGTCCCGCCGCCCATACGACTAGCCCCATGGCTTCATCCAAAATTGCCGCGGATGCGCCGCCGTGCGCGTGCCCAGGCGGACCTTGCTGCGCTTCATTCAATGTGAACTCAGAGGTCATAATGCCATCGTCATCCACGTACCAGGTGAGACCAATACTGTGCGGGTTGTCCCTTCCGCATACGAAACACCAGCCATGATAGGGAAGTTGTCTTTTCATGGTATGTATTGTAATGCTGTGTAAGTCGGATTGCCAATCTGACCTGCACCATGCTAGAATCCGTAAATGATGATTTGCGTTAAACTGATCGCCAACTACCGTGAACAACTCCCGCCCGAAGCCAAAAACGGGGTGGTGGAGTTGGATGTCCCAGACGGGACAACGGTCTATGATGCGATCTCGAAATTTGACATTCCTCTCGATGATACAAGCGTGATTGTGTTGAACGGTTTGACAGTGGATATGTCCACACCACTTAAAGAAGGTGATATGGTCACCGCCTTTTCGGCGATTGCAGGCGGTTGATACCCCGGTGGTCGCGTAGGACTGGGTGCTTTTCCCAGTCCGTACACTTGCACCGAACGCAAGTGCGGTGTCGAGACCACCTGTTATTGAAATACTCTCAACCACTGGTGGTCTCGATACGTCTTCGGCTACCGCCTCAGACTACTCGACCACCGGTATATAAATTTTCAAGGAGTTTCCCATGTACGGCTGGCACCTCAAAATTCTGCGAGTAAACCTCACCACAAGAAAAGCCACCACCGAAGACGTTGACCCGAAGATCGCACGCGATTATCTCGGCGGGCGCGGATGGGCGATTCATTATCTTTATAAGGAAATGGATCCCGCTGTTGACCCGCTCTCACCGGAGAACATGCTCATCTTTGCCACCGGCCCACTGACCGCAACTCCCGCGCCGACGGGCAACCGCTATATGGTTGTCACCAAGTCCCCGCTGACAGGCGCGCTGGCACATTCCAACTCGGGTGGCGAATTCCCAACGTGGATGAAACGCACAGGCTTCGATTTGTTCATCTTCGAAGGCAAAGCGTCAGAGCCGGTCTATGTCCTCGTAAACGAGGACCAGGTTGAGGTTAAGTCTGCGGCGCATGTTTGGGGGAAGGATGTGCATGAGACTACGGATATCTTGAAGGCAGAAACATCCGATGATGCGAGAGTCGCATGTATTGGCCCTGCGGGGGAGAACCTCGCGTTGATGGCGGCGATCATGAACGATAAACATCGCGCGGCGGCTCGCTCGGGCGTGGGCGCGGTGATGGGGAGCAAAAATCTTAAGGCCGTGGTGGCGATGGGAAATAAAAATCCGCCGCTGCACGACACCGAAGGCATGCGCGCGTTGAGCGTGGACACGTCCAAGAATGTGGGCGCGGATGTGAAGAAAGGCTCGAACATGCGCATTTACGGCACGTCGTATGTGCCGCAGGTGACCAACACACTTGGTATTTTGCCCACACATAATTTTTTGCAAGGCACATTTGAACATGTGAATAATATCGATGGTGACGCGCTCAAGAATCAATATTTGATTCGCCACACGCCCTGTTATCGCTGTCCGCTTTCGTGTGGACGACTCACCGAAGTGCCCGATGGCCCGTATAAAGGCAAGGGGGAAGGCCCTGAATATGAAACAATTTCATCTTTGGGAACGGGCTGTGGCGTGAGCAACCTCGCCGCGTTGGTGAAGGCCAATTATCTATGCAACGAATACGGCATGGACACCATCACGACAGGTATGACAATTGCCGCCGCGATGGAAATGTATGAGAAGGGGTATATCTCGGAAGATGTGATCGGAATGCCGCTCAAGTTTGGCGACCATGACGCGATGATTGCCATGATAAAAAAGATGGCGTACATGGAAGGATTTGGCAAAGACCTTGCGATGGGCAGTTATCGTCTCGCAGAAAAATACGGCCATCCTGAATTGGCTGTGACCACGCGCAAACAGGAATTTCCTGGTTATGATCCACGCGGCTCGCAGGGCATGGGCTTGTTGTATGCTACGTCTAACAAGGGCGCTTCACACATGGAAGGGGATGTAGCGTACGAAGAAGTCTTTGGCGTGCCGGTCAAGGAGAATCCACTCACTACTGAGGGCAAGCCTGAACTCGTCAAGCATTTTGAAGATTCCTTTGCGTTGATTGACTCTTCAGGTCTGTGCGTGTTTGTTGCTATTCGTTACGTCTTTAGCAAAGACCGCATGATCTGGCCTGAGAGGCTTTCCGAACTGATGAATCTCTCCACGGGTGCGGGATACACGCCCGCGGAAGTGATGCAAGCCGCTGACCGTGTGTACACCCTGGAGCGCATGTTTCTCATTAAGGCGGGTTCCGGTCCCGAACACGATACGCTTCCACACCGCATGTTGCACGAGCCGCTGCCTGACGGTCCCGCCAAAGGCAGGGTGGTGGAATTGGACAAGATGCTGCCCGATTTCTATAAGGAACGCGGCTGGGATGAGAAGGGGTATCCCACCCAGGAGAAGTTGATGGAGTTGGGATTGCCGATGTAAAAAAACGCAGGCCGCACTATTCGTGCGGCCTGCGTTTTTTTACCAGCTCACCTTATGCAGTTCATGCTCCTCAGGTTGAATCCCTACACAAGATATTCAACGCAAAGGCGCGAAGGCGCAAAGTGGCTCAAAACTTTGCGTCTCGGCGGGGAATTCATTCATGAGTAAGGTGAGTTAACAGGTTGTCGATTTTATCCTTTGATCCTGATTTAATATTTGTTACCTGCCTATATTCAGGTATACTCGCCCTACATTAAACGAGGAGAAAACCCATGGAAATAGACCCCGTCTGCAAAATGGAAGTTGACCCTGCGGTCGCGCAATTTAAATCCGAATACAAGGGGAAGACCTATTACTTTTGTTCCCCGGGTTGTAAAGCCGCCTTTGACAAGGAGCCTGAAAAATATTTTCAGGTAACGGCCTGAACAGCAAAGTTAAAGGAATGGCATGATCGAAAGGCTTAAACAGCGGTTTCCTTTGCGTGCAGGAGAGTCGAGGCTGGCGTTTTCCCTCGGCTTTATTTTATTTGCAAATTATGCAGCCATGGGAATCACCAAGGTGGTCTCTGTTAGCGGTTTTTTGGCTGAAGTAAAAGACCATTATATTCTGCTGGTCTGGGCAGTGGATATGGTTCTGCTGATTTTAGCGACAGGGATCCAATCCCTCATTGTGGACCGGTTTGAGCGCGTAAAACTCATGGGCGGCGTGCTGCTTGTTTTCGCGGCGCTTTATGCAATTCTTCCTTTGACATTTCTTTCCAAATCGTTTCCCGCCTCCATCAGTTACACACTTGTTTATCTTTTGAATGACCAGCAGTGGCGCTTCTTTCCCGTCGTTTTCTGGATCCTCGTCAACGACATTTACGACCCTGCGACGGGACGCCGCGTCATGCCGGTCATTGCGAATTTTGCCTTTCTCGGCACCATTGTCGGTTTGGGGATCGGCGCGGTCGACGCCAGGCTGGAATTTGGTCCCGTCAAATTATTATTGCTCAATGCCTCGATATTTTTACTCGCCTATCTCATTGCTCAACTCCAATTACGGAAAGTGAAACTGGTTCCGCCCATTGATGCGCAAACTTCCATGAAGGAAACACTGACGGAAGGATGGGAGTTTATCAAAACTGTGCCAGCGTTCGCCTACTCTGCGTTAGGGATGCTGGCGGCTGGCAGCGTGATGACCATCCTCCTGTACGATGCGCTATCCGATGCAAAATTTGACTTGGGGGATGGCTTTCAATCGTTTTACGCCCAGTACAATCTCGCAATTGCCTTTGGGTCGATTTTTGTACAAAGTATTTCCGCCAAGGTCATTGAACGGATTACGTTGAAACGAAGCTTCCTTATCCAACCCTTCGTGATGCTCGGCTCGATGATCGCGAATTTTTTCATCCCCGGCTATATGAGCAGTGCAATTTCTCAGGGTGTTTCCCGTGTGACGTACGACACCGTGGATTTATCGGCTCGCAAGGCATTCCAGGCCATGGTGCCGAATGAAAAGCGCGGACGTGTCAGCATGTTCATTGACAGTTACCTGCCTTCCAGCGGGACGATCATTGGAAGTTTGCTGGCTTTTGCCATCATTGCCCTGGGGTTGAAATTTGGTTTTGCACGTGAACAATACACATTGGTTTATCTGGGCGTTGGCATTGCAATTGCCCTTGTAGCTTTGTACGCCGCTTTCCGTGTCCGCGCCACGTATGAGAAGAGTATGTTAAGCTGGCAATTAAAACGCCGCACCCGTGGAGCCAGCGTTTTGGACAAGCTCGATTTTGGGGAGGATGACAAGTAATGCCTGCACGTTTGGTGAAGCAGGTTGAGAATGTCGCTATCTACGATCTGCTTGGCTCGGGTGACACGGATCGAATTGAGAAAATGCTCGGGCTTTATGAAAAGCTATTTCCGCAGTACCAGCATTACGTCCCGAGAATGAGGCGGCGCACCCAGTTTGGCAACGAACATCGCGAAGGGCATATTGTCCATTACTGGCTGACCGAGGTGGACGGTCAACCGGCGGGCATACGCACATTTCGTTACGTCCGCGAGCGGCATTGCGGCCTGGCTCATTCCCTGGCTGTGGATCCCTCCTTTCGTGACGTGATGGTGAGTGGTCACAGGCTGTCGGTCTACATAATTTATGAGTGCCTTACCCAGGTGATTTGTGACGCCCAGGAGAAAGGCGATCCGCCGGTTTTCGGAATTGTCAATGAGGTGGAGCCGCACCGCTTAATGGAGCATTATATGCGTAACGGTTTGGTGCAATTGCCGTTAAAATATGTCGAGCCGATTTTCCCTCCAGAGGCGGCTGGCCGAAGTCGTTTGGAGGAACTGGCAATTACGCGCTTTTCACCGATGCACATTGGGTTTTTGCCAAACCCCGATGTAAAAGTGGAAAAATATACCCGCGAAATGATTTCTGATTTTGTAATGGCTTTTTTGGTGGATCATTACGGTTTACCGGAACAACATTCCACAGTTCTAGAAGTGCTTGAAACCATTAATCCATAGGATGTAATTATTATGAACGAACAAAAAACAGAACCAGTCAAACCCAGCGGCCGCTTTTTTAGCCTGCGCCTGAAGATCTGGATCGGGTTTATTCTTATTTTTACCCCGGTGTTTGTCGCCAGTTATTATTGGTTTTATCAATACACAACCGCCCGGGTCTTTCAGACCATTACAGACGATCTTCAAGAGACTCTTCACGGGACCATCGAGGGAATCGATAAAGCGGACTTTGTGCAGCTTTATGAGGAAGAGAGCACTGATAACCCAATGTGCCCTCCCGAGAAACCCACCGCAGATACCCCGAAAGAAGAAAACGGCTATTACCCTGAAGACAACCCGCTTTACATGGAACACGAATACTGGCTGCTGGCCGTTCAGCAGGTTGAGCCGCAAACCCGTATGTACACATATATTAAAGGGCCCGATGACGGGGAGATTATTGCCATTGGCAGCACGGGCTATTTCCGCGAGCCGCGCGGCGGATTTCGATTCTGCCAGCGTTACACGTCCACATCTTCAAATATCTACAATGGCCTGACTGCGCAGGTCAATGCGTGGACGCCTTACACGGATAGCTTTGGCAGTTGGATCACCTCTTATGCGCCCATCATTGACGATAATGGCAATGCCATCGGCGCCATCGGCGTGGATATTGAGGCAAGTTATATAGCGGAAGTCCGTGCAAATATTCTTCGCAACGGAGCGATTGCCTTCGTCCTCAGTTATATCCTTATTTTCCTGCTAGTCTTTTGGCTCTCCGGCTTCCTGACCCGTCCCATTATCGGCCTTGCGGGTGTGGCAAAGGAGATCGGAGAAGGCGATTACAGCCATGAATGGAAGGAAGACGACGGCAACCCGCGCAACTTCCGCGACGAGATCGATACGTTGACGGGCGTGTTCAAGGTCATGGTGGACAAGGTGGCCCAGCGCGAACAATCGCTGCGTGCCCGCGTGCATCAATTGGAAATCATGGTGGACCGCTCCAAACTGGACAAACAGGTAAAGGAAATCGTCGAAAGCGACTTCTTCCAGGATTTACAGTCCAAGGTGCAGGGGATGCGCGACCGCTTCAAGAAGGAAGAATAACCCAATTTCGCAACGAACTTGACACAATGAAAGCCATGTTCTAAAATAGTCCCACGATTCTTAAATAAACGTCTTGAGTGTTTCGAGCGTTAAATTCTCCCAGGAGGGCTGGCTTGTCTAAAAACCGAACGCAACAAATGGTGGATCGCCTGCGTGAATTACAGGCATCCTCACCAGATATCGAAGCATCAGCGGTAGTTAGCGTTGATGGCCTCAGCATTGCATCCGCTCTTCCACAAGGCGTGGAAGAAGACCGTGTTTCTGCCATGTCTGCTGCGATGCTTTCATTGGGTGAACGTATTGCCGGTGAATTGGGGCGTGGCTCTCTTGAGCAGGTTTACATCAAAGGCTTAAAAGGGTATGTTGTTTTGATGTCGGTCGGTGAAGAGGCCGTTCTCACCGCACTGGCACGCGAACAGGCCAAGCTTGGCCTGATCTTCCTTGATATGCGTCGCGCCGCCGAAGATCTGGCGAAGTTGATCTAGTGGAGTTTTTATGGCCCCCCTTCAAAAAAGTGGATTGTATTACCCTAACAAATTTGGATTGATCACCATCAAATCGTTGGAAGAGGTGATGGGCAAGAACGGTTTAAATGCCATTTTGAATCTGGCCGGCTTGAATCATTATGTAGAAAACTACCCCCCCGACAATCTTGATAAAGGTTTTGATTTTATCGAGCTTTCCGCCATTGGATCCGCCCTTGAAGAAATGTACGGGCCTCGCGGCGGACGTGGGCTGGCCTTGCGTGCGGGACGCGCGACCTTCTCCGATGCCTTGAAGAATTTTGGAGCATTGGCCGGCGCGGCAGATTTAGCCTTCGTTGTTCTCCCGCTTCAATCCAAACTGAGAATTGGTCTGCCAGCTTTCGCCAAAATATTTTCCCAGCTGAGTGATCAACAAACAACCGTCGAAGAAAAAGACACCGAATGGGTGTGGACCATTCACAAATGCCCCTGCTGCTGGGGCCGTACCGGCGCGGATAAACCCGTGTGTTTCATTTCCACAGGCCTCTTGCAGGAGAGCCTGAAGTGGGTTTCAGGCGGCAATGAATTTCGCGTCAACGAATCCAAATGCGTGGCAATTGGGGATAGCGTCTGCGAATTCATCGTGCAAAAAGAGCCGATCTCCTAAACAGAAAGACTGGTATGACAGACACCAAGCCCAAAATACTCATCATTGAAGACGATCTTGACGTGGCTGAAATGTTGAACGCCTATTTTCGCGTTCAAGGTTATGAAGTGTTTACCGTCAACTGGGGTGAGGACGGAGTCCGCTCCTCACAGCAGGATCACCCGGACCTTGTTATTCTCGATATCCGCCTGCCCGATATCGATGGATATGAAGTCGCCCGCCGTATGCGCGCCGACCGCCGCACCTCCGATATCCCCATCATCTTCCTCACCGAAAAACGTGACCGTTCCGACCGTCTCCAGGGTCTGGAGATTGGCGCGGATGATTACATCACCAAGCCATTCGACGTTCAGGAATTGCGCCTTCGTGTTCGAAATGCGCTAAAGAGGGTTAGCCAGGGTTCTTTGACAAATCCCGTCACGGGCCTGCCGGAAGGCGCCCTCGTGGATGAAAAACTTTCCGAAATTATAGGCAAGGATGGCGCGGCCTTATTGTTCGTGATGTTGGATAACATGGATTCTTTCCGCGAAGCCTACGGTTTTGTGGCTTCGGATGATGTTCTCCGGGCAATCAGTTTAATGATCGTCAATACCATGCGGGAAGTCAGCCGCCCGGAGGATTTCCTCGGCCATCTCAGCGGCACGGATTTTGTTCTTGTCCTGCCTCCATCCAACCTTGTTGCATTGAGTGAAAAATTGCAGGGGCGGCTTGACCAATCCATGGAATATTTTTACCCGATCAAAGATCGTGAGCAGATGGCAAAGCGCTCCGATAAACTG
>JACPVB010000166.1 GCA_016191985.1 Chloroflexota bacterium | reverse complement strand
TGCCGAAAATGGGCGGCGCTTCGTTGAATGTAAACCGCTTCCAGCGCGCCATCGCCTGCAAGGTTTTTCCTGCGGGGCGAAGTCTACGAATGAACTGACGTGAAAGGCTTATTTGTTTCATCTCTCAGGAAAAGTAACGAGAAACAAGTAACAAGAGACTCGAAACTCATCTCTCGTTACTCATTTCTTATCACTAATAAAACTAATCCTCGCCATTCATGCGGCGCAATTTCTTCAGTGACGATTGTTCGCTTGCATAGACTTTCTTCACGCCATCCCCAAGCGAAGCCTCTGTCACGCGAATGTATTTCACCAAACGCTCGAAGCCGCCCGGCTCTACAGATGCGGCCTGGTCACTGCCCCACATTGCGCGGTCGAGGGTGATGTGACGTTCGATGGATGTTGCGCCAAGCGCAATGGCAACCGCAGAAGGCACAAGCCCAACTTCGTGCCCGGAATATCCAATCGGGTTTTTCGGGAATTCCTTGCGCAGGGTCTCGATCATTTTGAGATTCAATTCCTCAGGCTCGCAGGGATAGGTGCTGGTGCAGTGCATGATGACGAGATTCTCCTCGCCAATGGTATTCACGCCTTTGTGGATCTGCTGCATAGTGGACATGCCTGTTGAAATGATGATGGGCTTGCCAGTTTGTCGAACATGCTTCAGCAGGTTGAGATCGGTGAGCGAAGCAGACGGCACTTTGTATGCGGGCGTATCAAACTTCTCCATGAAATCCACCGACGGTTCATCCCACACCGAGACCATCCAATCGATTTTCTTTTCCTTGCAGTAGCAGTCGATCTCGCGATACTGCTCTTCACTAAATTCAACCTTATAACGATAATCCAAATAAGTGATGTAGCCCCAGGGAGTTTCGCGCATTTGTTTTTGCTGCCCAAGCGGCGTGGACACTTCAGGCGTGCGCTTCTGAAACTTCACCGCATCCGCGCCCGCATGCACCGCCGCATCGATAATTTTTTTTGCAATATCCAAATCGCCATTGTGATTGATCCCCACCTCCGCGATCACATATGCGGGATGTCCATCACCCATCATTCGATTTCCAAACTTTATTTCACGAGCCATTTTTTCTCCTTGTGAGTAATATCGACTTAAGTCGGTATTACATTTTTTAAAATTAATTCACACAATTCTCGAATCGCCCCATGCCCGCCTTTTCTCGATAACACATAATCCGCCGCGCGGAGGACTTCGGGATACGCATCCGCCACCGCCACAGACCAGCCCGCGATCTCAAAGCATGGAAGATCGTTGAGATCGTTGCCAACATAGATGACATGCTCCGCTTTGATATTTTTCTGCTCGAGGACTTCACGCATCACCCTACCCTTGTCTTGCATCCCAATCCCGTGCATTGCCTCCACCCCCATCTTTTTCGCCCGCGCTTTGACGACGGGATTCGGTTCCGAGGAGAGGATCATCACTTCGATGCCCTTCTCACGCAGGGTCTTGATGTGCATACTGTCACTGCGCGAGGCAGAGACGGTTTCCTTGCCATTCTCATCGGTCAACACAAGATTATTCGTCACCACGCCGTCAAAATCACAGATGATCATTTTGACTGTCTCAGGCATGAGGCGGCGCGCAGTGCCCGGTGTGACCATTTCCAACCCGCTGTAGACTAGCGCTTCATATTTTGCCCAGTCAGGCAGGGTGTCGATATCCACTGTATATTTTGAGTCGATTATCAACGGGTAGATGACATCGCCTGTGAGGGATTTCTTGTTGACAATGGTCAAGGCACGGATCGCGTCAATATGTCCCGTCTGCCAGTAGACGGGTGGCAGGATTTGGCGCGGCGCATTGTAAGGTTCGGGGATTCCGTCCACTTCGAGCAATGGATCTAATGGTTTTTCGTCGCCATTGAAACGCCACATCTTGAAGGGATTTTGCGCGGCGGGCACAACGCCGCGCACGCAATCCGCATCTTTGTGATTCAACAGAATATGCACGGCTTCATCCACCATGTTTTTCGGGCGGATGGGGGAAGTTGGGCGCAACTGCACCACAGTCTCAGGGCGATACCCTTCCACATCCTCCAGCCATTTGAGCGCATGTTCAAAAACGGGCAGGTCGGTGGTCTTATCCTGTGCCAGTTCAATGGGGCGCAGGAAGGGAGTCTCGGCTCCCCACTGGCGGGCAACCGCTGCAATTTCCTCATCATCCGTTGAGACGATGACGCGAGTCACCGACGCAGAACGTTTTGCTGCGGCGATACTCCAGGCAATCAACGGATAGCCAGCGAATAAACGAATATTCTTACGCGGGATTCCTTTGGAACCGCCGCGGGCGGGGATGAGGGCGAGGGTTTCGGTCATTGTTGTTTTTATTTTATCTAATTGTAGGGGCACAGCGGATAATTCAAAGACTTTGACAAGGGATCGTCCCGCTGTGCCTTTACCATTATTTATCGTAGGGGCACAGCAGATAACTCAAGGACTTTGACGATTGATCGTCCCGCTGTGCCCCTACCGTAATTACCACGCCGTCCATCCGCCATCTACAATGACATTATTTCCAGTCATGTAGGAGGATGCGTCGGATGCGAGGAAGAGGAGCGCGCCATTCATTTCATCCTTTTTTGCCATGCGTCCGAGGATGGTTTTGGCAGAATAATTTTTGACGAAATAATCTTCGTGGTTGTTGAAGACGCCGCCCGGGGTGAGCGCATTCACGCGGATTTCCGTCTCCGCATAGTAGGCGGCGAGGTATTTGGTAAAGCCCATCACGCCCGCTTTTGTGACTGTGTAATAGACGGGTTTGTAAGCCACACGTTTTCCGTCCTTGATGTAGATGCGCTGGTCGGGGCCGTTGAGTCCGTACGTGGAGCAGATGTTGATGATACTGCCTTTTTTACCCTGCACGATCATCTGTCTGACACAAGCCTGAGTGACAAGGAACATGCCTGTCAGGTTGACATTCAATGCCGCGTTCCATTGATCGAGGGGATAATCCTCGAAGGCGCCGGGGGCGATTCCTTTGGCGGCGGCATCGGGGTCAAATTTTGGGTCGAGCGCCGCGGAATTGACGAGAATGTCAAGGCGGCCAAACTGCTTGACGGTTTCAGCAACCAGTTCACGGGTCGATTCGAGGCGGGTGACATCGAGCGGAAAAGCAGCCGCAGCGTAGCCAGATTCAGAGAGGCGTGTCGCGGTCTTCGAGGCGAGTTCCATATTCAAATCGGCGGCAACAACCGCCGCGCCCGCTTCGGCAAGCGATTTGCAAAACTCAAACCCCAATTGTCCACCGCCGCCTGTGACAACGGCAACGCGGTCTTTCAAATTGAATTTATCGAGAATGGTCATGGTTCCTCTTTTGTAGCGCAATATTATTGTTGCGGTACGGGAAATGCTGTGTAGATTTTATCGCCGCGCGTGTCGTGGGCAAGATATAAGCCATCGGCGAGTTGTATGTAAATGGATTGCACGTCTTCAGACTCCGAGCCAAATTTGAACAAGGCAAGGACCGCATTCCCTGAAAGCACGTCCTGCTTAAGCGTAGCAACGCCTTCTTCATAGCCTTCGCGCGGGAGACCCGTCACAGGGTCAATGAGGTCGGGGAGCACGTAGCCCGGGCGGTCGGTATAAAGATAAACAGGGCCAACCTGGTTGCTGTAAATGCGCGTGCCTTCGGGAAGATTTCGCAAAAAAGCCATGGCCTCGGAATCAAACCACACAAAAGATGCGTAGCCCTGCCCACCTTTGCGGAGTTGGGTAATAGCAAGGGACATATCATAAACTGAAAGCGCGAGAATGAAGACTGTGATGACAACCGCCAGAGCCCGCCAATAGACTATGCGTTTTTGCCACAGCCAGAAAATAAATAAAACAAGCAGGATAAGCAGTGAAACGTAGATCGGCGAATTAATACGCAGTTTGAATTTGGTGCTGGCATCGAACAACAACATGGATGAGACAATGGATGCAAGATAGCCAAAGATGTACAGTGCGCTGGTGAAAGATAAGATTTCAGGGCTTTTAGTAGAGGTCTGGAAGAATTTCTTCAAGCCTTTGTATGCGACCCAAAGGAGCAACGCAAGCGCAAGAAGGGAAAAAATAGTGGTGAACAGGTTGGGGATTTTTATCAACGCGCGCCGCCAGGTTTCGACTGGAACCAAAAACTCGGAGAAGTTGTAAATCCCAATTTCGATATTCTCTGCGGTGAGGGGATGGAAAACCAGCGTGCGGTTGGTGGCATTGTCGGCAACCAGTTTGTTGCGGATGCTCCATGCCAGGGCGAAGGGGATAAAACCAGCGAGGAAGATGCCTGCGCTGGTTAATCGCTTGCGCCAATCTTCATGCAGCAGGACCAGCGCAAATAGAAATGTGGCGAGCAGGGCGAGGCCGGCGTAGCGTGTGAGGTAGGCAAAAGCGGTGAAGACGCCGGTGAGAAGGAGCCAGCTATTTGGAGCGCGGGGGCTTGCTACCGCACTTGCAACAGCAAGCTGTTGCACTCCAAAGTATTTTGAAAAAGCCAAAAATGCCGCGAGGCTGAAAAAGATATAGAGCGGTTCACTCATTGCCACAGCATGGACGCGGAACATGGAGGCGTTGAATAAAAACAACGAAGCCAGCAGAATACCCGCGATTTGCGATTTGGTCATGCGCCAGCCGATGAGGCCGAGCAAAAATGTATTTGCGCCGAAAAGCAGGGAATTTACGAAGCGCGTGCCGCGCAGTGGATCCAATCCGCTGAGGCCGATGAGCGCAAGGATGGATGAAAAGCCAGGGGGGAAATGAGTAACAGGTTTGTTGGAAGCCAGCCAGATGGCGTGATAGCCATTCCCACTTAAAATACTGCGCGCGCCCGCAATATAGGCTATCGAGTCATCGGAGAGGCCGAGGCCCTGCGGAGTTGCGTACAGGACGAGAAATATCCCTAATGCAGCGAGCAGGCCGAGGATTAAGACAGAGACGGCGCGTTGTTGTTTGGTCATAAGAAAGAGTTAGGCATTACGGAAACCGTATTCCGTAATGCGTAACAAGTCAGAACTTATTTCACAGGCTGAATAAAGCCCTGCTCTTCCAGATACTTGACGATGATGCGGGCATTATCTTCGGGAGAGGAGCCAAAGCCCTGGAGGGTGATCTCCGGGTCGATCGGGGGTTCGTAGGGATCATCCACGCCGGTGAAGCCCATCGGCTTGCCGTCATGCATGGCCTGGCGCGCTTTGGCATACAGGCCTTTCACATCTCGTTGTTCACAGACTTCAACGGGAGTATCCATGTAAATTTCGATGAAATTTTCGCCGACCATCTTGCGGGCTTCGGCGCGTGTGGCGCGGTAGGGACTGATGGCCGCGCAAACGACCGCGCCGCCCGCATGGACGATTTCACCGGCCACAAAACCGATGCGGATGATGTTGGTGTCGCGGTCTTCCTTGCTAAAGCCAAGGCCTTTGGAGAGATGCGTGCGGACAACGTCACCATCGAGAATGGCGGTTTCACGTCCGCGCTCAAGCAGCAGCGTGGTGAGCACCTGTGTGGTGGCAGATTTACCGGAACCACTTAAACCTGTAAACCAGATCGCAAATCCCTGCTTGTGGCGCGGAGGATACATCTCGCGTAAAATTTCGGCGGTCTCGGGGCGGGTGAACCATTCGGGCAAAAGTTTGCCTTTGGAAAGAAAATCATCGCGCACTTGCGTGCCGGAGATGTTGGCGGTCTTCGCACCCTTCGGCACATCCTTCTCTTCCACGTAGCGGTCTTCATCGGGGAGATAGACGAGCATTTCAAAGGGGATCATCTTGACGCCGATCTCAGCTTCGTACTGCTTCATGATCTCCTGCGCATCATACGGACCGTAGAACGGTTTGCCCGTGGAATCATTGCCCGGCCCTGCATGATCGCGGCCTACAACGAAGTGGTTTGCGCCGTGGTTGCGGCGGATGATGGCGTGAAGCAGCGCTTCTTTTGGTCCCGCCATGCGCATGGCAAGCGGAAGCAAACTAAGCATGGTGTTTTTCTTATCGTAGTGGTTATCCACCAGGGCCTTGTAGGTGCGGACGCGGGTGTAGTGGTCCACGTCGCCGGGCTTGGTCATGCCGACCACGGGGTGAACGATAAGCGAGCCATTGACCTGAGCAGCGGCGCGCTTGGTCAATTCTTCGTGGATGCGGTGCAGGGGATTGCGAGTCTGGAAGGCGACGACATTGTCGTGTCCCATTTCCTCGAGGCGGGCGCGCACCTGTGCGGGGGTAAGGCGCAGGTTGATAAAGTCATAATATTTGGGGAGGTTGATGACCTTCATCGGGCCGGTGATGCAGACCTTGCCCCAGCGTCCCATCTCGGAGACCATGGGGTGTTTTGAGTCTGTCGAGCCGTATGCAAGCGCGGCTTCGGTGTCTGCATCCCAGTGATAGACTTCTTCGAGAGTCATCACAGCGATCAGGTCAAAGTTCGCGTTGCGCAGGGCCAGCTCTTCGCCGACTGTCGGCAGTTCCTTGGGGTCAGCCGTCAGCGTGATGGGAAGCGGGAAGAGGGTTCCATCCGCAAGGCGCATTTCTTTCAACACGCGGTCATAATCTGCTTTGCCCATGAAGGTCGCCAGCGGGGAAAAACCACCGGTGGCGATCAATTCCAGGTCGCACAAGTTTCGCATGGTGATCTTGATGGAAGGGAGCTGCCCTGCGCGGGCGAGCAGTTCTTCGCGTTCCGCGCCTTCCACAACCAAATTCACCAGTTTTCCGCCATAGGGGGGAATCAATTTTGCTTTTGCCATTATGTTAACTCCATTTTATTGATGAAGTAGCGGCATAGCGAAACGAACAAGAATTAAAACTTTGATAGTCTCGCTGTGCCCCTACAAAATTACACAAGCGCAAATTATACTCCAAAATTCAGTCAATGAATTTTGGATTTTCGCGGAGCTTTCTCTCCCCTACCTGGCGCAAAATAGACGGGTGATCTCGCTGTCAGCGGCTGGGTCCAGCGGCATAGCCGTCAGCATGTGACAGGCTTGTTGCAGGGCTGGCAGGTCCGAGGTCATGAAAGAGGCGATTTTTTTCAGGCGGGCTGTGTCCCCGGCAGAAGCATAGGCTTGCAGGAAAGGCATCCATTCGATCTTATCTTTTGCAAAATAGCCTTGCGAGATGGCTTCCTCACCCAAACGCAGCACTTCATCCCAATCCCCCACCTGACGGGCATACGAGGCTTTCTCAAAAAAATAACACCAGGTATGAGGAGGTTCAGCGCCAAAGGGGATTGCAGGCGGGGCACGGAACGGCTCATTCAAGGCGATGTGTTCGGCTTCCGAAAATGTGGCAATCTCCACCACACGCGAATCTTCAGAAGAGGATAATTCCACCTGATGCAAGTCGATCACCTGAACACAAGAGGCAGGCGTCGGCTGTGAAAGAATCAGGATGTTGCGATAATTTGGATACGTGCGAATACTACGGCGGTTGGAATAATCCTGCGGCTCGCGGGCCAGGACTTGGGCAACCGTATCCTCGTTCAAGACCACGGCGTACACCGCCGGTTGAACATATTTTTCGTGATTGGATTCAGGATGGTAAAGCAGGTTGGCCGGCCCCCACGTGAAATAATCCTCTTCGGCTGCCACCGAATAATGCGTAACCAACGTGGCGCCCGGGTTTATTTGAGGAGCACGCCAACTCACCTGCCACCAAAAATTACGAGTGGCTTTCGTTTCGCGGGCTTTCACAAATCCATTGGCATAATGGGTCAAGGATGCGGAGACCAGCAGGATTCCAAAAAGAATATTCCGTAGCCGCACATTGGAAACATAACTCAACGCCAGCGGCCACAACAAGGCCGCACCGACCGATGCGATCAATGTGTATCGCGAAAAATTTTTAAAATCAACAGAGCGGCCCACCAAAATAACGGGAAGCAAGCCAACGATGATCGCCCCGACACCGATCCAAACTGCCTCGCGCCTCCAACTTGACCTTATGCCTGATTCTGTTTCCTCCGGCTTTTGGCCTACCCTGAAAAATATCCACGATAAAAGCAAGACCAATGCCGCAATCCCAAAACCCGACAGCCATTGTTGGGAATTAAACCCAACGCTCAAACGGCGGAGCGGCAGCCACCAGGCCTGGACGAGCACGTCCATAAAATCATTCAGCAATGCTGAGGAGTAATTGATTAAAAATTTCAACGGTTCCGCGCGCAGGTCGGTTAATTGCAAGTCCACATCGGTGGCGCCCCGCTCGCTCTCGAAAAAAAACAATCTCCACACCAAAAATACGATGGGGATTAAAGCCGCTGGAAGCGAAACCTGAACAAACCGAACCGCCTTTTTCCATAGCGTTTCATTCAAACGAAGCACAAGCACAAGGATGCAGGCAAACCGAAAGAACTCCAGCCCGATGTACCACTCGATCTGGCCGAGATAAAACCAGCCCAGCAAAATCGAAGCGAGGTAGAACCATATTTTGCCCGTCCATGTATCGGTCTGAATCGCCCGCAGAGTCAACGCAATGGATAGCATCCCCGCCGCCAGCCCAGCCATGTGACAGAGATAATCAATCGCATTTGGCTGGGATAAAAAGCCCGGGTACAGCAAAAACAACAGCGACATCCACAAGGTGGTACGGTGATTCCCCGGCCAGAGCATACGCAGAATCCACAAAAAGAAAAGTCCACTCAACAGGCGGAACAGAAACGCGCTTAAATTGTAATAAAGCGGATTTGCGCCAAAGAGGCTATAGGCTGGTATCATCACCAGCGCGCGCAAGGGACGGTCAATAGCGAAAACATCCCAAAAGACAGATGGCCCCTTTGTCCCCGCCGCATACATCAGATACCAGTCATCATTGAAATAGCCGAATTTTGGGACAAAAATCAAATAGACTACACCCCCAATTAAAGCCAAAACAAAACTTAAGACCACATTCTCCGAGGCAAATAACGATTTGATCTTCTGCATGAACCTGAATTCGATCCTTTCCCGCTACGAAGGCAGGCTCACAACCCCGCCTGTTGCATTCGATTCGTGAATTGCCCGCACCAGTCTCTGCACCCGCACGCCATCCTCCAGTGTGCAAGTCGGTTCCGCTCTGCCATACACCACATCCACAAAATGCTTCATCTGTTCGAGGAACATCACATTCCGCTCCCAGGTTTCAGGGATGGGATAGGTCTCCCACTCCCCGCCCGCTTTGATTCCCGTCCCCGCAGAGATCGCAAGCGATTCCGCCGATGCGCGATAAATGCGCGCCACACCGTCCGCGAGATTCCATTTCAGGGTGCCTTTTGTGCCGATGATGGTGAAGTAATGTTCGGGTGGCTGCTGGTTGAAGTCCAAATGCAGGCTTCCAAGCGCGCCGCCTTCAAAACGCAGGCCGATCTTGGCTGTGTCTTCCACATCCACTTCGAGGTCACTTAATTTGGCGGTGAAGCCCCAGGCCGATTCCACCCGTCCCACCAGCCAGGGCAAATAATCCAGCGAATGACATTGCGTCAGCACCACGCCCCCGCCCAGGTCGGAGCGCGCGGCGTAGCCCTTCCGATAATCCTCCCACGGATGCCAGGCCGGAAGATATTCTCCAAAATGCACATGCGCGGAGATCACCCGTCCGATCTCGCCGTTTGAAATTAATTCTTTTGTTTTCATCAGGCCGGGATGAAATCGAAATTGAAATGCCACCAAAACTTTCGATCCACTTTTTTGTACAGCACTTTCAAGTTGACTTAATTCATCGGTGGAATTGGAAATCGGTTTCTCGAGCAGGATGGCACACCCCGCCTCTGCCGCAGGGACGGCTGTTTGCAAATGCAAGGAGGTTG
>JACPVB010000165.1 GCA_016191985.1 Chloroflexota bacterium | reverse complement strand
GATTAACAATTAAACCTAGCAATCCCTGCGCTTCGACTTCGCTCTTTTCTAAAGAAAATTCGTCCTGAGCGGAGTGAGGAGTGCTCGTTGCGACGAACGCAGTCGAAGGACGCTCCGCTCAGCGCGAAAAATTTTATTGCTAGAATAATTTGTAAAAGTGCAATAGACTTGTTTTACAAACACACAAGGAACTACATGAGTCGTATTGCTTTGCTGGCGGCGTTAATTTATCTCATCGTCCTCGCTGGCGTTGGCACGTTGAACGGGGCAATGGTGGCGCTGGCCCTGCCTTTGGTTTTATATTTGCTCGCGGGCTTGTGGCGCGGACCGGAGGAATTGCG
This sequence comes from Chloroflexota bacterium, assembly GCA_016191985.1. Classification (GTDB taxonomy): domain Bacteria; phylum Chloroflexota; class Anaerolineae; order Anaerolineales; family Villigracilaceae; genus Villigracilis. The sequence goes on along the minus strand of JACPVB010000165.1, from coordinate 14,208 downwards.
TCTGACTGCCGAACGAACTATCAGCGCGGAAAGAATCGCGCCGGGCGATACGGTCATTGTGGAGTTGAAAGTCAAAAATCATGGCGAGGCCTTGGAGCAGGTTCTGCTTCACGATCCGTTGCCCACTTTTCTAAAAGTAAGCGAAGGCTCGTCGAGCAGGTTGGTCAGCCTGCCCGCGCATGGCAGTATTTCCTGGTACTACACGTTGCAAGGCAGGCGCGGCAGTTATTATTTTGGAGAGATCAAAGCAATTGCCGAAGACCGTTTGGGATTGATGGTGAAGCGCGCGGTTCTTCCCACACGCGGACAGTTGCTCGTGCTGCCCGCAGTTGCCCGCGTCCGACACATTGCCATCCAACCCCGCCAGACTCGCGTTTACTCCGGCGTAATTCCCGCGCACCAGGGCGGAACGGGGATTGAATTCTTCGGCCTGCGTGAATATCAAATTGGCGATTCGCCGCATCACATTAACTGGCGTGTTTCCGCCAGGCAGGGGGACGTGCTTTTTTCCAATGAATATGAACAGGAGCGCGTTGCGGATGTGGGCATCGTGCTAGACGGCAGGCGGCGTGTAAATGATTTCAGCGGTGGACGTTCGATCTTTGAAGACTCGGTTCTGGCTGCCGTGGCTGTCTCTTCTTCCTTGTTGGCAGAGGGCAACCGCGTCGGCTTGTTCATTTACGGCAAGCGCAATAAATGGACATCCCCCGGCTATGGAAAATATCAACGCGAACGCATTATGCAAGACCTGGCCCTGGCGGAGACGGGTGAGATTCAGAATTTCAAATCACTGATCATTCCGCGCAGGTTATTCCCGTCCAACTCGCAGATTATCCTCATCAGTCCGCTGAGTGGGGGAGATGTTTCCCTGCTGGCACAATTGCGCGCGCGAGGCTATCAATTAATGGTCATCAGCCCAGACCCTGTTTCCTTTGAGTCCCGTGGACTTGGCGACAGCCCCTCGGTGAAACTCGCCGCCCGTATTGCCAGACTCCAACGTGAAGTTTTGCTGCGGGAATTACGCCATGCTGGGGTTCAGGTTGTCAATTGGGATGTGGCTCTGCCATTCGAGCAGGCTGTGCGTGCCTCGTTGAGTCGTCCGACTGCATTTTTACACGCCATCCAGCGCGGGATGGGGCGAAGATGACTCGCAATCTTGTTTATGTTTCGATCATTGCCAGTGCGGGTGCATTGGTATATGGCCTCATTGTCAATGACTTTATCTCATCTGCAATTACCGTCGCGCTCCTGGGGGTTGCATGGATTGTCCTTTTCGCGCGAGGTTTGTATCGCTTCAGCGGATTTGCGTTTGCAATTTTCATCATCATTTCGCTCGCCTCCCTCTGGGCCGATGTCTCACCCACGCTAGCCCTGGCCGGTGTCATCTTCTCCCTGCTCGCCTGGGATTTGACGAGATTTCTTCAACGCTTGCGAATGACAGACAGCCCACAAGATGCCCGTAGAATGGAACGCGCCCATTTCGCCCGGCTGGCGCTTGTGATTGGTATGAGTATTTTTGGGTACATTGCCATAACTCGCATCCACGTCACGTTGACATTTGGCTCTGCGGCTTTATTGGCACTTTTGGGAATTTGGGGAATCAGCGCGTTGGTCTATCGTCTGCGAAGCCACGAATAGTCCATGCCATGTCACCCTGAGCGGCAGCGAAGGGTCTCTACGCCTATAGTAAGAGGCTCTTCGGTCGCACACTTGCCCTGCGTGCAAGTGCAGGGCAGAACGCTCCCTCAGAGCGACATAGCTGCTAATCAAAATAAATATTCAAATCCGAGCAATCAAAACGATTCCCGCAATTGGGGCAGGTGACCTTGCAATTCTTCTCGTGCATCTCACTACCGCAGCGGTCGCAAATCCAGATTTTCTTGCTCTTGATCCCTTTGCTCTCGCCGCCGTATCCATTCTGGGCACTTTCCTCGGCGGCACTCCAAGCGATCTGCTTGAAAAACGACTTATCAAACCTGCCGATGTTTTCCTTCCCCAATCGTTCCAATTCTTTTATCACCACTTCCGCATCATCACGGAATTTCTTTACTTGAATCCCCCTGCAAACAGCGGGCCAGTCTTTCAGCCATTTCAAACTTCGCCCGTAAACCTTAATCGCCCCATCATAATTTCCGCGCGTGATATGCAAATACGTCACCGCGATTTGCAAAATCCCCCGATACAACTCACGTACCTCACCGGTCTCTTCCTTCCACGCCTCTTCCAACTCCTCATGCGCCTCGAAGAATTTCCCTTTATTAAATAACTGCATCCCTTCAATTGCTTTCACATGCAGCACACCATTACAATCTTCGGAATTTTGCATTTCACCTTCTCACTATCATCCGCACACTGATCACTGATCACTGGTCACTCACTACTTTCTTTCTCCGCATGCAACTCCATCACCTCCCTCACCCTCGCCCGCAAATTTCCTGTCAACATTTGGATCGTACCCATCGCAACCTCAATTCGGTCAGACATTAATTCGTAAAACGGTTCCTGGTCGAGTCGGAACAATAACGTATCTTCCGTGGCGCGGATGGTCGCCGTGCGCGGCTCGGTATCCAGCAAGGCCAACTCGCCAAAGACAGCGCGCTCGCCGAGCATATTCAACACACGCTTGCCATCCATCACCGCCACCTTGCCATGCACAATGATAAACATGCTGCTGCCCTGCTCGCCCTTCTCCACAATATTCGTCCCCGCAGGCACATCCACCTCGCTGATGATCTCGCTCAATTCGGCCAGCGCATCATCAGGCGTGGCCTTGAACAAATTCACTGACCTCAAAATTAAAACCTTCTCCACCGTTGAGTGCATCTCGGCCTCCATAAACTTTGCGCAAATTTTCAACCAGCCCTGTGATTGCTCCGCAAGTTCGCTCAATAATATTTTTTCGTTTATCCCAATTTTCCTGCAAGCTTCTTTTCCGTGCAGCTCTTCCGCGAGCGGCAAAATGATCTCTTTGATTCCACGCGGCAGGATCGTATCCAGCGTTTCGATAGCATACGGCAGCTTCGCCTCGTTGCGTTGATTGATAATCCGCCGCGCATTCAAAATCGCTTTGCGGTCATGAATGAAAGACAGCAGGAAAAATAACCGTTCGCGCGCATGTTTTAATTCAATGCGGATGGCCTGCGCCGCAAGACTCATCTCTTCTTTTGATTCGATCTCCCGCAGCGCGGAAAACAACATCCGCACATCCGCCGCCTCTTTCTGGACCTGTGCCTGAATCTCCCCATTGACACTCCCTCCGCTGAATCCGCACTCGCTCAACGCGGAGAGCATCGCCAGCCGCAAGTCATTCTCAGGGACGGAGATATGCCCCAACAGCAGACGAGTCACAGCCTCGCCGCGAATGTTCCCACAAACTTTCGCCAGTTTAATTCGCGCCGCTTTTGGGAAATCCTTATTTCCCAGTCCGCTTTCAATGAACGGCAAAGCGGATTCGCCGCCTGCTTCCAATGCTTTTGCAGCGGCGTTCCGTGTGTGTGGATTGGTGAGCGCGTCCATCACCTTCGGCCATAAATGATCGCTATTTATTTTTCCAGCCGCCAGCAATGCCTCGCGGCGGATGGTAATTTCTTTATCGTCCAGCAGTTTTTCCAGCACATCCTCAAAGCCTGATGCGCCGAATTTTTTGATGGCCTGCGCCGCCAGCCACCGATTTTGCCCCGATTTGTGCGCCGCCAGTTTTTCTAACTTTTCACGTGAAATGGAAATGCCGCTTTCACCGCCATATTTCAACAACCCCACCAAAGCACCGAAGGTATCCGCCGAGTTGCTTGAATTTAAATACGGCAAGATCAAATTCACATCCTCCGCCGTCAACGCCGAGAATGCCTGCACGGATGATGTTCGATTTTGTGGAATCTCTTCTTTTTTGATATGTTCAGGAAGTTCTTCGCGCGCTTGAGCTGGTTTGAGCCTTTCGATCCTCTCCAATACTGAAACACGGACTTTTGACGAGGCATGTCCGAGCAGGGGAATCAACTCGCTTTTGAGCTTGGGATGATTAAGTTCTTCCAGTAAATCCAGCGAATAAATGACCGTACCTTCGTGCGGGCTTTTAAGGCTCTTGAAGAGAATCTCCGCGTTGATCTCTTCCACGTTGATTAAGTCTTCGCGCCTGATGCGGCGTTTGTGGATGGCTTCCACAAGTTGCTTCGGGTATGCGCCCGCCAGCACAATGCTCAAGGCAAGCCAGCCAACAGCAATGAGAATGTACACAAAAGAAAGTTGCAGCGCCTCGAATTTCAGAAAGTTGGAAAGCAAGGTAAGCAACAAACCTGCAATCCCAATCGCTGCGGGTTGGATGATTCCCTCGCCGATGGCACGGGCTTTCGGGCGGAGGGCATCTGAGATGGGCTGGTACAAAATCGAAGAAGCGGATTGGTCGAGCGTGAAGCCGAGTCCCTCGTTGTTAAATTTCCCTGCTATAGCAAACCAGAACAGGCCCAAGGTCCAGGAAGAGGCGAAGATGCCAATGGATGCGAATCCGCTCATCGAGAGGATCAAGGCGATGGGCGTGGTCAGCAATCCAGCCCATAATCCATATTTGCTGATGATGCGGCCTGTTAAGAAAGTATCCGTAATAAAGCCAAGCAAACCGACCATGCTGAAAAACCCGCCGATGAAGCCCGCGCTTTCTGCCGTATTGGGATATTGAATGGAGGTCATGTTGTAGAAGATGGCGTCCATCACGAAATAGGCCACACGCCAGATCGCGGCGATCCCAAAGACCAGCAAAATGTAACGGTTGCGGAATAATGCACTGGTGGGCGGCTGTGCCTGTGGTGTAGAGTCTGCGAATTGCGCTTGCGGCTTTTTTACGCCGCGCAAAATAATGCCTTGAACAATCAACGCGATAAAAAGACAAACTGCAACAACGATGTAAAGATTTTCTGTACCAAGCAAATTAACAAGCGGACTTGTAAATGGACCAGCCACAACATATGAAAGCCACGACCCTGCATTGAGTAAACCAAAAAGACGTTTGCCCTGACGCACGTCAAAGATGTCCGCCGCGAGAGTCCAAAAGGCGAGGACGGCGAGGTTGATGAGGGTTTGAGTCCAGATGGGGAGGAAGAGAGCCAGCCATTTCGACGGCGCGACTGCGAGACCCGCACGCAGAATGAGCGTGGTAACTGAAATGAATAAGACGGTAAGCCACAGCCATCTTGAAAGTGTGACGCGCTCGGAAATTTTTAGAAAGACAGCCGTGATGGATGAGACAACGATGGCAATGCCGATATAGGTAAATGGGATGGCGGATGCCTCCCAGTATTCCAAAAACAGCGGCATGGAAATGGTCTGCGCGAAGAGCATGGCCGTGCCCATGAAAAAATATTGCGCCAGCATGAGATACACATTGCGGCGTTCATTGGGACGGATGTTGAGGATGGCGTCTATTCGCGAGAGCATAATTTGGATGATTTTGGTAGTATATCACGCGGGTATTTGGGAGCAGCTAATCTAATGTCGTGGGTTCGCCAAAAGATTTAACCACGGAGCTCACAGAGACCACTGAGAAGATCTTCTAAGAATCTCTGTGAACTCCGTGGTAAGTGGTTTTCCTGGCCCATTCTTTTCGTACTCCCGAATATTGTCAAATGATAAAATGCAATCGGGCATTTCAAGGAGAATCTCTTGAGCATCATCGCGCTTTTATTAAGTATCATCATCAGCATTGGTTCACTGGCATGGGGGTATGCGGACACAGGACTCAATAGCCTTGTGCGCTGGATCATCGCTTTCGGAGTCTTATGGCTGATTTCTCACTGGCAAAGATGGAGATGGTTCCCACCGTTTGGTTTATTCCTTTCCATCTTGTTTGCTGTAGTTGGACTGTCGTTGAGTTTTCCAATTGGATGGATGTTCAGCGGCGCGATCTTCGCGCTGGTTGCATGGGATATGTCGGAGTTGAGGAAGAGACTGCGCACCATGCCCTTGCGTGAAGATGTCAGAGGCGTGGAGCGCCGCCATGTGGCGCGAATCAGTTTTCTGACATTGGGCGGGTTATTGTTCGCATCTTTTTTGATTCTTTGGTGGCGGCAATGGACGTATGAATGGGAGATGTTTCTGTTGGGTGTAATCGTGTTGGGGGCATTGCAAATCATTGCATGGTTTAAAAAGTGACAGTCACTTTTGTTTCCCAAGCCATTCCTCCGCCTCGCGCGGATGTTTGAAGTGAATCAACTTTAAATGCTCATATTCGGGGAAGGATAATAGCAGGGGCGTTTCGCGCTTGCGCCGCCAGTAGGTTTTGAACAACCAGTGAAATAAGGAATCTGGCGACCATACTTTAAGATGCGTCCAAAACGTCTCGCGGTTGGTGCCCCACAAAAGTTCCCTCGTCACTGCTCTTTGAATGGTGCGTGTCAACAGACGCCAGAAGACAATGTGAAATGGATAATCCAGCCAGATGACGGCTTCGGCCTTGGGCCAGATCAAGTCGCGGACGGAGCGATAATTTCCCGCCACCACCCAGCCCAATTTTCCCTCGCTCAGACTCCGCTGTGAGCTGGTTGCTGTTTCAACGCGCATTCGGAACACTTCAAAATCCGCCTCTTTCCAGTTTGGCTCCCAGAAAAGCGCATCGAGTTCGATGAAATCCAAATTGAGTTTGTCCGCAAGCTGTTTTGCCAAAGTGGACTTTCCCGATGATGTTGTGCCAATGACGACAATGCGTTTGTATGGAAATGTGTTCATAGGAACGGGGATTATAATTCGTGATACGTGATGCGTAATTTTTATTTACGCATTACGAATTACGCTTTACGAAGGATTCCCCATGTTCGATCTCCCCGATGATGAAATTCTCTCTCTTTCCAAAGAACATGTCTTTTGGACGTGGTCTGCGCAGGCCAAAGTAAACCCCATAGCAGTGAAACGTGCCAAGGGCGTGTACTTTTGGGATGTGGACGATAAAAAATATCTCGACTTCAACTCCATGACGATGTGCGTGAATATTGGTCACGGGGATGAGCGGGTTATCAAAGCCATGCAGGAGCAAGCGGCAGAATTGCCCTACGCCGCACCGGGTATGACCACAAAAATCCGTGCGATTGCAAGCAAGACCGTGGCGGAGGTCACACCCAAAGGCGCGTTGAGCAAAATCCTCTTCACCCTCGGCGGGGCAGACGCGAACGAGAACGCCATCAAACTGGCGCGTGGATATACCAAACGCCACAAGATTCTCTCCCGCTATCGTTCGTATCACGGCGCAACAGCAGGCGCCATGGCTGTAACAGGGGATCCGCGCCGCGTGGGGTGGGAGCCGAATTTGATGACGGGCGTGGTCCATTTCCTTGACCCGTATCGTTATCGCTCCACTTTTCATCGCACAAATCCTGATATTTCGGAAGAGGAATTTACGCGCGATTATTTGAATCACCTGGAAGAGATCATCCTGTACGAGGGGCCTGAATCCATCGCCGCCATCTTAATAGAATCTGTTACAGGGACGAACGGCATTATCATCCCGCCACAGGGATACATGCAGGGCGTGCGTGCCTTGTGCGATAAATACGGCATCGTCCTGATCTGTGACGAAGTGATGAGCGGTTTTGGCCGCACAGGTAAAATGTTTGCCATTGAACATTGGGATGTTGTGCCCGATATTATGACCATGGCAAAAGGACTCACGTCCGCGTATGCGCCGCTGGGAGCGGTGGCGATGAAGCCTGAGATTGCCGCAGCTTTCGATGAACATGCCTTTGAAAGCGGGTTGACATATACCTCGCATCCCATTTCATTGGCGGCGGCTGTGGCCAACATCCATGCCATGAGGGAGGGTAAAATCGTCGAGCACGCGGCAGGCATGGGCGGAGTCCTGAGGCGCATGTTGACGGACCTCGGCGAGGCGCATCCATCCATCGGCGAAGTCCGCAATATCGGCTTGTTTGGCATCATCGAGTTGGTGAAGGATAGAAAGACAAAGGAGCCGCTGACGCCGTGGAATGGGTCGTCGCCGGAGATGATCGCGCTGCGAAAATATTGTTTGGAGCATGGCCTGTTTTTGTATACACATTGGCATACGGTCTTGATCATCCCGCCCTTGATTATCAATGAAGAGCAACTGCAAGAGGGCATGGATGTTTTGGACAAGGCGTTGGAGATCACAGACAAAGTTACAAAAAATTAATGCACGCTTAGTATTACAGCGCAAGGTTGCTCCCTGCGCCGTCCCCGGCGCAGGACTTGCCTCGGAAATCGCCGCCGGAGACGGCGGCTTTGAGCCTGGAAAATTTAACGCACGCTTAGGGAGAGCGTGATTATTTTGTCAATGCGGGGAATCCCTACTTTGGATACGTTACTTAATTGTAAGATTTTGTCGATTTTTCCCATGCTATACTAAAAATTAATTCTCTACCGTACATGGAAACCCTAAAGGTCTCCTCTGCCTTCTTAAAATCCCGATTTGTAAAAAAGACCTAAGCCCTGTGGGTTAGGGCTTTTTGCGAGGGATTTGTACGGTAATAAAAAAATTAATAAAGTATTGGATCTATCTCTCCGCACTATGGAGGTACCCATGAAGTGGTTTAAAAATCGTTCAACGTTTTATTTCGGCCTTGTCGGCGTTTTGGGGGGATTCGTTTTTATTGCCCTGGGGATCTGGCTTGAATTTAATAGATATCACCTGCCGTTCACACTCTGGTCATTTTTGTATCTTCATAGAACTGCGCCAATCATCTATGTGGTGGACCTTGCTCCCGTAGTGTTGGGCACGATGGCGAGTTTGATTGGCATGCAGCGCGGCCTTTCCGCCGCGATAAATCAGGCCAAAAAAGAGTGGGAGGCCATCTTCGATTCTTTTTCAGACCTGATATTTGTAACCGATGCCGATGATCACATCCTGCGCTGCAATCATGCTGTGGTAGACCGCCTTAACACCAGGTTTGACAAGGTTATTGGACAGTCCTTCTCGAATGTACTGGAGATCAATTATCGGGAGATGGTAAAAGCAGGGGAAACTGAACTTCACTGGCATAACCGCATTTACGATTTGTTTGATTATATGGTTCAGGTGGAGGGGACAGAGCCGCAAAAACTCATCATTTTGCATGATGTGACCCAACAAAAACAGGCGGAGAACAACCTCTATGTGGAACGCAACCTCCTTCGAACTTTGATCGATAACCTGCCAGACCGTGTCTATGTCAAAGATGCCCAGGGGCGTAAAACCCTGAGCAATACAGCCGATATGCTGGCGTCCGGAGCGAAGACCATGCAGGAAGTGCTCGGAAAAACCGATTTCGATACCTACCCTGCCGAGCTTGCCAATAAATTTTGGGCCGATGACAAGTTCATCCTTGAAACACAAACCCCTGTTCTAAATCGCGAGGAACTTGGGTTGGATGAGAATGGGAATTCTGTCTGGGTGATGACCTCGAAGATGCCGGTCAAGGATAGCCAGGGGCAGGTGGTGGGGCTGGTGGGGATCGGGCGCGATATTACCGAACGCAAGCGCGCGGAACTGGAAACATTGCGCCAGAAACAATATTTTGAATCCCTGGTCAGCAACAGCCCGGTGGCCATCGTTGTTTTGGATAATGACGAGAGGATCGTATCGAGCAACCCGGCTTTTGAACAACTGTATGGATATAAAAACGCCGAGATCATCGGTGAAAAACTGGATGATCTAATTACAACAGACGTAACACGCGCAGAAGCACAGCAATACACAAAGCAGGTGATGAATAGCACGGTTCATGCCTTCGGCAAACGTCGCCGCAAGGATGGTTCACAGGTGGATGTGGAGCTATTTGGCGTCCCCGTTTTGGTGGATGGGGAGAAAATTGGCGCCTTTGCGATGTATCACGACATTTCTGAAATTGTCCGTGCCCAACAGGAGGCCGAACAGGCCAACCGCTCCAAGAGCGAATTCCTTGCCAACATGAGCCACGAAATCCGCACGCCAATGAACGGGGTCATCGGCATGTTGGAACTCGCGCTGGATACGCCGCTCACCTCGGAACAGCAGGATTATTTACAAACCTCTCTCAAGAGCGCCGAAGCGCTGCTTTCCCTCTTAAACGATATTTTGGATTTTTCAAAGATAGAAGCGGGCAAACTCGAACTTGAAGCCATCACCTTTAACCTTCGAAACGCCATCGAAGACGTGGGCTATACCCTCGCCAAACGCGCGCAAGATAAGGGTCTCGAACTCGTCTGCCTTGTGCACCCTGATATTGCGCATACCCTGCGCGGCGACGCCGGCCGCCTGCGTCAGATTTTGACCAATCTTGTTGGAAACGCAATCAAATTCACCCATCAGGGCGAGATCGTGATTCGCGCTGAAGCCATCAAAGAGACACCCACTCATACCCACGTCCACTTCTCGGTGCAGGATACCGGCATCGGCATCCCATACGAAAGACAGGGAGCTATTTTCGAGCGTTTCACCCAGGCTGACGGCTCCACCACCCGGAAATATGGCGGCTCCGGTCTTGGGCTTACGATCTCGCGGCAACTGGTAGACGCCATGAACGGCACGATCGGTTTAAAAAGCGAGCCAGGCGTGGGAAGCGATTTCTGGTTTGATATCGCGTTCGAGAAGATCGAAGCGGAGCCTCACCTGGAAGCGCCGGCTACCGTCATTGAAACAGACATGAGCGAGGCGCGCATCCTCGGCGTGGACGATAACCAGACCAACCGCCTCGTCCTCTCCAAAATGGTGGAAGGCTTCGGCTGCCGCATCGACATGGCTGCCAGTGGTGCGCGTGGGATTGAAATGCTCCACCATGCCGCCCGCGAAGGCGACCCCTACGATGTTGTCCTGCTCGATATGCAAATGCCGGGCATGGACGGGGAACAAACCGCCCGCGCCATAAAAAGCGATCCGCTTGTGAAGGATGTCAAGATCGTCATCCTTACCTCCATGGGGAAACGCGGCGACGCTGTCCGCCTGGAGGCCCTGGGTTGCTCTGGGTATTTGCTCAAACCCGTCAAACAGCTTATGTTGTTCGAGGCGCTGCAAACGGTGCTCAGCCGCGGTTTGGAAAAAGAAACAGGCCTTGTCACCCGTCACCTCATCGCGGAAAAGCGCGCGGGCGGGAAGCGCATTTTGCTTGCGGAAGATAACCCCATCAACCAAAAACTCGCCGTGGTCATGCTGCAAAAAGCAGGCTATTCAGTGGATGTAGTGGATAATGGGCAGATGGCATTTGAAAAGATTGCCTCCGGCGGTTATAACGCCGCTCTCATGGACGTGCAGATGCCGGAACTGGACGGTTATGAAGCCACTCGAAAAATCCGCGATTGGGAGATTGCTCACAACACCCATATTCCCATCATCGCCATGACAGCCCATGCCATGAAAGGCGACCGCGAAAAATGCCTGGATGCGGGCATGGACGATTACGTCACCAAGCCCATCGAATCCCGCATCCTCTACAATGTTTTGGATCGCTGGCTTGCGGGCACGGAAGATCAAAGCAGCGAAGCGCCCGTTAAGCCTCAGGTGGTATCCTTTGACGCGCAAAATTTTGCAATGGATATGGATGATGGCTTATTTGGAGAGGAAGCTGCGCCCGCCTCACCCCCGACCGATAAGCCTGCTCCGCCCGCCCCAACATTTTCTCCCCCAAAAATTCCCGTGGACTTAAATGCCGCACTGGTCCGCTTCGATGGAGACCGCGATTTCATGCTCGAAATGTGCAAGGATTTTTGCGATCATTTACCGGAAAGAGTCCAGGAGATCAAATCCGCCTTTGCGGATGGAGATGTTAACCGACTATCCCGCCACTCCCACACGCTCAAAGGCGTCTCTCTCAACTTCGACGCCACCTTCCTCGCCGAGCTTGCCTCCCACGTGGAGGAGTTTTGCAAACGTGAAAAAATCCTGGAGACACAACCGTACATCGCCCAGATAGAATTGGAAGCTGTTCGAGTCCAGGAATATCTTGCTAAAAATATGTAGCGCGGCTTTCAAGCCGCAGCCCAACTGCGACACAAGCCCCTGACGAGGCAATGTGGTGCAGTAAAGAATCTAGGATGATTCTTACGAGTAATACCATAATTATGGAGGTCCTATTATGACACGCATATTGGTAATAGATGATGAGCCTATGAACCATCAACTGGTTGCCAAGGCTCTTGAATCGCTGGATTGCCAGCTCACCTTTGCAGAAGACGGCACCAGCGGCATTGCCCGTGCCCGTACCATGAAACCCGAGGTCATCATTACAGATGTGATGATGCCGGACATCAATGGGTACGAAGTCACCCGTCAGCTTCGCCGTGACGCGCAATTCATCTCCACGCCGATCCTTGTGCTGACTGCCCAATCCGGCTTGCAGGATAAATTGCGCGCCTTCGAGGTTGGCGCGGATGATTATCTCAGCAAACCGTTCGAGCCTGCCGAACTTGCAGCCCGGGTCTCTGCCCTGATCCGTCGCGCAGAAATGATCCCCACGGTTACAGTGACACAAGACCCCTCCCAACTTGCTCACACGATTGCGATTCACAGTCTGCGAGGAGGGACGGGTTCTTCGACACTTGCAGTGAACCTGGGTATAGCCCTGTCTAATTTGTGGGGCAGAACCATATTGCTTGACCTGATGATGACCGCGGGCCAGGTTGCCCTCATGCTCAACAAGAACCTGCGCCGTACCTGGGCGGATATTTCCCGCTTTAAAGCTGGTGAAGTGGATAGCGATTCTTTACATAGCATCATCAGCGATCACGAAAGTGGTTTGACCTTCATTGCCGCCCCCACCTTTCCAGATGAAGGCGAATCTTTGAGAGGCGAAACGCTTTCCACTGCCATTTCCCTGCTCAGGGAGCAATATCAATACGTCATCGCGGATCTTCCGCATGATTTCAGCGAAGCATCACTCAGCGCACTCGACGCCGCGGACACCATCCTTCTCGTCGGCACCCCAGACATGGCTTCCGTCCGCGCCATGGCCGCCGCGTTGGACGCTTATAAAAAGCTTGACTATCCCATGGAAAAGATCAAGCCCATTTTGAATGCGATCTTCCCACGCTCGACCCTTGTAAAGGAAAAGATCGAAAGCGCCCTGGGCATGGAGTTTGTCGCATCCATTCCCCATGTCCCCAGCCTGGTTGTGGAGGCGATTAACTTTGGCCGTCCCCTCGTAGTGGACAAGCCCCAGGAGCCGATCTCCGCTTTGCTGGAAGATTTCGCCTTCTTCCTCAGCAAGAAGGAACATAAAAAAGCCAAACCCGAAAACCCATCCGAGACGTGGAAGCGGGTTTACAAACGCTATCAGGATAGGAAGAAATAATAAAAAATGCCCCCAAATTTTGGGGGCATTTTTTATTTCAGTAAGTCTCTAAGTTTTGCAAACGGCGAATCGGATTGTTCGGGCCTGTGGCCGCAATCCTTCTCGTTTAGGTTCTGGCCGCATTCGGGACAAAGTCCCTTGCAATCTGGTTTGCAGACCGGGCTGATGGGGATTTCAAGCAAGGCGTACTCACGCAGCAGTTCGGCAATATCAAGGTGCGCATCTTCGGGCAGGAGCAGACCGTCTTCAGTTTCGGAGCGTTTGTCGAAGGCATATAGCTCGGTGAAGGACCAGTCCAATTCGTGGTCGAAATCTGTCAGGCAGCGCACGCAGTTGAGGGAGGTTTCAGCGGAGAAGTCCCCTTGCAGGATCAGTCCCTGCGGCGTTTTGCCGACATTAGCGATGCCTTCAAAGTGACGCAGTTCAAGATCGTCGAGGATGGTTTTTGCGAACTCAAAAGGAAAGTCGTGGTTGTAGCCGACTTCTTCATGAATGATGAAGCCGACATTAAAGCGGAAGGGTTTTTTAGGGCTTGGCATGGGGTCTTTTTTTCTTCGTCCTGAGCGGAGCCGCGCGTTTTTATGCGGCGTAGTCGAAGGACTGCCCTTCGACTTTGTTCCTCACTATCGTTCGTCACGCCGCTCAGGGCGAATTGAATTTACACTTTTCTATCTACAATATATTTCGCGAGGTTTTCCAGCGCTTCGCGTTCGGCGCAGGGTTCCATTGCGTCGAGCCGGGTGAGGGCGCGGTCTACGTGCTGTTCGGCTTCGAGCATGGCTTTTCGGGCGGCGTCGCTTGCACGGATGTTGTCCACGAGGCGGGTCATGTTATCGTTATTTGTCCAGCCGCCGTGGGGCAGGGATGTGACATCGATGTCCGTCGGATTGGCTTCAGCGTAGTAAATGGCCGGCAGGGTCACCAGACCATTCAACAGGTCCGACCCGAGCGG
>JACPVB010000150.1 GCA_016191985.1 Chloroflexota bacterium | reverse complement strand
TTTGGCGCACAAGCGATGAAAACCCGCGCCTCCAACACACGCTGGCAGTTGCTTTTTCCATCACAGCAGGATTCGCATCCCTGGCATTGATCTTCTTCTCCTCCGCTGAAACAGCAGTGGACATCCCGATGGGCGCCTTCTTCGGCAGCCTCACCTTCACCCCCGATGGCCTCGCCGTGGCATTGACAGCCATCGCCTGTGTGATCGGTTCTCTGGCTGTCGTCTTCTCCGTGGATTATATGAAGGGCGAAGCGCAGTTGAGCCGCTACTATAACTTTGTGCTACTCTTCATCGGAGCCATGGCGGGACTCGTCCTCAGCGGAAGTTTGCTCTTCATGTTCTTCTTCTGGGAGATTACCGCGCTTTGCTCGTATGCCCTCATCTCCTTTTATAACGATGACCCGAAAGCAGTAGCGGGCGGCATCAAAGCGTTGATCATTACCCAGGTCGGTGGGGTGGGGCTGTTGGCTGGCGCGTTGATAACTTATGCCATGTTTGGAAGTTATCAAATCTCTGATTTGCTTGAAAACGCAGGAACGCTCCCTGCCAATTTACTGGCGCTGATCGCCTTTGGCTTTTTGATTGCGGCGGCGGCAAAATCAGCACAGTTCCCATTCCACACTTGGTTACCCGATGCAATGGAAGCGCCGACCCCAATCAGCGCCCTCATCCATGCCGCGACGATGGTCAATGCGGGTGTGTATTTGCTGGCACGTTTTTACCCTGCCTTTGTGCAGGTTCCTGGGTGGGCATTATCCGTCACGATAGTTGGCTTGATCTCTGCATTGATCACGGCATTCATGGCACTCACAGCCACTGACTTAAAACGTGCATTGGCATATTCAACCGTCAGTCAGCTTGGGTACATGGTCTATGCTATTGGTGTGGGCGGTTTCTTCGCCAGTCAATTTCACTTGTTGAGCCATGCAGTCTTCAAGGCATTGTTATTTCTCGCAGCGGGGTCAGTCATCCACGCGGCTGGGACTCGTGACATGCGCCGCATGGGTGCGCTTGGCAAACAAATGCCTTTCGTGCGGAATGTCTTTATCCTCGGCGCGTTGGCGTTGGCAGGTTTGCCCATCCTCAATGGTTTCTGGAGCAAGGAATTAATTCTCGAAGTCGGTCTGGCAGACGGCCCGATCTGGGCGTACGTTGGGATGTTACTTGGCGCGGGCATGACGGCTTTCTACACCTTGCGCATGACATGGCTGGTCTTCTTCGGTGAAGCACGAGAATCGTTACATGTGCATGATGCAGGTTCTGCGATGAAGACTTCGCTTGGTCTGCTGGCTGTTGGCACATTGTCCACTTGGTTATTGGCTGGCCCTTTCAGCGGACTATTTCATGCAACGCTGCCTTTTCATTCGATCCATGAGTTGAGCACGCTTGAGTTGGTTGAAGAAATTTTCTCTGCTCCCGCCACGTACATCGCGTTGACGGTGGTCTGCTTGGGGTTGGGAATATTTTGGATTTTTAGGAAACAGGCCGCAGCTAGGAAAGAGGCGCGGTTCGACATCCTCAGTCGCGAAAGTTTCGGCTTCGATTGGCTTAATCGCCAGGTCACTTCCATCACATTTAAATTCGCAACCGCATTGCAGAAAACTCAGACGGGCAAGTTGAATTGGAATGTGGTCGGTATTCTCGGCGCGTTGCTGGCTGTGCTGGGCTTTTTACTCTGGAGCGCATAACATGACTTTGACAATTTTTCCGTGGATGATCGCGCTGCCGTTGGGCGCTTCGCCGTTGGTGTATTTGGCGGGGCGGCTTGGCTCGCACAAAATGGAATTGAATGGCCGTTCATGGCTGGTGCGCGGATTGGCGTTACTGGCGTTGGCGTTGACATGGATTCCATTCGCGCTGAGTTGGGGGCAATTCGCAGAACAAGGCGGACGATTATCTTTCAATTTTGAAACAATCGGTTTGCAGGCCGATGGAATTAGTTTGCTGCTGGCCGCGGTGACCTTGGGTTTGGGAACCGCCGTTGTTTTATTTTCTGGGCCATACATGGCGGGCGAAATAGGCGAGGAAAAATATTACGCGATGCTGTTGGCGATGATCGGGTTGATTATCGGTCTCGGAAGCGCAAACGACCTCTTCAACTTTTGGATGTGGTTCGAGGCCATGGCGGTCTCATCGTATTTGCTGGTGGCTTTTTATCGCGAACAGCCCGCTTCATTGGAAGCTGGCATTAAATATCTGGTGCAAAGCGCGGTGGGTTCGGTGTTCGTGTTGTTGGGTGTTGCCTTGGTGCTCGGCGCAACAGGCACGCTCGACATGGACAAGATTCGATTGGCAACAAGCACATTCACATCCACACACAGTGGGCTTGCTCTGGCAGGCGCATTCTTCGTAATCGGCTTCGGTGTGAAAGTGGCGCTTGTTCCATTGCACACCTGGCTGCCCGATGCACATTCACAAGCGCCGAGCGGAATCAGCGCCATGCTTTCGGGCGTGGTGATCGAAGCAGGTTTGGTGGCGATGCTGCGCGCTCTTTCCACTCTCGGTGTTCTTTCTGTTTCGTGGGGCACGCTCCTGCTTGGCTTTGGCGCGGTGAACATGCTTTTCGGCAACTTAATGGCCTTGAAGCAGACGCAGATCAAACGCATGTTGGCATATTCCAGTTTGAGCCATATTGGCTACATGCTGCTGGGCCTTGGCGTTGCCCTGACGAGCGGCCAACTGGCTGGGGCGCAGGGCGCGGCTTTTCATTTGTTCAACCACATGGTTATGAAGGGACTGGCCTTTTTAGCGGTCGGCGCTTTCATGTTTGCATTGTTGAATCAAAAAGGAATCCATCGCTCACTGGTCGTTGACGATTTGGCTGGCGCGGCTCGCAAATATCCGCTGGCGGCGTTGGCGCTCAGCATTGCGTTGCTGGCTTTGGGTGGCTTGCCTCCGCTGGCGGGGTTTATGTCCAAGTGGCAGATTTTTGTGGCAGGTTTCCAGAGTGAGAATGTCTGGGTGATGGGGCTGGTGGTCTTTGCGGCGTTGAACAGCGTTTTGTCGTTGGGATATTACGCGCCAATTGTCAACATGCTGTATCGTCAAAAAATGGGTGACGTGGTTCAGCAAGGTGAAAGCATCCCACTGGCGATGAACATCCCATTGACATTGCTTGCGCTGGCAATCGTGGTCATTGGCTTGCGGCCTTCGCTCATGAGCTGGCTGACCGAGCCTGCCGGGCAGGCGATCTTATTTATCTTCGGTAAGTAGAGAGAACAGGATTTATGCAAAACCTAAAAGAGTCCACTAACACTTGCACCACGCTGCGTTCGGTGCAGTGCAGGTGTCTTCGCGAATTAAAAGATTAGCGTAAATTCATGAAGACTAGCGGATAAAAATAGGCCTGCATACATCATGGAGAAAAGAAATGGCTGAATTAATCTTAACCCCACCCTTCGCGTTTGGCATTTACGCTGTTCTGGTTGGCATCCTGTATCTGGCTGGTAAATCCATTGCCGTGCGCGGCAAGGCGAGCGAATCAAAAACAAGCGGCTATGCCAGCGGCGAAAAGCATGACCTTGAACCCGCCGCCCCAGGCTATCGTCCATTTTTTGTAGTGGCTTTGTTCTTCGCAATTTTGCATCTCGGCGTGCTGATGCTTGGCACAAGCGGATTGGAACCAGTCACCATTGTGTACATCGGCGGTTTGATATTGGCATTGCTGGCGCTGATCCTTGGCTAGCAGGAGTCTTTTATGAATGTTTCTCAGAACTATGTGAGTCAATTGATGGGAAGAATCACGACCTGGGCGCGGGTCAATTCGCCGTGGGCCATCCATTTCAACAGCGGGTCTTGCAACGGTTGTGATATCGAAATCCTGGCCACGCTCACCCCTCGTTACGACATCGAGCGATTTGGCATCAAGCTGCGTGGAAGTCCACGCCATGCGGATGTGTTGATCTGCACGGGGCCGGTCACGCGTCAGGCTCGCGAACGCCTGCTCCGCACCTACGAGCAGATGCCTGACCCGAAGTTTGTTGTGGCGGTTGGCTCGTGCGGCATTTCCGGCGGAGTCTTTCAAGGTTGTTACAACATCGTCGGCCATATCAACGAAGTCCTGCCTGTCGATGCGTTCATCCCCGGTTGTCCGCCACGCCCCGAAGCGATCATCGACGGCATCGTCAAATTATTAACTCACTTACAAAATGGAACCCGCCCGGAACCGATCCAATTCGCTCCGCAGGAGACTGCATGACTACTGAAACCTTGCTACAACGCGCAACGGAGATCCTTGCGCCATTTTCCAAAGGCAATAATAACCCTGAAACCAACCGTCTCGATGTAGAAATCGAAGCCAGTGACTTGCCTTCCGCGACCGCTGCTCTGATGGACAATCAATGGGGCTATCTCTCCGCGATCACTCCCACCGACTTGGGCAAAGAGGTGAACAAGCTGGAACTGCTCTATCATTTTTGCGAAGGCGCGGCGATCACCAGCCTGCGTATTTATTTGCCGCGCGAAGATCAGCCAGATGTTCCTACCATCAGCGACCAGATCCCCGTGGCATCCTTCTTCGAGCGTGAACTCGGTGAAATGCTCGGCGTGCACGTGGTCGGCACTCCCGACTCATCGCGCCTCTTTTTACCGGATGACTGGCCCGATGGTGTCTATCCCCTGCGGGAGGAGTTTTCCATGGAACAGGCAGCGCCTGTGGAGCCGCGCGAAACCCTCCCTGAAATGGGCCGTGTAGGCAACAAGTTCACCGTGCCGATTGGGCCACAACATCCCGCCTTGAAGGAACCCGGTCACTTTGAATTCGCCGTGGATGGTGAGATCATCACCGGCGCGCGCATGAGATTAGGCTACGTCCATCGCGGCATTGAAAAAGCCACCGAAAAAAGGAATTGGATTCAGAATTTATATCTGCTCGAACGCATTTGTGGGATTTGTTCTCACACGCACACCAGCGCCTATGCCATGGGAGCTGAAAAACTTGCACAGGTGGAAGTTCCGCCGCGCGCATTGGCAATCCGTGAAATTGTGGCTGGCCTGGAGCGCATCCACAGCCACTTACTTTGGCTTGGCGTGGCCGCTCATGAAGCTGGCTTTGATACTCTTTTCATGTATTCCTGGCGAGACCGTGAAACCGTCATGGACTTGCTCGAAACGCTGACAGGCAACCGTGTCAATTATTCGATCACAGTCCTGGGCGGAGTCAAATATGACTTTACCGCCGAACATTCCCGCGCCATTCATAAAGCGATGAATTATTTGGAAGAACGCATCCGCTACTATCTCCACATAGTCACCACAGATGCTTCCTTCCTGCAGCGTACGCGTGGCATTGGCACAATGACCCTGGAAGAGGCAAAGTATTTTGGAGCGCTTGGTCCCACTGCGCGCGCTTCTGGATTAGAGCGCGACGTACGCATTGACTCTCCTTATGGCGCATATCACCGTTTCCCCGTCAGCCTCATCACCGATGAACGCGGTGACCTGGAAGCCCGCTTTGAAGTCCGCATGAAAGAATTGCTGGTCAGTTGCTTCACCATCCGCACCATTGTGGATAATTTGCCGCCCGGCGAACTCGCCGTCCGCTTCCCACGTAAAGTGCCCGCAGGGGAAACGGTCAGCCGCGTGGAAGCTCCGCGTGGGGAAGCCTTCTATTACATTAAGAGTGGGGGAGGCGAAAGCCCCGTGCGACTTAAGATCCGCACGCCCAGCCTGTGCAATTGGACCTCCGCCTTGAACAAGGCGGTCGGGCATCAATTGGCAGATGTGCCCATGCTCATCGCAGGCATGGACCCATGCTTCTCGTGCAATGACCGTATGATTACCGTCCGCAGAAAAAATGACTCACATACCTTAACCTGGTCGCAAATGCGCGAGTATGGAATTAAAAAATACGCGTCCATTCGGGAGCCGAAATGAACACGATAGTTTCCCTCTTATCCATTATGTTTTTCCCAGTTGGCATCAGCCTGATTTTGAGCGGCATGTTGTACGAATGGGCCGACCGAAAACTGGTAGCCCGCTTCCAAAACCGCATTGGCCCGCGCTGGTTCCAACCATTGGCTGATACCATCAAACTGCTTTCAAAAGAAGAGATCAAACCGCATAGCGTAAATAACCTGCTTTTCTACGGCCTGCCCATCGTGGCTTTATCAGGCGCGTTGACCGCCGCCTTGTATACCCCCATCCTGGGCTTTGCTCCAACCTATTCCTTTCAAGGCGACCTGATCGTTGCGCTTTACTTACTCTCGCTTCTCACCATGTGTACCGGCCTTGCAGGTTGGAATGGCGCGAGTCGATTTTCGCTCATCGGCGCAACCCGTTCGCTGACACAGCTCTTTGCATACGAAGCGCCTTTTCTACTCGCATTGCTTGGTCCTGCCATGGCCGCGGGTACGTGGACGATTAAAGACATCAGCGTTTACGCCGAGAATCATTGGATGTTCATCGCCCAGCCTGTTGGCTTCGTCGTTGCACTTATTGGATTGATGGGCAAACTCGAATTGCCGCCTTTCGACGCCCCCGAAGCAGAGACCGAAATTGTGGCGGGCGCGCTCACCGAGTATTCCGGGCGCGGCCTTGCACTTTTTCACATCGGCAAATCGGTGGAGTTGGTGGTTGCCATCAGCCTTGTCACCGCTTTTTATTTGGGCGGCGTTGGCAATCCGTTGATCTTCCTGCTCAAGACCCTCATCATTCTGCTTTTCATGGCAATGCTCCAATCCATGCTCACCCGCCTGCGCATCGACCAGACCGTCGGCATGTGGTGGCGTTTCGGCGCATTGCTCGCCCTGTTACAAATTCTCGTCATCATTTTATTGAAAGGATGGCTGGCATGAGACTCGGAGCCATGTTCATGGATATTTTCAAATCCTTCTTTACTCCGCCCGTCACGGAAAAATATCCCTTTGAAAAACCAAAGACCGCTCCACGTTTTCGCGGGCGGCTTCACTTCGATCCAGCGAAATGTACGGGCTGTAATCTGTGCGCCAAAGATTGCCCCGCCGACGCGCTAGAGATCGTTATTCTCGACCGCGCTGCCAAACGCTTTGTCGCGCGCTACAACATCGACAAGTGCGCGTACTGCGGCCAATGTATTCAATCGTGCAAATTCAAATGCATTACCATGCCAAATGATGATTGGGAACTGGCTGCGCTAAGCAAGGAAAAATTTACAGCATTTTATGGAAAAGATGATGACGTTGCCAACCTCATGGATAAACTCGCTCACCCGCAACCTCCTCCACAGCCAGGATAACCGCTTCGCTCTACCCCGTACCTGTCTCGTCGGAATAGGCAGTGACCTACGCGGAGACGACTCTGCCGGGCTGATGGTTGTGCGTCAATTGCTTCAACATCCTCACGCGGATAATCTGCTCATTATCGAAGGCGGTCCCGCTCCTGAAAATGTCACTGGCAAAATCAGAGCCTTTCGCCCTGAGCATGTCATCTTAATAGACGCCGCCCACATGGACGAACCGCCGGGTGCCATCCAATGGATTCCCCTCGATGCGATTGACGGCATGAGTGCCTCGTCCCATTCCCTGCCGCTGTCCATGCTGGCAGGCTATCTCACCGCAGAAATCGGCTGCGAGGTTTCCGTCCTCGGCATTCAACCCGCGCAAAACGAGGTTGGCTCCGAACTCAGTCCCTCTGTCCAAACTGCTGTGGATGAAATTTCAACAGAGTTGATAAACTATTTGGTAGTGGGTTAATGGAAGTGATGATCTTCACGTAAAACACGACTGGCCCACAGAGCTTGGTCGTTACTACGCAAATTCATCACTTATTCAATATCACTACCAATTTTTAGATTCAGACCAACTGCGTGCGCGAGTTATTTCACTTACGCATCTTGCGGGCATCATTGATCCATCCGTTGCCACGGTTAACCCCGCGCGGTTAGCGTGGGGACTGAGGAGGGCCCGCCTCCAGCTTGGAGTCCGCTTGTTTGAGAATACGCAGGTAACGGCGTTGAAAGAGAAGCGCGACGCGAAGTGTGTCATCCTCAAAATACAATATGGCGAAAATCCTTGCCGCTCCGCGAAGAGGGGAATTAACTGATAGGTTTCTAATTTGCATGAATCAGGACTTTCGCTCAAGCGCTCTTTTTCATGTCACCCTGAGCGATAGCGAAGGGTCTCTACCTCCGAGATCAGAGATTCTTCGCTCACTTGCACCGCACTGCGTTCGGTGCAGTGCAGGTGTCGCTCAGAATGACAAGCGAAAGTCCTATGAATACAAATCCTTTAATCTCTGTCGTTCATACACGAGCGCCAGCAGGATGCTGTTCAGCAATACAGGCTCGTCTGCGTCGGTGAATTATCCGCGCGCTTCCAATATGTAAGTATCCAGCATGAAGGTGCGTTGCTTCTTAACGACCATCATCGTCTCTTCACCGAGCCGCACATAATAGCTGGGCGTAATAAAGCGAAAGAACAGCGCGGGCAATTTGCGGATGAACTGCTGCAGGGCAGTTGCATTGCCATCAGTGAATTTTTATCGGGCGCAACCAGACCGATATGTTTGCCTGCGGTGTCGTTGATCCAATACATGGGGATCGAACGCAGGTTAAGTGCGCGATGGATTTCCATATCCGCCAGCGCGGAACCCGCCGAGGTCGGGATGAACTTGGACGTATCAATGGCGGATAGAAAATCATCATCAATCACCGCCAGTGTGGTCCCGCCCGCATCCTTGATATCCCAATTGCTGGGAATATCCGTAATGCGATTCTCCCGGCTGACAATCGAATATGCAGGCTGGTTATTCCTGGTCACATTGATCTCTTCTTTGGAGGAAAGCAATTTCTTCGCGGCACTTAAGATTGCCGCGCCGCGCGCATCCTTCACGGTAATTTGAGGTGAAACGGAAAAGGCGGGAAAGGTAAACGTTAGTGGATATTGATACATGGCTGGTTCTCCTATTATGTTTTCAGTTAGTTTAATCAAACCCACGTTGAATTTGTTGATATTTGTTGCATCATTTTTTCGCAGCAAAGGGGTACTTTGGTCATAGTCAGAGTACAATTTGAATATGGCAGAAATCACGCCTGACTCTTTTCAAAATTTCGGTGGGCTTTTACGCTACCTGCGCGAACGCGCGCGTCTTTCACAACGCGATCTGGCGGCGCGCGTCGATTACCACTATAGTTACATCAGCCGGATTGAAAATAACCAGACTGTTCCCGATGCCGCCACGTTGATGGCGCGCTTTATTCCCGCTTTGCGGTTGGAAAAGGATGGGACTTGGGGCGCCCGCCTGCTGGCATTTGCCGCCCATAAACAGAATCCTCCCGCAAATGAACCTCTCGCATCGTCCGCCCACGAAGTTGATCCTGTTTCCCTGCCTGTTCCTTTCACCCCATTATTGGGACGCGAACAGGAAACCGCCGCGCTGACTGCATTGCTGCTAAGTGATGATGTTCGACTCGTCACACTGGTTGGTCCGCCCGGCGTAGGCAAGACGCGCCTCGCCATTCATGCCGCGCGTCTGGCTGGGAAATCCTTCGAGCATGGCGTTATCTTTGTTGACCTTGCGCCCATCGACAAGGCGGAGCGCGTACTGCCTGAGCTGGCGAAAATGCTTGGCATCCACGAAGCGGACCCATCGTCCAGCATGACTGCGGCGCAGACCGCTTTGCGCGATAAACACATCCTCATCCTCATGGATAATTTCGAGCAGGTGATTCAATCCGCGCCGCAGATATCCGCTTTGCTTGCGAAGACCCCACGCGTAAAGATGCTCGTCACCAGCCGCGAAGCCTTGCGCATCTCCGCTGAACAGGAGTTTCCACTTGCGCCGCTTTCAGTCCCGCAAACCTCCGCGCGGATGGATGATCTGCTTGCCTCGCCCATCATTCAATTATTTATGCAGCGTGCCCAGGCGGTCCAACCGGGATTTTCATTGAATGAAGAGAACGCGTCGGCGGTCGCCGAAATTTGTTCGCGGTTGGACGGTTTGCCGCTTGCGATTGAATTAGCCGCGGCGCGCATCAATATTTTGAATCCACATGCCATGCTTAAACGTTTCGAGCAGCGCATGCAATGGCTGACGCGCGGCGCGCGCGATACTCATCTCTGGAGACAGACTTTGCACGGCGCGTTGGATTGGAGCTATCACCTGCTCTCGGAAGAGGAACGGGTGTTTCTCAGACGATTATCTGTTTTCACAGGCGGCTGGACTTTGGAATCCGCTTCGGCTGTGTGCTATGAGACCGATGCCGAGCGTGCCGCCATGCTCCCTTTGCTTTCACAATTGGTTGAAAAATCCCTGGTGGTTGCGGATGGGAATGATGAGACAATGCGCTATCGCTTCCTCGATACCATCCGCCATTTCGTGCAGGAGAAGTTTGAATCCTCGGGCGAGCGCGCCCATACGCGGGATCGTCACTTAATGTATTTTGCAAATTGGGCCGAGCAGGCGGAGACCATGTTGGACGGCGTACCGCCCTTCGACCTTCGTCCGCGCGCCGAAGCCGAACACAACAACCTGCTCGCCGCATTGGATTGGGCGTCTCAATCTGCGGTGAAAAATGACAATGACGTGCGCCTCGCTGCGTCGGTGAGTTTGGTCTGGCTTCGTCACAGCCATTTCAAGGAAGGCCTGGAACTGGCGAAAAAATTTTTGCCGCGCGCGTCTTCGCTTGAAAACAAATCGCTGTACGTGAAACTTTTATATCACGCTGCCGCGTTATCCTACTGGCGCGACGACCTGGCGCAAGCCCGCGATTATTCCACTGAAGCGGAATATCTCGCGCGGACCTCAGGTGATCGTTACGCCCTGGCAAAAGCGCTCTATTATCTGGGCGATATTTACCGCGAGATGAGGGAATTGCAAAAAGCGTATGCGGCTTTACAGGAATGCGTCGCCTTGTGCCGCGAGATGAATCACCTGCCGCGTTTGTCGCGTGCGCTGACCAGCCTGTGTATTGCATCCTACGAAATGAAAAAACACGCCGAAGCCGAGGCCGCCATTCAGGAGGCGTTGCAAATCATCGAACAGACGAAGGATATTTGGGCAAAGGGCTATGCTTTGCGGATCCAGGCGGATAGTTTGCGTTACGATAAAAAATTCACCGAAGCGTTGCCAGCATTTCAAAATGCCTTGCAGGCGTCCAACATGATCGGGGACCGCGTCAGCGCGGGCATGGCTCTGGCAAATATGTCGCTGATTTGCAATGTCCTGGAGAATTACCCCGAATCCGGCAGGTACGCGGAAGCCGCGCTTGACATCTTTCAATCCATTGGCAATGAATATCAGCAGCCCTTTCCGTTGCGGATGATGGCATATTCTGCTTTGTACGCGGATAGCCATGAGCAGGCCCGCTCGCTTTGCATGGAGAGTCTGCAAGGCAACCGCGCGCTGAAACACAAAGGCGGAATCCTTGCCTGTCTGCTGGCGTTATCCCATATAGAATTTGTAACTGGAAACCTTGCTCGATCCGCGCAGTTATTTGCTTTTATAAAAACGCAATTGCAAAAGGAATCCATCAGCCTGCTTGAATGTGATTCATTTTCGTTACGGCGCCTGGAAACCAGGTTATCCAGGAAACTTGGCAAATCCAAACTTGACAAAATATATAAAGAAGCCAGAGAAGTTTTACTTGAACAGATTTACCAGCAGATAGGCCTGCCTGTGGAAGGCACGTAAAAGCGCTCCTGACAAATTCAGGGGCGCTCCTTTTATTGATTGGCTATCAAACATTACCGTTGCGGCGTGTAGTACCCGACCATCAACTGAGGATGCGGCGAATTCCACAACAAGCTGAGCCAACGAGGCATTTAATGATCCCCAGTTTCAGTCCACTGCTTGACGCTTCCTTTACCTTCCCATTACACTTACGAAAATCTATGAACCCGCCCAATGAATTTGGGCAGGCCGCGACCTTGGAGACATTATGTCATTCTCGAACACTCCGCGCCCCGAGGCTTTAAAGTCTCTTGCGGATGTGAAGCTCACGCCGTTCTGGTTGGACGACCCGAACAAGCCTGAGTCTGTTCCCGCGCTCACCGAAAAGATCACAGGTGATCTCGTCGTTGTAGGTGCGGGCTTCACGGGTCTGTGGACGGCGCTGCAAGCCAAACAAGCCAACCCGGACCGTGATGTGGTTTTACTTGAAGCGGGGGAGACCGCCATCGGAGCCAGCGGACGGAACGGCGGCTTTGTTGCCTCCTCGCTGACTCATTCCTTTCAAAATGGAATGAATCGCTGGCCCAAAGAAATGCCCAAACTGGTGGAACTCGGGCACAGAAATCTTGATGGCATTGAAGACACGATAAAGCAATTCAATATCGATTGTGATTTCCTGCGTTCGGGGGAAATCAACGTTGCCACGGAAGAATATCAAATTGATGATTTACGCGAAGAGGCGGAAGAGTCTGCCAGGGTGGGGGAGTGTATTAAGTTTTTAGATTCAGACCAACTGCGTGCGCGAGTTAATTCACCCACGTATCTTGCGGGTATCATTGATCCGTCTGTTGCCATGGTCAACCCCGCGCGGTTAGCGTGGGGACTGAGGAGAGCCTGCCTCCAGCTTGGTGTCCGCTTGTTTGAGAACACGCAGGTAACGGCGTTGGAAGAGAGGCGCGAGTCCATTCTCATCAAAACACAATACGGCGAAGTTGAATCCAAAAAAGTTGCGCTTGCTACCAATGCATTTCCACCATTACTCAAACGCCTTTCGTTTTACATGGTGCCTGTGTACGATTACGTGTTGATGACCGAGCCGCTTTCAAAGTCACAGCGCGATGCGATTGGCTGGCAGGGTCGTGAAGGCCTGAGCGACAACGGCAATCAATTCCATTACTATCGCACTTCAGAAGATGGGCGGATTCTATGGGGCGGATATGATGCGATTTATTATCGGAATAATGAAGTTGCGCCGCACCTGGAAAATCATCCCGCTTCTTTCTCCCGTTTGGCTGAGCACTTCTTCCAAACATTCCCCCAACTGACGGGGCTCCGCTTTACCCATGCCTGGGGCGGCGTGATCGACACCTGCTCACGCTACACCGCATTTTGGGGCAAAGCCTACGGCGGCAAAGTTGCGTATGCCATGGGATACACAGGCCTCGGCGTTGGCGCATCCCGCTTCGGCGCGCAAGTGATGTTGGATTTGCTGGACAACAAAAAGACCGAACGCACCGAATTGCAAATGGTAAAATCCAAACCTTTCCCATTTCCACCCGAACCCTTCCGCTCGCCGATCATCAACTTCACGAGATGGTCGCTGGATCGCGCAGATCGAAATGCAGGGAAAAGAAATTTTTGGTTGAAAACGCTGGATGCGCTGGGATTGGGGTTTGATTCTTAACTTAAAAGGCCTCCGAGTTCTTTAAGAACTCGGAGGCCTTGCTTTATTCTTCTACTTCTTCGAAGGCTTGGACATTTCGTCCCTGACCGTGTTATACAAACTCTCCGCTTTCAATTCACTAAGTGAATAACACGGCGCTTCGAGGTGGTCTGCCAGTTGTTGGGCGAGGCCCTGGTCAAAGGCGGCGTGCTCCATGTTGATGACC
>JACPVB010000062.1 GCA_016191985.1 Chloroflexota bacterium | reverse complement strand
CGGCATTACATCCCCAGCATCGAGCCGTATTATAAATCGTTGAACGAGCTGGCAAAGTTGTGGAAATAAAATAAGTCATTGCGGGGAGCGTTTGTTGTCACGAAGCAATCTGAATAGCTTGGAGATTGCTTCGTGACTTGCGCTCGCAATGACATCAATAACTAAAATCGAAAATGAATAAATATCCGCCCGAAATTTTTATCATCCTTTTCCACGCGATGATATAGCTTTTTGATATGACCTTGATTTAAGAATCTCAAAACTTTTTTCTTAAGTTGCCCGCTGCCTTTGCCGGGGATGATTTCTACCAGTTTGATCTTTCGATCAATGGCTTCCTCCACGATTCGATTTAATTCAGAGTCAATTTCCTTGCCCCGATTGTAAATCTCGTGCAGGTCCAGTTTTAATTTTGCCATTATTTTTGCTTCGCTTTCGGCAGAAAATCAAACGGCGGACGCTGGTTCAACTTTACCAAGTGTGCCCCGGATTCGCCCACATGCAGCATCGTCAACGAGCCCGTATCGCATCCCAGGCGTTGAAAGTGATCAAGCGGCAAGCCAAGGAAATGCGAGACCGCCAGTTTGATCGGGTCTGCGTGAAAGACGACCGCGATGACATCCTGCGGTTTTTTATGGGTTTGTATCACACGCTCAAGCACATTTACAATTCGCAACTGTGTTTCAGGAAACGATTCACCGTTAGGGAATCTAAAACGCGATGGCGCATTTTGCACGATCTTCCAGGTCTTTGTCAGCCGCAAGACCTTCCACGAACGTCCCTGCCACTTTCCAACGTTTGTATCCATCAGGTCTGGTTCCTGCTGGATTTTTAGCTTATGTGACTCAGCGATCGGATTGGCCGTCTCCATCGCCCTCTCCAGCGGACTCGAATAAACGGCCTTGAGAGGGATATCCTTCAACGCCTCACCCAACGCCTGGGCCTGCTTCTGCCCCTTTTCATTAAGATGCACGCCGGGAATCCTTCCTGCCATTTTCCCTGTCTTGACATAATCGTTTTCACCGTGACGGATGAGTAATAAAAGTGGCATATTATTTGCTCGCTTGATTCATAGATTCAAAAAGACTGTCAAAGATGGAAGAAATATATTCAGACCCGAAGACGGAAAGGTGGTCATCATCCCTATAGAGTGGAATCCCATCAACTGCCGCGCGGCAGTAGCCTCCCTGACAGAGAGCCTTCCAGGGCTCGATAACCTGAATTCCATACTTCTTCTTGTAATCTTCCAGGATCTCAAGCGCTCTTCGATTCCTCTTTAGATACTCCTCCTGGGATGGAGCAATAATCTGGTTAACATCACGCCCTGTGCGGCTTGCAATAAAAGTTGCGGAGGGCACATCGTACCCGATTTCCGGTAGCGGCGCGATGATAATCACATCACGTCCCATTTCTTGCAGGGTTGTGATGGTTCGGGTAAGACCAAGCTTAAATATATATTCACTCGAAGCCGTTTTTGGGGCCTGGTTAAGGGTATCGGTGAGGCGAATTATCACGCCTTCTTCCTGCTTATATCGCGTACTTTCTATCCGGATTGTCCATCGGCTTGCAAGAATAACCGTATTGATCTCAGGATGTTGTCGCAAGTAGGCCAATACCATTTGATTGTAATTCCCGCAAGGGATCTCGGTGGACTGAGGAATAGGATCCACATTCAACAGTGAAGGACATCCGTTGGCAAACGTTAATATCCCTGAAACCCCGTATTGAGCTGCCGAACTGTGTATGGCTTTGCCGTACGTGGGCGTATGTGAATCTCCCCAAACTAAAAAGGAAGGTGGCTGTGGACTGCCTCCGATGCGGCATGGTGTAATTTCATTGGGGTTATCCGTTTGATTAACGTTGCATCCCTTGTATAACCAGATTTCTTCCTTTTTGGTGTCAATAGCCAGATATTCAACTCCCGGGCGTTTGGGAAACCCCTTGAAATAATAAATGCTTCCGCCAGCCAGGAGCATAAGCGCCATTCCACTGGCAGCCACTGCATAAATCTGGCGGGTGGATAGGAACTGCCTGGAGCGGAAGGGAGATTCAATAAAGCGCCATGAAAGTGTTGACACAACGATGATGGCGACAAGCAAAATCCCCAGTTCTATGGGTGTCACTGGACGGATCAAGTAATACTTAGTGAAGATGATCATTGGCCAATGCCAGAGATAAAGCGAATATGATATCTTGCCGATGAATACGAGCGGGGGAAAGCTGAGCAATTGCCTAGCAGGGGAGCCATTTTCCTGCCCGCTGAAAATGATGAGCATGGCGCCCAATACAGGTGGCAGAGCCGATACCCCCGGAAATAATGTATTCTCGGTATATTGAAAAACTGGAATTAAGACCATGGCGAGGCCGGCCAGCCCTACGATGCCGTTGTATTTTCTGCCAAATCCTTGTGGTATGAGATTTAGCGCCAACAGACCACCTGCCAGGAGTTCCCAGGCACGCGTGGGTGCGAGATAAAAAGCCGCTGACGGATCTTTGGAAACGAGATAAATGCTCCCGCCGAAAGAGAGCAATGCTGTCATAAGCAAAATAACACGGGCCCGTTCACGGACGACGCGATATAACAGGGCCATGAATAAGGGGAAAAAGATATAGAACTGTTCTTCAACCGCAAGCGACCAGGTGTGAAGAAGGGGTTTCAACTGGGAGGGCGCATCGAAATAACCTGACTCCTTCCAGAAATTAAAATTCGAAGCGAACAAAGTTGTTGCAATGAGGCTTTTACCAAAGGTCTTGAATTTTTCAGCGCCGTAAATTACCGTGCATACTAAAACTGTAAAGGCAACCAACCCAAAAAGAGCGGGAAGGATACGGCGGATTCTGCGTTCGTAAAACTTAATCAACGAAAATTCGTTCGACTGGATTTCTCTGGCAATAATCGAGGTAATCAGATAACCGGAGATCACAAAAAAAACGTCCACTCCAATATATCCCCCGGCAAATAGGCCGATCCCTGCATGATTAAGGACAACTGCCAAAACTGAAATAGCCCTAAGGCCATCAATATCTTCTCGATAATTTAGTTTCATTATGAATTCACCATATTAAACCTTGTTTATTCTTCTTTATTCATTGCTGGACTTTCGCCAATTTTGTTCAAGTACCATATTTGGCGGTTTGTGAAAAACCAAAAAACCATATATGGTAGGCGCTTTCCAGAAAATTTCGCATAAACCATAAAAAGGCGAAACTACAGTTTATTGCTTACATCTGGCCTGCACCCGAATCATAGTTAAGTTGCCTGATTTTACCCTTGTGGAACCGTTTTCTATCAAAAAGATAAACTCAACGAAGGCCTTCAAACACAGGGTCGAAAATATGGGATATGTATTGAGCACCAAATGTGGAAAGATGATCGTCGTCCCGGTAAAGAGGCTGTTCGCCGCTTACTACAAGGCAGATTTCCTCTGTGCATAACGCCTTTGAAGGTTCGACGATTTCCACATTGTTATTAGTAGCCACCGACACAATGGCAACCGTAACGATCCTGTTTCTATCAAGATAGTCATTGAATGAAGGCGAGATGATTTTATTCAGATCCCTGCCTGTGCGCTGCGCGATCGAGAATGCGGAGGGAACATCGTAACCAATTTCAGGAACCTGGGTAATGATGACAACCCTTCGACCCATCGCAAGCAGTGTGTTGACTGTTTGATTAAGCCCCAATTCGAATAAGGCGGCATTAGTATCTGTTTCTGTTGGACCGATTGCTGCATTTACGAGTATGAGACTTTTGCCTTCTTCATTTTTATAACGAGTTCCTTCCGCTGACAATGCCCACCTGGATGCCAGAATAATGGTCTCCAGATTTGGGTGGTCTCGGATGTAATCTATGATGGTCGTATTGAATACGCCGCAAGGTTTTTGCCCTTCTCGGTCAATCCCTAATAAAGGCGGGCAACCGGATGTATATGCCACAACGCCGGTCTTATTCGCTTGCGAAGCTGAAATGTGCACAGACGTTGCTAATGCACGCGCGTGAGAATCACCCCACAATAAAAACACCGGCTTACTTGTGTTTGCTCCAATTGCACATAGCTCCAGAGGAGATGGCAAACTGTCTGGGTCTAGGTCGCATTTGCCCCAGTTTTTCCATTGTACGTCTGTGTTTTGGGTGATGGCTGCCTGCCTTGAGGAGAAACGATTAGGCAGCCCACCCTTCAAGTAAATGATGGATCCGATAGACATTATCAATAGCATAGTGATGGTCGCGAATTGAAAAATGCTACGGCGCTTGAGGAATGTCCTTTGCCTAAACGGAGTTTCTATAAACCGCCAGGAAAGAGTGGATAAGATAAGAATCGCAAACAGTATTATGGCAATTTCAATCGGCTTTAATTCCAGGATGGCATAATATTTGGCAAAGACAATAAAAGGCCAATGCAAGAGATAAAGCGAATACGATATTTGTCCAATGAAAACAAGAGGCCAAAAACTTAGAATTCGTCCAACCACGGTCTTGTTTTCGTCACCGCTGTAGATAACCAGCGCCGTTCCCAGGGTGGGCAAAGTGGCGGCCATGCCCGGGAAAGGGGTGTCGGTTGTGTATAGAAAAATGGGGGCAATCAACATTCCCAGACCAATCCCGCCCAGTAAATTATAGATGAACGGGTTGATTTTTGTGGAAATAATTTTTGTCGCCAGAATGCTTCCGATTAATAGCTCCCAAACTCGCATGTGGACAAGGTAAAATGCCCCGGACGGGTCGTGGTTTATACCATATAGATTTAATGCGAAGGATGCAAAGGCAATCCCTGTTAGCACAAATGCAAGCCTGGGACGCAGATACCGGGCAAGAAAGGCAAGGAGCAGAGGAAAGAAGATATAGTATTGCTCCTCGACTGCAAGCGACCACGTGTGCAGGAGAGGCTTTAGTTCAGACGGTCCCTCAAAGTAACCTGATTGCGTCCAGAATAGGATATTGGAGGAAAAAAATGTTGTTGCCACCAGGCTTTTGCCAAATTCTTGAAACTCATTGGCGGAGAAAAAAATACTACTGACAAGCAAAGTGGCCGTGAGAATCGTGAAGAGCGCCGGGAAAATTCGCCGAATACGGCGTTCGTAAAACCTGGCAAGTGAAAATTCATTATCATCCAATTCCCTGAGGATGATCGTTGTAATCAGGTATCCAGAGATGACAAAGAAGATATCAACTCCGACATATCCTCCGGAAAAGGATTTGATATCCGCGTGATAAAAAAGGACTGCTAAAACCGCAATGGCTCTTACCCCATCTATATCTGCTCGATAGGTTAACTTCATTTTATTTTCCGTTTCATTTCCTGAATTTGTTCTTCGCTCAAATCAGGGACGTGTTCCCTGCGTTCGATATTTAATACCTTGCGTTGCGCCTCACGCCACATCTCCAACCGTGCTTTGACCTGAGACTCATATCCTTCTTCTGAAGGCGCGTAAAAATAAGTGCCGAGCAGGCGTTTGGGAAGATATTGTTGTGGGGTGAAATGACCTTCGCTGTCGTGCGGATAAACGTAATCCCTGCCATGCCCCATTGCATCGGCATCACGATTGCCATCCATGAGGTGGCGGGGCACGGAGATTTGCCCCTCATCTTCGATTTTCTTCATTGCCTTGAAATATGCCCCCGCCGTGTTGGACTTGGGCGCAGTAGCCAGATAGAGCGTGGCTTCCACAATGGGATAAATCCCTTCCGGTAAACCGATGAACTCAAATGCTTGCATGGCAGAGGATGCAACAACAAGCCCCATGGGGTCTGCCAGACCAATGTCTTCGCCAGCGAGGATGATTAAGCGGCGGATGATGAATTTAGGATCTTCGCCAGCGTAAATCATTTTTGCGAGCCAGTACAATGCTGCGTCGGGGTCTGAGCCGCGAATGGATTTTATAAAGGCTGAAATCGTGTCGTAATGCGCGTCACCGTCTTTGTCATAAAGCACGGCGCGGCGTTGAATGGATTCCTGGGCTACATCCAAAGTGACATGAATGATGCCGTCTTTGTCCGGTGCGGTTGATTCCACGGCCAATTCAAGGGCGTTGAGCGCGTTTCTTGCGTCGCCTGAGGAAACCTCAATTAAGTGGGAGCGGGCTTCGAGGTCCAGTGCGATGCGTTTGTTTCCATAGCCGCGTTCCTTGTCAGAGAGGGCGCGGTCGAGAAGAATCCCCGTCTCGGTTTGATTTAAATTTCTCAGTTGGAAAACTCTGGAACGTGAGATCAGCGCCTTGATGACTTCAAAATATGGGTTCTCCGTCGTTGCGCCGATGAGAGTGAAAGTGCCGTTTTCCACGTGGGGGAGAAGCGCATCCTGCTGGGCTTTGTTCCAGCGGTGGACTTCATCCACGAAGAGAATGGTACGTTCATTATGAAGCCGTCTGCGTTCGAGGGCTTCGTCGATGACCACACGCAAATCCGCCTTGCCCGCAAGGATGGCGGAAATGGTCACGAAGTGACTCTTGGTTGTGTTTGCAATCACCTGGGCAAGCGTGGTCTTGCCCGTGCCGGGAGGCCCCCACAAAATGATGGACGAAAACAACCGATCTGCTTCGATGGCGCGGCGCAGAAGTTTACCTTCGCCCACGATGTGTTCCTGGCCGATGTATTCCTCCAGTGTGCGCGGACGCATCCGTGCAGCAAGCGGCGCTTCGCTTTTCATACGTTCGTGCATGGCGTGGTCGAATAAGTCTTGAGACATGGCGGCGATTATAGCAAACTCTATCCCGGGAAAGCATATTGTGTTCCCGTAAAATTTTGAAACCTGTGTAGTATAATTTCAATATACTAGATATTCTTTATAAAAATTATCCTTATCAGCCTCGATGCTCGATAGGGCTATGGAGTTTGAATTCGCAATATGTCTGTTAGTGTAGCAATGCAACGATATGCCGCGGAAATTTACCGCTTGCAACAGGATCATGAACAAGTTCCGCTTTCGCTTTTGAGTTCACAGGTTGAATCGTCCGCCCAGGCGATTTCGACGATGGTCAAGCGTTTGAATAAGGGCGGCTATTTGGCACATGAGCCGTATCGCGGTGTGCGCCTTACCCCTGCAGGAGAAAAAATTGCCATGCCTGCTTTGCGCCGCCACCGCGTTACGGAAGTTTTTCTAGTGAAGGTGATGGGCTATGACTGGGCCGCCGCGCATGAGTTATCCGATGTGTTTGAAAAGGGAATCAACGATGAACTCGAAGACCGAGTCTTTGAGCTGGCTGGAAAGCCAACACGCTGCCCGCATGGAGAGCCGATCCCTTCAAAGGATGGCGTCATGCCTGTGGTTAAGGACGAGCCGCTTGTGAATGTTCCATCAGGGTCGGACTGTATCGTCAGCCGCGTGCGCACGCACAACCCCGATAAACTTCGTTACATTGCCGAGCTGGGTCTGGTGCCAGGTGTGCCGTTCCATCTTTTGAGTTGCGCGCCGTTTCAAGGGCCATTGCGATTGAATATGAAACCGCACGATCATATTATTGGATTTGAACTTTCGCAGTCACTTTGGGTGGAAGTGACCCAAAAAGGCGAAGGAAACAAACTCCCGCCTCTTAAGCGACCGTAAAGCTGTCAGCCCGAAATTAGCAGAATCCACTCTGAGAGTGGATTCTGCTTTTTAACTCCGAAGTAACTCCGAAGGAGTGAAATGATTGTAGCTGTAGAAAAAAAACGAATATAAACCCCGAAGGGGTGAAATGGGTTTGTGTACATATGATGTTAGACCGTTCATTTATTTTCCATAACTTGTCATCCCTACGAGATTGTTGCTGAAGAATCATTCTCAGTAGATCACGATTCTAGACTTCATCAGCTCACTTGCCCTGTGGGTGCTGATGGGAATTCTGGGCAGCACACCCTAAAGGGTACGCGAGCTGCCCGATTCCAGAGTTACTGATTCCTTCAGAGTGGACTCTGTTTTTTGAAACAGAATCAAGTGTCAGGGCGGAAAGAAGCGATGTAACTTTTTTCACAAGAAGCGGTGACATCCATCCATTTCAAAAGAGGAAGGTATCTGGAATAATAAGGTCAACCATAAAAATTTTTAGAAGGTTTGCCTTATGAATTTGAAGCCACTAAGCGAAAGCACGGAAATGTATCTCAAGGCCATGGCGGAAATGAGCTACCAGGATGTGGTGGCGGTTGGCCGCCTTGCGGAGCGGCTGGGGGTGACGGCCGTTTCTGCCAATGAGATGATGCGGCGTTTGGGCGAGCAGGGACTGGTTTCGCACACGCCGTACAAGGGTGTGAATTTGACGAAAAAAGGGCGCGAGGTGGCGGGCAATGTGATTCGCAGGCAGAGGTTATGGGAATGTTTTTTGTACGATCATTTGAAGATCGAATGGTCGCAGGTATATGAATTTGCCTGTTCGCTGGAACATGCCACCGCGCCGGAGTTGACGGAGGCGCTGGCTGAATTTCTTGGCAACCCCAAAACCTGCCCGCGCGGGAACCCCATCCCTGCCGCGGATGGTTCTTTTAAACCTTTGGATGCCATTCCATTAAGTGAAATAAAACTTGGGCAGGCCGCGCATGTGCTGGCGGTGAACGCCACAGCAACAGATGTGCTTAAATATTTGCAGGAAAAAAATATCCTGCCTGGGCGCGATGTGACCGTGGTTGAGGTCGCGCCGATGCAAGGCCCATTGACGTTGCGCGTTGGCGGGAAAGACGTGGCTTTGGGTTTACCCATGGCCGAGTTTGTGCTTGTAAAAATTATATAATGCCCGTAACGGGTAAAAAAAGTTGAGGAAATATGTTCATGGCTGATTCGATCCAACTTCATTTGCTGCAACCTGGTCAGCGTGCAATCATTACCCGAATCAATGGGGCGGGCGCGCTACGAAGGCGTTTTGTTGAAATGGGGATCATCAAAGGGGAGACGATTTTGATCGAACGCAATGCGCCGATGGGCGACCCTGTTGAATATTTTATAAAAGGCTACCACCTTGCTTTGCGAAAAGAAGAGGCCGCGCAGATCGAAGTGGTTTTGAACGAAGGTGAAAATGGCTGATTTGACCATTGCATTGGCGGGGAACCCAAACGCAGGCAAGACAACGATCTTCAACGCGTTGACGGGTTTGCATCAACACACAGGGAACTGGCCTGGAAAAACAGTTGAAAAAAAAGAGGGTGAAATTAAATTTGGGGATTTGAATATCAATATTGTGGATTTGCCCGGTACGTACAGCCTCACCGCCTATTCTCCCGAAGAGATCATTGCGCGCGATTTTATAATCGAAGCGCGCCCGGATGTGGTCATCAACGTGGTGGATGCCACCAACCTGGAGCGAAATTTATATTTGACCGTTCAGATTTTAGAGCTGGATGTTCCCGTGATTCTGGCGCTGAACATGAACGACGCTTTGCAAAAAGATGGCGCAAAGATAGACCTTGAAAATCTTTCGCGCTTGCTGGGCGGCATTCCGGTTGTTTCCACCACCGCGAATCGCGGTTCGGGAATTTCTGATTTGATCGCAAAAGCCGTTCGAGCGGCGCGTAAAAAAGAGGCCGCATAATGAACCTATCCACACAATCCTTTTTCCGCCTCGATTATGGCGGCAAGCTGGAGCGCGAGATTGCGCGGATGCTCGCCCTATTTGAAGAAATTAAATTCGACGCGGGTCGTTACCCGCAGCGCTGGCTGGCGATCAAATTGCTGGAAAACGATGCGGATATTCTTGAGCGCGTTCAAACTATGCCCAACGGGGTCCAGGTGATTTCTGCGGCGCAGCAGGGCGCTGAAAAATTAAAGTCCATGCTGGGCGATGATGTGGATTTGCTGACCGCCGACCGCCGCTATGGTTATATCAACGGCGTGGTGCGTCAGTCGCTTCAACGCCCGCTGGTGGATCGCATCACGTTCACAGATCGCATCGATAACATCGTCACACATAAGTGGCTGGGCCTGCCGTTTTTCTTCGCGATCATGTACATCATGTTTCGGCTTGTGATCGATGTATCTGCGCCATTTTTGGATTGGACAGATGCCGTCATCAACGGCCCGATTGCAAACTGGCTCTCGTTCATTCTTAATCTGATAACTGCTCCAGCGTGGATACATTCCCTCGTCATTGACGGAATCGTCGCCGGGGTGGGAGGCGTGCTGGTTTTTGTCCCTGGGCTGTTGATCCTGTATTTCTTCCTCGCCCTGTTGGAGGACTCTGGTTACATGTCCCGCGCGGCGTTTGTGATGGACCGCTTCATGCGCGTGGTGGGGCTGCACGGAAAATCGTTCATCCCGATGATCCTCGGTTTCGGATGCGCTGTCCCTGCCATTTACGCCACGCGGACAATTGCCAGCCGCCGAGACCGCGTGCTGACTGCGCTGCTTGTGCCGTTGATGTCCTGCTCGGCGCGTTTGCCGGTGTATGTGGTTTTTGGCCTGGCATTTTTTGGGGCAAAAGCTGGAACGGTCATTTGGGGGATGTATGCCCTGGGAATCATTGTCGCCATGCTGGCGGGGTTGGTCTTTACCCGCACCATCCTCAAGCCCGATGTTTCATCTGCCTTTGTTTTGGAACTGCCGCCTTATCGTAGACCATCGCTCAAAAGTGTGATGATCCACATGTGGGAGAACACGCGCGAATTTGTCCGCAAGGCGGGGACGACGATTCTTTTGGTCTCGGTGGTGATGTGGTTGTTGTTGAACTTGCCGTGGGGTGTGGCAGAACAACGAGATTCATATTTTGGGAAAGTGAGCGGTATGATCGCCCCTGTGTTTACCCCACTAGGGTTTGGAAATTGGGAAACAAGCGGCGCCCTGGTATCGGGTTTCATGGCAAAGGAGATTGTTGTCAGCACCATGAGCCAGGTCTATTTGAGCGGCACGATTGACGAGCCGGTTGCAGTCCCGACGACATTTGGCGAGGATCTGGTTGGCATTGGAAGTGGTTTTGTGAACGCCGCCATCAATTCAGGAAAAATTTTACTAAGTATTATCCCCGGTGTGAATATGGTGGGTGAACAAACCGTATCGCAGAATACGGCTCTCGGCCTTGCTTTACGTGAAAATTTCGATTCACTGAGCGCTGCTGCTTTGCTGGTCTTCGTATTGTTGTATGTTCCCTGTGTTGCCACGTTGGGAGCGATCAAACATGAGTTTGGAGCGTCATGGGCGATAACTTCGGCTGTGTATCAAACCGTGGTAGCGTGGATTGCGGCATTCATTGTCTTTCAGGGTGGGAAGTTGCTTGGGCTTGGGTGATAAACATGTTAAAACAATTGATTGCCCTGCTGGAAGAAAAAAGGGACGGCTTGAGTCTGTTCGAGATCAGCCGTGTGTTAAAGGCTCAGCCATCGGCTGTAATGTCCATGCTTGCGCTTTTGGTGCAAAAGGGGAAATTGCTTGAGGTTGGGCCAGACGGCAAATGCTGTTCCGCCTGCGGCCTGGAATCTGAATGCAATTTATTGAAGATTCGTGGGAAGCGTTATCTGCTTGCGTCGCTTTTCTCTCCAAATGGCGGCAGGGCTTTGCAGTATCAAAACGAATAAAATGTGCTTGTCATTATTCCATTTATTGTCTATACTTTGCCAAAATCCAGTTCAGGAGATAAACCATGCCCACAGTGCGTGATATGATCCGTAGGAAAGGGAGCGAGATTTTTTCCATCCTCCCCGATTCAACGATATACGAGGCGCTAACCATCATGGCAAAACACAATACCGGCGCCTTGATGGTGGTAAGCGCCAACAAAGTGGAGGGGATTCTCACTGAGCGGGATTGTGTCCGCAAGGTGGATTTGGTTGGCAAAACTTCAAAGAATACGAAAGTCAATGAGGTAATGACCTCCAAAGTGATCTATGTGGAGGCCGGCCAGGAGCTTGAAGAATGTATGGCCTTGATGATCGACAAGAATATTCGCCACCTGCCTGTTTTTGACGGCAGTGAATTATTGGGGTTGATCTCCGTCCGCGATGTGTTGAAGGAAGTGGTGGATGTGCAGAAATTCATGATCTCGCAACTGGAGCACTACATCACAGGCGGCGGAAGGTAGTTAATTAGATAGAAAAATGGAGCAGGCAAAACCTGCTCCATTTTTTTATTAGGTTTTGGGCGATCCAGGCAGCAAGCTGCCTGACTCCAAAGGATATTACGAAAGAATCACCTGTCCGCAATACTCGCATTTATCCATGCCGAGTTCGAGGGTGCCGCCGCAATTGGGGCATTGGAAGGTCTCCACTTTGATGGCGTACCCCGCGGTTTTGTATGCGGCTTCGTTATCCGCCAGGTCTGCACGCAGGCGTTTGAGACGGGCGAGGTAGGCATCACCGCCCATTTCGCCTGATTTGCGCAGGCGTTCCACATCCGCAATGGATTCTTTCAACATGCGGCGCTGGGCTTCGAGCGATTCCCTGCTTTTATCCTGGAACGAAACTTTCATTTCAGGCTTTGGCGGAATGGATGCCAGGATCGCCGCGATGATGAGGATCACTGCCGAAACGATCAGGCCGACAATGAGGGGCGTATACTGGAAGCCAGGGATGGAACTGAAATTAACTTTATTAACCTGTATCTCGTTATAGTCCGCAATCACCAGGTGACGGTCACTGCCGAGCCTGCCAATGTCCACACGGGTGATGCCGCTGGAATGTTTGGGCAGGTTGTTGCGCGTGCCGTTTTCGGTGAAGACGGCCACATTACCCTGGTCATCGCCGATGACTGCTTCCTGCTTGCCGTCTTCGTCGATATCCAAACCTGAAATTTCGGTCACTTTGTCAGAGAGCGATCCCGTCCACATTTGGCTGGCGGTTGCGCCGTCGAACGAAAAAGCCCAGATGCCGCCGTCCTTCCCGCCGACCACGATCTCTCGCGAGGAGGGATCGCCGTTCAATTCCACTTCGCGCACTTCGCTGACGGCCTGCCCAAGGGATTTTTCAAAGAGAATGC
Organism: Chloroflexota bacterium; assembly: GCA_016191985.1. Taxonomy (GTDB): domain Bacteria; phylum Chloroflexota; class Anaerolineae; order Anaerolineales; family Villigracilaceae; genus Villigracilis. The sequence goes on along the minus strand of JACPVB010000062.1, from coordinate 14,404 downwards.
TCCCGTCAACTGCGTTGTAAATTTTAAATGCACCATACTCTCCGCCAGTGATGACTTCACTGTTGCCGTCGCCGTTTAAGTCAAAAACGCGCATCCGGCGAAGCTGCTCCTGGCTGGTCTGCCAAACGGCATCCCCTTGCGCGTTGTACACGGCAAGCGAGCCATCATTCGAGGCAACTGCCACATGAACCTGACCGCCGATGCGGGCATCGTCCATGCCGCGGGTTTCGGCGGAACCAATGTTCCCGCTCCAAAGCGGATTGCCATCCAAACTCACAGACAGGAGTCCGCCGCCGTTATCGCCGAGCACAATTTGAGGTCCAGAAGAGAAGCGAATGACTGCCACGCGCGAAGGAAAACCAACATTGAGCGATTGCGCCAGGGTCGTCGCTTGTCCCTTGGAAATCACATCCACAGACATGCCTGTGCCGACGTAATAAACAATTACGTCTTCCACGCTATCCCCGTTCACATCACCGAGCGTGGTTTTGGGAGATTGATACGGAAGAGTCCAGATGACGTTGCCTCTGCCATCGTAGCTTGAAACATCACTAGTATTTTGGATGAAGAGATCGTCCTGTCCGTCACCGCTCAAATCTATGACCTTCATGCTTTCGGCGGTGGAATAGGGCTGTGTCCAAATAATATTGCTTCCGAATTTTTCCGCGGTCACTGCGCCGCTGAAAGCGAATACACCCGCCACGATCATGACGAGACAGGAGAGTACAAATGCAACAATAAAGGGAATGATTTTGCGACTCATTTATGCGGCCTTTCGTTGTAGAAGGGAATATGCAGATTTTAGAAAACCGAGGATGTGTTCCTGCTCCACATCTTCAAACGGGGATTTGGCGAGGATGTTGATAATACCGCCGTCTGTGCTTAGCTCGGCAACGGTGTACTTGCCAATGTTCTGTCCGCGTTTGAAATTGGGAGTCGGCCTGATCTCATAGGCTTCGGGGTTGACCACAATACGGACTTTTAACTCCTGCTCCGAGCCTTTAAATTTTTCGGGTTTTAACTTCATTTTTCCGCTTATGCGGCTGCGCTTGGTATAGGCCTGGCGTTTCTTGGATTTTTGCACAGCAGAAACCCGCAAGACATTCCCATCATATAATTTTGCCTTCAAAGACAGCCAGGAGTCGCTGAAATGTTGGGTGGTACGGTTTTGTGTATCCTTTGTTTGGCGCGCCACCTTGGTTTGCAGCATCGCACCTGTCAGGTCGAGATGGCCCAGGAACGTGGAACCAGGCTTGAGGTCGTCCCGAAGCGTGTGCAGGATTTCCTTTGTGCCGTAATAGCGCGGTGAAAAATCATGGGAATCGCTTTTTCGTAAATTACGCGCCATGATAAATGCCGCCAGCCAGAGCAACACAGCCCCGCCCGTAAAAACAAACGAAAAATATCCAAACGCGAATAGCAAGCCGTCAATTGCCGCAAGCCCCACGCCGACGAAAAAGATAAGCATGGGAATCCAGCGCCATTTATCGCCCGCCGATTCTGTCTTTTGCACTTCGGCAACGAACTTGTCCATGCCCCGCATGATGGAGTCTGGTTTATCCGCAATGGAAACAAAAACGGGGGTGTAATCCTTTTTGCCTGTTGTGCTGGGCGCGGGTGTTTTTTTGCGCGCTGTGTTCAGCAAATAAAAGAACAGCAGCACAATGACCAGGATAATTCCACAAATAACAACCATTCAATCCTCCGGGTGACTTATAATTCAGCGATGCCAAAAATACTTTATACAGCCTTCGACATTGTACCAAGCCCAAAGGGCGCTTCCACCCATATTTTGCATAATATTCGCGGGCTGGTCAATAGCCAGTTTGACGTCCATCTTATCACCCCAAACGATGGTCTGCTCCCCCCCGAAGATACTATCGATGGCGCACAGGTCACGCGCATTTCACAGGACCTTTCACAAAATTTTCTGGCACGCGCGGTGCATTTTGGCAAATCCATTTCTTCGCATCTCGCCATTCACCCTGAGTATGATGTCGTTCATTTTCGAAACATCTGGGATGGTTTTCAAATCGCACAAAATAAAAAGCGATATGGCTACAAAACCCTTTTTGAAGTAAATGGACTCCCCTCCATCGAACTTAAATATCATTATCCCGGCCTCGATGCCGACCTGCTTTCAAAGATCAAGGAACAGGAAATTGCGACCCTGCACTTAAGCGATGCGATCATTTGCCCCTCCCGAGTGACTCGCGACTACATCGCCTCGCTCGGACTTAGCCGCAAGTTGGTGACTGTTATCCCGAACGGGGTCAGCCCCTCGGATTTTTCCGCATCTCCCTTGCCCTTGCGCGGAGAACGTGTGCCTGTTTTGCTTTACATCGGCACCCTCGCTGATTGGCAGGGATTGGATATTGTCGTCAGGTCGTTACCTAAAGTTCTTGAACAGCAAGCGGTTCGACTCCAGATCGTGGGACGCGGACGTTCACGTCAACGCAAGATGCTTGCCAAACAAATCAGGAAACTGGGGATCGAAGAACATGTAATTGTGCAGCCTGCGGTGCCGCATCATGAAATCCCCGCCTTGATCACAAACGCGGATATTTGCGTAGCCCCGCTCAGCTTAAATGACCGCAACGTAACACAGGGGGCCTGCCCCATTAAATTGCTGGAATACATGGCAGCGGGACGCCCACTATTGGCTTCGAATATGCCGATCGTGCGCGAACTCGTCCGCGAAGATGTGGACGCCTTGCTATTTTCCCCAAGTGACCCTGAAGACCTGACCTGCCAGACCCTGGCTTTATTGAATGATTTTGAATTATCGAAACGATTGGCTGAATCTGCCTCCCAGCGCGCGTTGACGAAATTCACCTGGCATGAATCGCAGAAAAAACTGTTGAAGGTGTACAAGAAGTTGTTGGGAGATTAATTGGAATTGGGATTGCCGTAGATGCGCTGTAGAAATTTGACCCGTTTTATTATTTCGATCACTGCAATTGAGCCAATGATGGCAGTGGTGAAAGTCGCCAGCCCAATGTAAAAATACCTTTTTGTATACTCCGATAAAAGCACAAAAAGATTATCCTGAAAAAAAGAGTGGAAGACCAGGATCACGAGGCTGTTCCTCCCGAAATAGCCGAGGACTTTTTCCATCGTTACAAAACCAGCTAAAAATTTGGAAACGGCAATGACAATGAAACTGCCTGTAACCGCAAGGATGGTCGCGGCGATTAAATTGTCATATTTCCTTAAGTTGAGGTCTGTTGTTAAGTCCGTTGTGAAATGCAAGAATAAAAAAACGATGATTGAAATGGCAAATGGAATCGGTTGGAACTGCCGCTCTTTTATCCAACCCTGCGCGAGCGACCCAAGCATGAAATAAAAACACGAAATCAGCAGAATATCCGCGCTGAAGGGAAGGCCGTTGAGTTTTAGGGACTGTCCATTCCACGAGAACTGCATTGCCCAAAAAGAGCGGATCGCCAGCCAGCCAATTGTCAACGGAATGGCTAGTGCCATGGCCTGAAAATACCATTTTAATTTATTCAATTTGAGTAGGTTGACATACCCCCAGCAAAATAATGAGACAAGGAACAGATGCGGCAGAAACCACATCCCGACCCATCTCATGTGCGGACCCGTGCTATACAGTACCCAAAACAGGGATTTGCCAAACGACTCAATTTGAAAATCGGCCAAAGGGGAAACGAGTTCGACAATGACGGCTGTAAACAGGTATGGAATTAAAATAGCCCGAAATTTTTCCTTGAGGGTTTGACCGAATGTTTTTTCATAGTTGAAGAAAATCCCCGAAAGGACGAAGAACAACGGAATATGGAATGAGTAAACAACCCTGTATAGTTCACCTTTACTGGCGAGAATGATCCAGTTGTGCCCCGCCACCACAAGCAGGATGCCGATTCCCCGCGCAATGTCAATGTGTGCAAGGCGGGTTGACATTAGATTTTCCCTGAAATGAACACGCTGGAGACCTCATTCGGTATTGCCCGTGGACTACCCGTCTTCACATCCACGAACACCCAATCTGTCTCGCCTTTGACCAAAATTTTTCCATCGCTCTTTCTCAGGAATTCATATTTTCGTAACGACCTGACCTTGCGGATATTTTCCACCCAGGTGCGGGCTTCAATCTCTTCCCCTTCAAAAGCGGGAAGCAGGTATTCAATGCGATGCTCGCGCACCACCCAGGTGGAGTCTGCGCCTTGCGCATCGATTCCGCCGAGGGATGCGTAATGTTCGACGGCGATATCCTGCATCCATTGCACGTAGGTCACGTTGTTGGCGTGGCCGTTTTCGTCAATGGCAGATTTGGGGATGGTGATGGTTTTTGAGTAAATGGGGGAGAAGGACATTTTTTCACCGAATGAATGAAAGGATGAATCCAGTCAACGCGCCGCCTGCGATCAGCCAGGTGGAATTGATTTTATAGCGCAGCAGCAGAATCAGGGAGACAATGGTGATTACGGCGGCTGGGAAATCTGTCAGCGAGGCGGAGGCTAATTGGAAAGTGACAGCAGCCATCAGTCCAAGAGAAGAGGCGTTGACTCCATCCAGCAAGCCGCTCATCCAGGTCGAGTTGCGGATTTTTGGAATCAGCGGGTTGGATATCAAAACGAAAATGAATGAGGGCAGGAAGATCCCAAGCGTGGCGAGGAGCGCGCCGGGTGTGCCGCCGAGAATGTATCCGATAAAAGTTGCGGCGGTGAAAAGCGGACCGGGCGTGACTTGCCCGATGGCGATGGCGTCGATCAGTTGCTGGTCGGTGAGCCAGCCGAGGCGCAGGACGAAGTCGTTGCGAAGGAAGGCGAGCAGGACATAGCCGCTGCCGTAGAGGACGGAGCCGATTTTGAGAAAGGTCAGAAACAAGGTTGAGAAACTGAATGGAACAAACTGCGCGAGGGAAATGCCGCCAAAGGGAATGAACACGGCAGGATTGATTTTGTTGAGCCGTTGATAATTTGTAACGAGCAGGAAGACCAGCCCGCCCGCAAAAAGCAGAACGATTTCATTCAACCTGAAAAAGTAAAGCGAGAAAACAATGATGCCAATGAGAATGGCAAGTTTGTTTTTGAAGGCTTTGTTTCCCAACGTCCACAAGGCTTGTGCGATGATGGCGATGACAACGGGTTTGATTCCATACATTAGCCATTCAAGCTGCGGCGTGTTTCCATATTGGACATATAACCATGACAAGCCCAGTACGATGAGTGTTGCTGGTGTGACAAAACAAAAGCCACCTGCAAGCAGGCCAAGCCAGCCCGCTCTTCGGTAGCCGATGTGGATTGTCATTTCAGTGGAGTTGGGGCCTGGGATTAAATTGGTTGCGCCGAGCAGGTCTAGAAATTCTTCGTCAGTTAGCCATTTGCGGCGGACGACAACTTCATCGTGCATGATGCCGATGTGTGCGGCAGGGCCGCCGAAGGCTGTGAATCCGATTTTGAGGAAGAGTGCGGCAACTTCGGCAAGTGTGGACATGCGTGCAAGTTTACCGCATCCCGTTTGCTCTTTCCTCGTATTTGCCCAGCAAAGTTTCTCGCAAAGTTAATCCTTCACATTCCGCGTCGAGAGATTCGTATTCAGATTTCCAATCTCTTTTGAATTCTTCGTATGCCTGTTGCGAAATCCATCGGTCAATGGTGAGATAACGGTCGGGCGCGCCGTTCTCGTGAAAGAGTTCCGTTCCAAGATAGCCGCTGTGCTTTTTGAACAGCATCGCCCATGCACCGTTTGAGTTGTAAAGTTCTTCAAACTGAGCAATGCAATCTGTCTTAACCTGATATTTCCAAAGGATGATGTACAAGGACTACCTTGCCTGGTCTGCATTGCGCCACCAGTAATAAGTAGCGGCGAAACCGATAATGCTTGCGGCAAAAATGATGATGTAACTATGTAGCCCAAGTAACTCCGCACGCGGACCCGCCACGCCGCCAAACAAGCCGGGGATGGCCCACGGGAACCAATCTCCCCAACCCAAAATAACTGACAGGTTTGCCAGAAAGAGTATCAAGATGATCCAGCCGAACGGCGGCAAATAGCCGCGCCCCATGCTGGCTAACAACGCCACAAAAGACATCAATGGCAGGGTGAGCAAGACGATCCCCATAATATTGACAAACGAAACACCAAGCAATTCTCCTGACCAGCCGGGGAGCACAACGAGAGTTCCAACCGCGATACCGACGGCAAAAATAAGCGCCGAAATCAAAATAGACCAAACAGAAAGGACAATGAATTTAGCGGCGACAATGATTTCACGCGAAGTCGGCAACGCCAATAATTCCTTGACGGTGCGGTCGGAAAATTCGCGCCCGAAAACCCAGGTTGTGATGATGGAAAAGAGAACCATCCCGCCCGCTGCGACTGCTTGCGCCAGAAAATTGAAATACGCGTTCCAATCCGCCACACCTACCAGGAGTTGCGCTTTTGTGCTGATCAATCCCATTGCGCGTGCGGCTTCGGGGTTTTTCAAAATGACCATGAAAAGCCCGCCCGCGAGCGGAGCCATCGAAAAGCCGATGGCAGTGAAGAGCGGGACTTTCGAGCGGCGCATTTTCAAGGTCTCTACCCATAATGCGGATGCAAAATTTTTCATATTGTTCTCCTTATGGAGGCCGCCAGCTTGCTGCCTGAACACTGCCAGCAAGCTGGCGGCCTCCAGATTATTTTGTCAACCTCAAAAAATGTTCTTCCAAATTTTCCTGTTCGATGGCGAGGTGGGTGGGCGGTATGCCTGCGTTTACCAAAATCGTTGCAATGGTTTCTGGCGCTTCCACGGCGCGCGAGTCTTTGATTGCGATTCGCCCGTCCAAAGATATCACTTCAAAATCAGATAGCGCTTTGTTTGCTTTTTCAAGATCGCGCGTGCAAATTACCAATTGTCTTGCGCGAAGTTCCTCCAACCGTGCCGCATCCAGCTCCTCGATCAACTCACCTTTGTGGATGATCCCAATTCTGTCGGCAAGTAAATCCACTTCGCTGAGGATGTGGCTGGACATAAAAATCGTTGTCCCATTTTCGCGTGCCAGCGAGATCAATAACTCACGGATTTCGACAATGCCCGCAGGGTCAAGCGCGTTGGTAGGTTCATCCAAAATCAATACCTCAGGCTTGTGCAGCAAAGCGCGCGCCAGCCCAAGGCGTTGGAAATTGCCGCTCGAAAGCGTGCCAGCTTTACGGTCCGCGTAGGAGGCGATGGAAAGTTTATCCATGACATCATCCACGACTTTTGGATTTTTGATTCCATGCAGCCGCCGTGAAATTTCAAGATTTTCACGAAGAGACAAATCAGGATAAGCGGCTGGACTCTCCACGAGATGCCCCACCTGCGCCCAAGGCCCGCTTCCGTGCGGACCGATAACCTGATTCAGCACTTTGACATTCCCTTCGCTCGGGCGGATCATCCCCAACAACGCGCGGATGGCGGTGGTTTTGCCCGCGCCGTTAAGCCCAAGAAAACCATAAATCTCGCCGCGCTTCACGCGCAAGTTAACATTGTGCAAAGCACGTACATCGCCATAAAATTTTGAGAGATTGTTTGTTTCGATTGCGTAAGTCATTTTATTCTTTCATTTGTTGAAGATCGAACCCAAACTCTTTCGATACTGATCGAAAGCCGATCTGCCTTTTGGTGTGAGTTGGTATTCTGTGTGCGGAATTTTTCCACGGAATGTTTTTTCCACTTTTACATACCCGGCCTCTTCCAGCCGTGATAAATGCACCGATAAGTTTCCTTTGGTCAAACCGCTTTCCTTGAGGAGGAACAGGAAGTCGGCAGAAGCCACTGAAGAGAGCAACGCCACGATTGTCAGACGGGCCGGTTCGTGAATGACTCGATCCAGCCCGGCAATGCCTTGAATGGAACTCATACATCCTCCACGTACGGCTCTGGGTTTTCTTTTCGATAGCGCATAAATGTCCATGCGCCGGAGAAGATCAAGAGAACGCCAGCGATTAGAAGAATAGTGATGAGACTGGTCAATGCACGCTTGATACTTTCCAGCACGGGCGACTGTAAAACGTTCGGCTGAATATTTGCCGGGATGCCTGGGAGGCCCATCGCCAACTGCCAGATGCCAGTGCCGACTCCGCCCAGAAAAATCAGGACTGCCAACCAGCGAAAGCGGCGCAAGCCCATCCATTCGCCTGCCAGCATGAGCAGGATGCCCCAAAGAAGACCCAATCCTGCAGGGAACCAGACCGGCATCGAAGACAAAACACTTCCGGTCGATGTAGCAAGCAGGGATGCGATCAACAATCCGGCAATCGGCAAAAGCAGAAAGAGGATCAAATTCTTGATGAGGACCAATATCTGCATCCCTGTGATCTTGCCTCTAACACGCCCTGTGCGTGGGTAGGTGAAACGGTCCTTCAACCACCAAAGGAGTAAAAAGACAATCAGGAAGCTGACCAGCTTTAAGATGGCGATCTTACCGGTGACGGATACGAACCAGGAAGAGAAGGTCATCTGCGATGTGTACATGCCGCTGCTTAGAGTAAAAACTGCCAGGACGATAAACAGTACGCCTGCGGCGATTTCGATGAACCCGTCCACGAACCAATATCCGCGCGCGCGTTTTACAGCAGTTTCAATTTGTACATTCATTGATTCTCCTTTTGTAAACTGGTTTGTATTGTAAACCAGTTTACAAAAGGAGTCAAGATGCAGGCGAATAAATCGCCTGTGTATAATTGGCAGCCGGAGGATGATATGCGTGCAAAAATAAAATGGTTTGTGTTGTTGTTCCTGGTGGTATTGATTGCGGGGGTGTATTTATATCCTGTGCCGAATATCCCTTTTGCCGAGGTGTATGCAAAAGCGGATGCGGTCGAGGCGGAGTCATTGTCGGCGTTTCGTGCTGCTCATACTCCAAAAACAATTGAAGTGAAAGGTGTTATTTGGGAATATGTTTCAATGGGTGAGGGCAACGAGACAATTCTCTTTCTGCATGGGATGACGGGTGCATATGATATTTGGTGGCACCAATTGGATGCGCTTCAAGAAAATTATCGTGTGATCGCGGTAACATATCCCGCGGTGGATACGCTGGCTGAGATGGAGGCAGGAGTCACGTCCATTTTGGATGCGGAAGGTGTGGATTCATTCAACGTGGTGGGGACGTCGCTGGGCGGATACTTTGCCCAATATTTGGTGGCGCATCATTCGGACCGAATCCTGCATGCTGTTTTCTCGAACACGTTTCCCCCGAATGATTTGATCGCCGAAAAGAATAAGTCCATCGGAGCAGCGTTGCCGTTCCTGCCCGAGTGGCTGGTGATCGATGTTTTGCGCGGGAGTTTTGCAAGCAGTGTATACCCCGCCTCGGGCAATGACGAATTGACTCTCGCCTTCTTAAACGAAATCAGTTATGGACGCATGAGCAAGGCGCAGGTGGTGAGACGGTTTCATTGCGTGGTTGAAAAGTTTGAGCCGCCGAACCTGAGTGCTCTTAATATCCCCGTTTTGATTATCGAAGCGGATAATGACCCGCTGGTTGAGTTGACCCTGCGCGAACAATTGAAAGTCGTCTATCCATCCGCCGAGGTGCAGACGTTTTCGAACGTTGGTCATTTCCCTTATTTAAACCGTCCATCGGAATACACCGAAATATTGCTGGAATTTTTTAGCAAGCCGCTTGAATAAAGACTTCATGAAGAAAAAAAATACCCGCCTCGAAAATGAATTTTTCAAGGCGGGTATTTTTTATCCTTCAGTATGCTGATGCTTTGTTGCTTGAAAATCGCAATATAACATGCCGTAGCGGCAGCCCTCGCATTCCATTTGCAAGGTGGCGTGTTGGATATTAAATCCGTGTGCGAGCAATTCGTTGATATTCTGCTGAATCGCCAGGCCGTCATTGATAGAGATATTGTCTGTGACGACGTGGGCGGAGAGCATTCGTAAATTCTCGTTGATACTCCACACGTGCAAATCGTGGACTCCGAGTACCCCGTCAACTGTGTTGATTTTTTCCACCATTTCCTGCATGTCGATATTTTCCGGGGTGCTTTCCAGAAGGATGTGAATGGATTGCCGCAATATACCCCATGCGTTCCATACGATGAACAAGCCGATCAATACACTGACGAATGGGTCGAGCCAGTTCCATTGTGTGAAGTAAATGACAACACCCGCAATGATCGCACCCAGTGTGGACATGACATCTCCCATCAGGTGCAGGAAGGCGCTGCGCAGGTTAAGGTCATTCTCGCTACCTTTGTGAACGAGCCAGGCCGTGCCTGCGTTGATGAAGAATGCCAGGGCGCCGACTCCGATCAGAATAACTGAATCAACTTCGGGCGGGGAGAGGAAGCGATGCCAGGCTTCGTAGAAAATTCCAAGCGCAATCAAAATCAAGGTGGTGGAATTGATCAGCGCAACCAAAATCCCTACGCGGTGATAGCCGAAGGTTTTGCCAGCGTTGGCAGGTTTGGCGGCGATGCGGAGCGCATACCAACTCAAGCCGAGCGCGATAACGTCGGTGAAATTGTGCGCGGCGTCGGTGAGCAAGGCGAGGCTGTTACTGAAGATGCCTGCAATGACTTCGATGACAACGAAAATCGCTGTGAGGGATAGTGAAAGGGCGAGCCGTTTTGTGGTTTGCGCGGCGAGGTCGCCAAAGTGAGAATGGGTATGTGAATGAGTGTGCATATTAGAGCCAGCGCCGTACTCGCTTTTTGTAGTTGAGGTAGGTTTGACTGTGGGTGCGGGCCAGGAATTCCTCTTCGAGGCGGACTTGAATTTGAATGAGTAAATCGCCCGCGACGAGGATGGCAAGAGAAGCGGCGCTGGGCAAAACGAGGAAAAATCCAAACAGCATGATGCGCATTCCAAGAAAGATGGGATTGCGCGAAAATTTGAACAAACCCGTTTGAACGAGTTCGGTTTTGACATCCTCGTCAATGCCAATACGCCATGATTTTTGCATGTGGACTTGGGCAACAAGCACCCAAACGAATACGATGGCAAGCAAAGCAGCACCAATCATTGCGAGTGTAGGATGGGCGAGGTACGCGATGGGAAAAAGATATTCATAAACTGCTGGTAGGAAGGTGTGAACCATCACGACAAATGCTGTCGCCAGCACGGTCAGCCGAAATAGGAAGCCGATATAGTCGTGTGCTGATTCGGTCGAGCCGAGTTTATACGGGCTCACGCCCGTCGCTTTCCAAACGCGGTAGGTGGGCAGGAGAATCGCCAGCCCAAAGAACAAGGCAAAATAAAGGAGGAGAAGGATTTTCATGGTTATCCGTGTTGGACGTGATCCAGCCCCAGCGTGAACAGGCGTGAAACGTGATCGTCGTCGAGAGAGTAGAAGACCTGCCTGCCCGATTTGCGCGCGCGGACGAGGTGCATTTGACGCAGTCCGCGCAGTTGATGCGAGACGGCGGATTCGGTCATGCCGAGTCCATCGGCAAGGGCGCGGACGCTCATTTCTCCTTCGATTAGCTGGGAGATGATGCGTACGCGGTTGGCATCGCTGAGGGCGCTGAAGAGTTCAGCAAGTTTGATGGCTTTGAGTTCGGTGAGTTTCATGATTGAATATATGAGCAAGTATTCATATATTACTTTGAAAAATAAAACCTGTCAAACGCCACATTGACAGGTTTCTGTTTAGTAAACAGAGCATACACCACAGAGTATTCATGAAAGGGTTTCACCCCGAAAGATGAAAACGTAGGTCACGTTTGTAACGTGGCGGTTCTCCGCGTGAGGGCGTCATGCTGCAAGCATGACCTACGAAACGTCTTTTTTCATATCAGATCACGGAGAGCACAGAGAGAATAAAAAGAATCTCCGTGGCCTCTCTGCTCTCTGTGGCGAATCTTTTGGGTTTACTTGATAAAAATCCCTGTAACCCACAGCATCAGCATCCCTGCCAGAACGCCGCTGAAAATATAGGCGGGCATGGGCTGCTTTGCCGAATCTTTTTGAATGAGTTTGGCAATTTCGACAGCCACCTGGAAAATGGCTCCCGTTCCGATGGCGAGGAAGAGAACAGCGAGAAACGGCGACGGGGTGTATCCGCCGATCCATGCACCGACGATGGCGGGTACGCCGCCAATCAACCCAAGTAGGGCGAGTTGTTTAATCGTTGGGCGGTCGCGCAGGATGGGTGCGATGATACCGAGTCCTTCGGTGATGTTTTGGATGATGAAGCCAACGACGAGGAATGTTCCAAGTGCGATTTCGCCGACATTGTACGCCGCTCCAATGGCAAGCCCTTCACCCAGGTTGTGGATGCCGATGCCGATGGCGATTCTCCAGGCAATCGAGAGGCGTTGCGAGGATTCGCTTCGGTCAGCGGATTTTGGATTATCCACCAATTCCAATAACATATAAGTGGCGACTGCGCCGATGCCGATGAGTCCGATTCCCTGATAGGTGGCGGGGAGAATTGCCGCTTGTTCGAGGGCTTCATTCAAAGTATCTAATCCAAGATAGATGAGCAGGCCAGTGGTCAGTGCCATCAGGAAGGTCATCCACTTTTTGCCGAGAGTACGAAGGGCGGGGAGCCAGAAGATTCCGAGGAAGATGGGAATCACGCCAACGTATAAACCAATCAATGTGAAGCTCAAAAACGTTTTTGTTTCTGGAGCGGGCGTTTCAAATGCAACAGGGATATCCACATCAAAAGGGACTGCATTGTTGGTGAAGACTCGCACGCCGTAGGCTTCGCCCTCCGACCATGAATAACTTACTGAAATGGTCGCTCTACCGAGGCGCGGAATGGTCGCATCAGGCGTGACCTCGAAGGGCATGACCGCGTCATTGATGATGACCGAGGCGATGGTCAACGCTTCGGGTCCAGTGTTTTGAACTTGTAATTCAATGTGGTCGCGCTTGAGGTAATAACGATCAATGGTCAGGTTTTCGATGGGGGCAGGAGACTGAAGATCGAGTCCGCCGCCGGTGTTGAGGAAGAGGAAAATCACTCCAGCGAGGAGAATGATTGGGATCAGAAGCAGGACGAAGGTCCGAAAAGTGAAGCGCTTCTCTGTCGTAAGGGAGGTTTGGTCAGTCATCTTATATATTTCCTTCGCTTATGCAGTGACTTCAAACATGCCGTTCCAACCAAGCTCGGCAAATTCGGTCACGTGCGCATGGAACATGTACATGCCCGGATATTTGTAAGTGAATTCCAGAATGCCGCGCTGGGCCTGGCCTTGAATGATGGTGTCGGTGAATTCCGAAGGCGTGAGGCTTGTGCCGGTGGGGTAGTAGTGGAAAAAATTGGCGTGCAAATGGAAGGAGTTGACAAAATCGAACTCGAGGATGTTGACGAGATAAACGCGAATCTTTTCGCCGACTTTGATCTGGATGGGATGGTTTTGATAGTAAAAGGGAATTCCGTTGACGGCGTAAAAATCATTGCCATCATCGAAGTCCACATCGATGCCGTGCATGACCATCACCATTTCCCTGTCAACAGGCGGACGTCCCTCTTTCGGGTCAACGATGAATGTGCCATAGAGTCCCTTGGCGATGTGACGCGCAAGCGGGAAGACGTGGCAGTGGTAAAGATGCAAACCAAATGGTTCGGCATCGAACTCGTAGATGAATTCTTCGCCGGGGTTCACCATCCCGCCTGGGCCTGTGCCGGGGACGCCGTCCATCTCGCCGGGGTGAAAGCCGTGGAAGTGCATGGAGTGCGGATGGCTGCTTCCGTTCTTGAAGTGGATGCGAATGCGGTCGCCTTCGGTGGCGCGGATCGTAGGGCCGGGGATGCGCCCGTTGTACGTCCATGCGGGGAATTCGATACCGGGGACAACTTCGATATTTTTATTGAGAGTTACAATTTCATACTCTCGTAACGTTTGTCCGTTGGGGAGAATTGACTTTTTGCCGTAATCGAATTCGTAGAGAGTCTTTCCGGGGTCGAAGCCGTTCTTTTCGTGGTCTACATCACCCGCGCCTGGCAGGCCATCTCCGTGACCCATGGGGGTGGGCGTTTGAAGGAGATGTGTTGAATGACCGTGCCCCACATTGGTCATGGCGGCGGCAGTGCCCGCGGCGGTGATAATCCCCGCTCCGCCAAGTTTTAGAAAATCTCTTCTTGATAGTTTTTTATTCATGTTCACCTCTAATGATAAGAATGAGAAGTGACAGTCACCTGCGAGGTGACTGTCACTTGTATTGCTACACCCAACCGAATAACCTTGCAATGCTTGCGGTTAGGAACGTGACCAAAAACGCCAGACCCAAGGTAATCACCACGCTGACGGTGGCCCACTTCCACGATTTGGTTTCCTTGTAAATGGTCATGATCGTCGTGGCGCATGGATTATGAAGCAGCGCGAACAACATCAGGTTGATGGCGGTGAGCATCGTCCAGCCGTTGCCGTTGACGAGCAGGTCAAAAATACCTGCGCTTGTGCCTGGGCCATTGACCATCATGCCTGCGCCCATGTAAACCATCAT
>JACPVB010000046.1 GCA_016191985.1 Chloroflexota bacterium | reverse complement strand
TTCGGCGCAAAAAGTTTGGGAATGCAAACGATCTGGCTCACGCGCCGTGCGCAATTCAAGGATGAAGACATGCGCCGCATCCAACCAGACTTTAGCCTGCGCAAACTCAATGAGCTTTTGCCCGCCCTTGAAAGAATCTCCATCACCCGCATCTGACGGCAATCCTGCATCAAGTCGAGTAGAATTCCCGCATGACCCAAAACAGACTCCTTCCTTACATCGCCCTTGCGGTGGGTATCATCGCGTTGAGTCTCTCCGCCATGTTCGTGCGCTGGGCGGATGCACCCGGTCCAATGACTGGGTTTTACCGCCTGCTCATTTCCACACTTTTGCTGACGCCCTTCTTTTTCAGACAGCAAAAACATTTGCCGCGCATCGACCAAAAATTTTTATATTTCCCATTGGCCGCGGGGTTGTTCACCGCGTTTGATTTTGCGTTTTGGAATTCATCCTTGAAATTTACAACCGCTGCAAACGCCACATTGCTTGGCAACACTGCGCCCTTGTGGGTCGCATTGGCGGCTCTATTGATCTTTCACGAAAAATTGAAGGGTATATTTTGGGCCGGGTTAATCCTTGCATTGACAGGCGCGGCGCTGGTGATGGGCAGTGACTTTCTCCTGCACCCCACCCTCGGCCTGGGAGACCTGATGGCAAGCACTGCGGCCATCTTTTACGCATCCTACCAGCTCATCACCCAGCGCGGACGCGTTCATATTGACCCATTCCGATATACATGGTTGGTGGGAGTCAGCGCAACGATTGGGATGTTAATTATGAACCTCGTGCTTGGCAATTCCTTCACAGGTTTTTCAGCACAAACATGGGCGATCTTTTTTGCAACCGCCATCGTCTCGCAAATGATCGGGTATCTCGCCATCACTTATGCGCTGGGACATTTACCCGCCTCCATCGTCGCGCCCACTCTCATCGGTCAACCGATTCTGACCGCTGCTCTGGCAATTCCCCTGCTTGGAGAAATCCCCACCACCCTTCAATGGATCGGCGGTGGGATTGCGCTGGCAGGGATTTTTATTGTGAACCAATCTCACAGACAAAACCAGCACGAACCTCCGAACGCTTAAGAAAGTGTCTGAAACGCAGGGACACAGCTGATAGCCCAAATTATGAATCGAGTCGTTGTGTCCCTACGAATCCGTCTCTAAACCAACAAAACAAGGAATATATTGAGAATCATGGATATTAAAGTCACCACAGAACAGGGGCGTGTCCCCGTCACCATCGTTCATGTCAGCGGAGATATTGACTCTGCCACCTACTTGAACTTCCAATCCGCCGCAGAGAAGTTGATCGAAAACGGTGCGCGTTATATGCTCGTCAACTTGAAGGACGTCCCTTACATCAGCAGCGCGGGACTGCGCGCGTTGCACAACCTGTTCAACAAACTGCGCTCCATCCACAAGGATGTCAACGACGATGAGCTTCGCAAGAAAATGAATGCAGGTTCGTACAAATCCCCATACATCAAAGTGGCAAATCTTTCCCCCCAGATCAAGGATGCGTTCGAGCTTAGCGGTTTTGAAACGTATATTGAAACGTATGATGATGTCAGCAAGGCGGTTGAGAGTTTTTAACAGTTGGCTTTTAGCTGTTTGATTATTCCAAATTGCTCCTTTTTTCCTCAAGCTGCTTTTGGACAGGGGTTTTAACGCCAAGTCACAAAGGCGCGAAGTTTTGATTCGCTTTGCGGCTTTGCGTTAATTTTTCGGCGAGGGCTTCGTCTGTGTGTAAGGTAAGTTGTTAACAAATCCTGGGGAGCATTTCCCCGGAGAGCATATCCACTACGCGGGTGCTGCCGAGGGCGGTCTTGAGCAGGACCCGTCCGCGGGGGGCATCTGTCACTTCACCGACAATGCAAGCGTCTTCGCCGTAGCGGGTCGCTTGCATTGCTTTTAGTACAGACTCTGCATCCTCGCGCGCGACCATGGCGACCAGCTTGCCTTCGTTGGCAATGTAGAGGGGGTCGAATCCAAGCATTTCGCAAGCCGCGCCAACTTCAGGTCGGATGGGAAGCGCCGTTTCGTCGAGCAAAATCCCAACGTTGGACTGAGTCGCAATTTCGTTGAGCGTGGTCGCCAATCCACCGCGTGTGGGGTCGCGCAGGACGTGAATATTGTTGCTGGCGTCCAGCATCGCTTCGATCAGATGATTGAGCGGCGCCACGTCGCTTTGAATTGCGGATTGAAACCCAAGCTCGCCGCGCGCACCGAGAACGGCAATGCCGTGATCGCCAAGTGAGCCTGAGAGAATGACCACATCGTCCGCCTTCGCCTGAGCGCCGCCAATTTTTGCACCCGCACGAACAACACCCACACCCGCCGTGGTGATGTACAGCCCATCGGCCTTTCCTTTTTGCACTACCTTGGTATCGCCCGCCACGATCTGCACACCCGCTTCCTCCGCCGCAGATTTCATGGACGCAATCACGCGTTGAAGGGTTTCCATCGGCAAACCTTCTTCGAGAATAAATCCAGCCGTTAAATACAATGGCTTTGCACCAAGCATCGCCACGTCATTGACCGTGCCGCAGACGGCCAGCCTGCCAATATCGCCACCGGGGAAAAATAGCGGGGTGACAACGTGCGCGTCCGTGCTAATGGCGAGACGCTGCGCGTGATGCAGGTTTGATTCCAAGCTGGCCGCATCATCGCCCGCCCGCAGTGCGGGATTATCGAAGGCAGGCAAAAAAGCCTTTTGAATTAATTGATGGCTCATCCGCCCACCCGCGCCGTGCCCCATTACGATCTGCTCGTTATGCGGAAGAGGTGGAGCGCATGTCGCGCCTTCGATAGTTACGGATTGATCAGACATAAGACCTCGATTTAGAGAAAAGAAGAAAGAGGAAAGAAAGCGCAATATTCTTCTTTTATCTTTCCTCTTTCACCATTCATTCATCTCCCATACTTATAGTACGCCGCGCACGCGCCCTCGGAAGAAACCATCGTCGCGCCCAGCGGACTCTCCGGCGTGCATTGCCTTCCAAAGGCGGAACAATCGTGCGGCTTTTTCAATCCCTGCAAAATGGAGCCTGCGATGCACAACGGGGATTCGTCTGCGTGCATTGCTTCCACATTGAAACGTTTTTCAGCGTTAAAAAAATCGAACTCTGGACGTAAGCACCAGCCGCTCATGGGGATCATGCCAATGCCGCGCCATTTGCGGTCACATTCCATGAACACTTTATTGATGGCGGCCTGGGCTGACTTCAACCCTTGCAATGTCACGGCCCTTTGATAGGCATTGGCAATTTCAACTTTGCCCGCCTCCAATAATTCAACGGCTGCCAAAATTCCCTGCACAATATCCAACGGCTCAAAACCTGTCACCGCCATGGGGATTTTGAATTCATCCACCAGTGGCGGATACTCCCAATATCCCATCACAGCGTTGACGTGCCCCGCCAGTAAAAATCCCTGCACGCGGTTATGCGGCGAACTCAAAATGGCTTTTATGGCAGGCGGCACGCGCACATGCGAAACCAGGATGGAGAAATTTTTCAAACCAAGATGCTGCGCCTGCAAAACACTCATCACATTCGGCGGAGCGGTTGTCTCGAAACCGATGGCAAAAAAGACCACTTGCTTTTCAGGGTTTTGTTGGGCGAGCGCAACCGCATCCAACGGCGAATAGACCACGCGCACGTCCCCGCCCTGCGCTTTCACCGAGAATAAATCCTGGCTGGAGCCTGGCACGCGCAGCATGTCTCCGTACGAGCAGAAAATCACATCGGGCTGAGACGCAATCGCCAGGGCCTTGTCAATTAGCTCCAGCGGAGTCACACAGACCGGGCAACAGGGACCATGCACCAGTTCGATTCGAGGCGGGAGCAGTTGGTCAATGCCATGTCGGACGATGGCATGAGTCTGACCGCCGCAGATTTCCATTAATGTCCACGGGCGTGTGATGGTGCGGCGAATCTCTTCGATCACACCTTTCACTAATTCGGCATCACGATATTCGGTAACGTATTTCATATTATGTAACGTGAAGGCGATATGAATATCGCGCTACATCCCCAATTCTTCTTCCATACCGCCGATCTGCTTCAACAGATCAAGCGTCTCCAGAGCTTCCTTTTCACTCAACAAGCTGATGGCAAAACCGACGTGGATGATGCAATAATCTCCAACGCTTGCTTCGGGCACATAACTCAAACAAGCCTCTCGAAAAATTCCACCAAAGTCCACCTTTGCCATTTGCAAGCCGCCCTTCTCATACGTTTCGACAATTTTTCCTGGCACACCCAAACACATTTCAACCTCGCATTCGTATCGCCGCAATCACGGCCTGCCCCAATGAAAGTCCGCCGTCATTTGTCGGCACTTCCCTATGTATGTATACTTTGAATCCCTCCCCATCTAATAGTGCCAAAGTTCGTCGTAATAGGGTGATATTCTGCCACACTCCTCCAGACAAAATCACCTCGTTAATTCCAGAATCGCGTCTAATTCCCATTATGACTACGCGCAGGGCGTTCGCAAGGCCGTTGTGAAATCTTGCTGAAATTTTTGAAATGTGGACTCCCGCTGCTGAATCTTTTAGCAACGCTTCCACAACGCCTCTTACCTGGACCTGACCCTGATTCAGTCCGAATGAATAACTCTCCTCTTCAGCATCATCCACCAACGCCTCGAACTCTATTGCCGCCTGCCCCTCGTAGTTGACCTTTTGCCGCCCGCCCGCCAACGCTGCCGCCGCATCGAACAACCTGCCAATGGATGAAGTCATCGGCGTATTTATTTTTTTCTCCAATTGCATCTGCAACGTGACCTGATCCTCGGCGCAAAATTCAAGCACAGGCGCGAGACGCTCATCCCACTCCAAGCCCAGAGACCATAACAAAGCCAGGGCTGTGCGAGCTGGTCTTTTGATGGCGGCATCACCACCGGGCAAAGGGAAATATTCCAGATGCGCCGCGCGTTGATAGGATTTGTAATCCGCAACCAAAATCTCTCCACCCCAAATCGCGCCGTCCTCGCCGTAGCCTGTGCCATCGAAAGAAATGCCAATGACGGGGCGCGTGCCGTCCAATCCATGCTCGGCCATGCAGGCGGCGACGTGCGCGTGATGATGTTGAATATTGAAGATGGGCAGATTTTCACGTTCGGCTCGTTCGAGAGCGTAGCGCGTTGCAAGATAATTTGGGTGCATGTCACAGGCGATGGCTTCGGGCTTCACGCGGAATAACTTCTCAAAATGTTCCACGCCCTGCTCAAAGGATTTTAAAGTTTCGTAATTTTCCATGTCCCCGATGTGATGGCTGAGAAAGGCATAATTTTTATTGGTGATGCAAAACGTGTTTTTCAACTCCGAGCCAGCCGCAAGGATTTGTGGAACGTCAAAAGGTAATTTCACAGGGAAGGGAGAGTAGCCGCGGGAACGACGCAAAGGCAAAGTTGTCAGTGACCAGTGATCAGTGCTCGATTTCCTTGTTGAATCACTGACTTCTGATGACTGATCACTGAATACTCTAACCACTGAGTCATCACAGCGGATGTGAATGTCGCGGTTGTGCATGAGGAAGGCGTCGGCAAGATTGGAGAGTCTTTTTCGGGCTTCGTCGTTGTCGGTGGCGATGGGTTCTTCGGAGAGGTTGCCGCTGGTCATGACGAGGGCAGTGATCAGTGAAGAGTGATCAGTGAACAGCAGATAATGAAGCGGGGTGTATGGGAGCATTATGCCGACCCAATCCTGGTTTGGGGCGACTTCTTTGGCAATGTTGGATTCGGGTCTGCGCTTTAGTAAAACGATGGGGCGTGCGGTGGATTGCAGCAATTCGCGCTCCGCGTCGCTGACGAAGCAATGCCGTTCGACGGTTTCAAGGTCGGGCATCATCAACGCGAAGGGCTTGTCCACGCGCAGTTTGCGGGCGCGGAGTTCGGTTACGGCAGTTGAATTTGTTGCGTCGCAGGCGAGATGAAAGCCGCCGAGGCCTTTGATGGCGAGGATACTCCCATCCGCCAGCATTCGGCGGGTTTCGAGAATGGCGTCATTGTGTGTTGCGTATTGCGTGTTGCGTATTGCGTGTTGCGTGTTGCGTGATTCAAGCCACACCTGGGGTCCACAAATTGGACAGGCGACAGGCTGGGCGTGGAATCTGCGATTCGTTGGGTCTTTGTATTCGCGTTCGCAATCGGGGCATAGGGGAAAGCCTGACATTGTAGTGAAAGGTCTGTCATATGGGATATCTTTGATGATGGTAAAGCGCGGTCCGCAGTTGGTGCAGTTGATGAAGGGGTAGAGATAACGTCTGTCTGCTGGGTCGAAGAGTTCGCGCAGGCAATCTTCGCAGATGGAAACGTCAGGTGAGATGGGCTGGAAGGCGGAGGGAATCGATTCAGAGTGGATAATGTCGAAGGAAGTGAATCCATTGGCAGGGCGGAAAGAGGCGGTGAATCCGTCTATGCGGGAAAGGGCCGGAGCATCGTCTCTTAATTTTTGCAGGAAAGAGTCGAGGATGTCTTTTTCCCCATCCACTTCGATCTCGACACCGGCGGATGTATTTTTAACCCAGCCTTTGAGAGCAAGACTCATGGCAAGGTTATACACGAACGGACGGAAGCCAACCCCTTGAACGATGCCGGTGATGTGAATTCGCGCGCCTTGTATTGGCATGGGTAGTTCGTAAATTACGGATTACGCATTACAGATTGGATAAGCCATTCAACCCAGACATCCAGCCCCTCACCGGTGCGGCAGGAAAGCGGGAAGGTTTTGACGTTGGGATTTAGCACCTGCACGCCGCGTTCAAAATAATCCATCCGGAAAGGGACATAGGGCAAAAGATCGATTTTGTTGATGACAAGCGCATCCACGCCGCGATACATGCCGGGATATTTATAGGGTTTGTCATCCCCTTCCGGCACAGAAGCAATCAGAATGGATTTATGCGTGCCAAGCTTGAAGCTGGCGGGGCAAACCAGGTTGCCCACGTTTTCAACGATGAGCAGATCGAATTGATCCATTTCAAGTTTTTCGAGCGCGCCGCGCAGCATGACCGCATCAAGATGACAATCGCCACCGGTGTTGATTTGAATGGCGGCTTGCGCGCCTGCCTTTGCGGCACGGTCAGCATCAATTGAAGTGGCGATATCGCCGTCAATCACTGCCACACGAAGTTTATCTTTAAGAAGCGGCAGGGTTTGTTCAATAAGGGAAGTTTTCCCTGCGCCAGGCGACGCCATTAAATTGATGGAAAAAACACCCGCGCTTTCAATACGGGTAAAATTTTCCTCCGCCAGACGGTCGTTGGCGTTGAGAATATTTTCGACAATTGGGATATTTTGAGGCATGAGAAACTCCTTGAGAATTACGTGATGCGTAATTCGTACTTGTATTAATCCACATCGATTGATTCCAGGGCGAACTCTTCCCCTGCGATGATCTTTGCGCCGACTCCGCCGCATTGAGGACAGATCAATTCATCGCGCTTGGGAGAGTATTTCTCGAAGCAGGTCATACATTGCAGCTCGGCAGGGACGCGGCGAAAGTGCAACCTTGCGCCTTCGGCAATGGTCTTTTTGGCGATAATGTCCCAATAGAACTGGATGGAGTCATCCACCATGGTGGCAAGGTCGCCCATTACGATGTGCAGGTCGGTGACGCGCTTCGCGTTCGCTTTTTCGGCGTGTTGAAGGGCAATTTTTAAAAGGGATTCGGTGACAGATAATTCGTGCATGGTTTCTATTGTACATGATGTGAAGGAACAGGCAGCGCCCTGACAAATCCCTTCGCGCGAAATTTTTCCACGCAGTCGCGCACAACCCAATAATCCAGATTAACCCGTTCAGCAATATCGAAAATACTGTGTTCGCCCTCGAACATCATCATGATCTTTTCGATGGCACGGTTGAGCGCCCAGTTTTCGCGCCAGTCCACCCAGAGGCCGTGGCCGCTTAGAAAGACCGGTCCGCGGAAGGTGCGCTTGGGGATGTAATTGCTGGCATAAATGCGAATGATCTCCTCGACCACATCTACTGCCTCGACAAGCAACTCTTCATGAACAATGTCAAGGTTGTCATCGCTGGTGTGATATTCAGGGAATGGAAAACGGCTCAGCGAAATACAGGGAACATCCACACCAGGCCCGTTGATGATGCGCTCGTCGTTGGGTGCAACCTGTGCAAACTCGCCTTCACGGAATTCCCCTCCGCGCTTTGAAAGGACGTAGCGGGCAATGCGATCCAGCAGATGATGATCCTGTCGTGTTCGCTGCAATGCAATCGAGTTTTGATTCCCTGTGGAATCCAGGAACATGCCGCCGCGCAAGTTGGGGATCAAGTTTTCATGGTTGGCAAGATAGACGACCGTTCCAATGGTTTCAGGCCCGAACCAGAAGCGGATGCTCATGGAACCCGCGGGCAATGGTTCTTCCGCCAACCGCCGCGCCAGTTCGATCTCACAAACAACACCCGACCCATCATCATTCGCCTGAGCGGGATGACAGGTATGCGATTGGACGATGAACTCCCCCATTTCAGGGACTTCCCCGCCTTGTGGATGAATCACTCCAACGCCGACTCTCAGTCCGTTCGACGCCTCGGTGATGAACTCGGAGCGGATCAGCGCACGATATTTTTTCTCACGGGACAGTTGATCGTACTGATTCTTCGGCAGACAGAATCCCCAATCGCGCTCGTAATATTTAAATTCCCACGGAATGGCGTTCGGGCGTTTCTCGCTGAAGCGCAGATGCGGCGCAAGTTCATCCCATGTGAGGGTTTTGTCTACGGGCAGGGAATACGAAATAATGTGCAAGGGATTGTCTTTGAAATCCACGATCTTTTCACCATCTTCTGTTTCAAGATAAGCTTCGTGGATGACATATCGTTCGGGAATTTTCCACGTCCACGCCTGTGAGAGCGGCGGGAAATTTTCGATGGTGTAGTCAGCAGTTTCGGGCAGGTATGAGCCGATGATATCGAGGGTCTTATCCATGCCATCAGAGGAGAGGGTGCGGTGCAGGGGAAAAAATTCCGCGAGGATGAATTTGAGAGAGGAATATGATTTTGTCATGGTGAATGAAATACCGAGGGTCGCAAGATAAATCTTGCGGTACTCCATGCGGTGAGTAAAACAATTTTGCCAC
Source organism: Chloroflexota bacterium (assembly GCA_016191985.1). Classification (GTDB taxonomy): domain Bacteria; phylum Chloroflexota; class Anaerolineae; order Anaerolineales; family Villigracilaceae; genus Villigracilis. Next base: position 612 of record JACPVB010000046.1, on the reverse strand, counting down.
AGAGGGGGCAGAGTTCACAGTGACGTTAGTCCGTGATTCTGCCTTCTGTGGCAAGAATGAAAGTGTATAAAGAGATTACTTGTTAAAGAGGTTCAACAGGCGTTCCCAGCCTTGCTTCATTTGCAGGGACTTCAAGCGCCATGTGCCCACAATGCCATACGGAATAAACAAAACGAACAACACGTAGATCGCGCCGTTGATGAAACTGGCGCTCTCGCCAATGTAGCGGCGCAGACCGTAATCCAGCAGGCGGTAGACAATCGCGCCGACAAACGCGCCGTTGAGCGTGCCCACGCCGCCGATCAGGATGATGAGCAGGGCGGTGACGGTGAATCCCAACCCCGCCACGTTCGGGCTGACGATGGGCTGGTACAACGTGTGAAAGAATCCCGCCAACGCCGCCGTGAGAGACGAAAGCGTGAGCGCGGCAAGTTTGAAATAGAAGGTGTTGTATCCCAACATGCGGGCGCGGCCTTCGTTCTCGCGGATGGCGACACATACCCGTCCCGTGGGGGAAGTGACGAAGCGCTGATAAAGCAGATACACCAAAATCAACACAACCAGCATGAGGAAGTAAAAACGCAAACGTTCATTGGCAGGGCTGATAAAAGC
>JACPVB010000152.1 GCA_016191985.1 Chloroflexota bacterium | reverse complement strand
TCGAGAGGGTTTGAAAGTCTGATTTCTTGGGAAAATATTGTCGCAGCAAACCATTGGTGTTTTCGTTGGTGCCGCGCTCCCAGGCGGCGTAGGGATGAGCAAAGTAGAACTTGAGTTGGAGCGTTTGAGCGATGATCTGGTGTTCGGCAAACTCCTTGCCGTGATCGGAGGTGAGCGTATGCACCTTGTTCTGGATTGGCAAAAAAAGTTGGCAGAGGCGCTGGCGAACGGCGGCCGCCGTTCGCCGAGACACCTTTCCCAGCAAGGTGAAGCGCGACTTTCGCTCGGTCAGCGTGAGCATGGCCTGTTTCTGTTGTTTGCCCAGGAGCGTGTCCACTTCCCAGTCACCCAGGCGCTTTCTGGCTTGGACCAGGACCGGACGTTCTTCAATCGAGCGGCAATTGGGCAGTTTGCCCCGCCGATCATAGCTGCCATAGCGTTTGCGGCGTTGCTTTTGACAGCGCAGGTGCTTGTACAGATCGCCGCCACTGCGCTTGTCTTCCAGAATATGCTGATAAATCCACTCATGACTGATCCGGATGCTTTGCTCCTTTCTCAGTCTGCCCGAGATTTGTTCCGGGCTCCACTCCTGTTTCAACAGGCGCTCCACCGTGCTCCAGACGGCACGGGTGATCCGGGGAACCGCTTTGGATCTCCGTTCGACGGCCAGTTCCTGGGCTTGTTGAGGTCGGTAGCCGCGTTGACCACGATTACGATTCAGTTCACGACTCACCGTCGACTTATGCGTACCAATCACAGCAGCGATCTCCGAAAGGGAATGCTTGGTTTTCTTGAGGGCATAAATCTGGGATCTTTGCTCTTGGGTAAGCTGGCGGTAGGTTTTCATTGGGCTCCTTTGACTTGGTCGTCTGAGAAGCACTATCCTACCCCAGCTTACCTCTCAGCGACCTTCAATGTTGCACTTCGCAGTTGAATCCACAATGTTTAACTCCTTTTTTATTGTGAATAGGTCAGGCCTCAACGTTGCGCCACATCCAAGCAAGCCCGATGATGAGTAACAGACACAGGGTCTCAACGCTGGCGATGAAGATGTAGTGAGGATAGACCGCCATGCCGCCCCAGATATAGGCAATGGTGATGATGCCCACGACGATATTGACCCAGCGATTGATGCCGTGCTTCAGCACACGGGACAGGAAGATCATGGCAATGCCGAGCTGCCCCATGATTGCGCCAACCAGCATTAGTTGGGGAATGGATACGCCCGCGCTGGCGGATGTCCGCGCTACTTCTTCCGCCGAGCCAGGCATGTAAAGCGAGAGGATGTCCGCTTTCAGCATATTGATCATGACCACGATCCACAGGGTGGAGAGCAGGATTTTCGTGTCGATCTTTTTCGTTGGGGTTGTGTTTGGATTCATTTTTTCTCCTTGTTTAGAAAAATTGGATTGAACTGGAACAACCGAGACGAGCGGCATTCCCAGGTCACGCACTTTTTTGAGCAATCCATGCAGGGCAGCCTGATCAGGCACAGGTCCAGAAAGAAGCGTGTCGCCGTTTTCTTCCAGCGCGATGATCAGTCCGTCGAACCACGTCACCCATTGGGAGTCCAGATGTCCCTTGAGGCGGATCTCGTAAAACTCAACATTTGGGGGCGTCTTGTCAATCATCGTTTTCTCTCGGTTAATCTGCCCGTAAGATACTGCTGGATGTGGGGAGGCGTCATCACCAGATGATGTGATTGAGGTGGTGATTGAGAGAAAATAAAAACTCCAGCGGTGAGGCTGGAGTCAGTTGGAGAAGTTTCAAGCAGTTAGAACAGATCGAGTTCTTCGGCGCGGCGGATGGCTGCCCGTCGGTTGTTGACCCCCAGTTTGTTGAAAATATTTTTGGTGTGGGTGCGCAACGTGTTGAGCGATACGATTAATCGTTCGGCAATTTCGGGTCCGCTTAATTCACTGCGGAGCAGGTTGAGGACTTCCAGTTCGCGTTCGCTTAATGGGTCGGCGATTTCAGATTTTGGATTTACGATTTTGGATTGGGTAATGTGTTCCGCTTGTTGTGGAAAAAAATTCAAAATTCGGTCAACATACCCAAGCAAGGGATGGGTGCGCGCCACAATCTTCGATCTAAATTCAGAAATCAACAATTGCATCGGTTCGCCTTCATCCACATAAACGCGGATGTAGCCTTCTGGCTCGGTCAAAGTCAACGCGCGTTCCAGCGCGGCGAGAGATTCGGAATGATCGCCCTGCACCTGATGGAGGAGTGCCTGCGTCAACAGGATTTCGATCATGCTCCCCATTCGTTTTTGTGATTCAGCCAATGCCAGCAATCGTTCCAACTGTTGACCGACACCCTCGAAGGAACGCTCCGCCAGACGTGTCCGCGCCAGGGTGAGATGTTCGTACTCGCCGAGATAATCCGCCTCATCCGTGACTGAGAGGCCACGTTCCCGTACCCAGGCTTGTGCCTTGTCTAACCGTCCCTGTTTGAGATGGATGCGCGTCTTGCGAGCCTCAACCGGTTGCAGCATGGGAATTGGATTTTTGACATAGCCCCGCTTCGCCTCATCGAGCAATTCGAGTGCCTCATTCCACTGCCTGGCGGATTCTTTGAGCCGGGCCTGCGCCAGATTCCAGCGGTGAGTCCAGTCCACAAGGGTGGTGTGTTGACCCAGACCAGCGGCGGTTTGCAGGTGTTGTGTCGCAGCCATCTCATCGCCTCGTTCATGGGCAAGCATAGCCAATCCCAAGTGATGATGGGTGGTAACAGATTCTCCTTCCTGCCCCAACACAGAAGCTTGCTGAATGGCCTTCCGCAGGGATTTTTCGGCATCGCCCAAGCGGCCCAGAATCACTTGCATATCCGCCACAGCAAAGGCGCTGGCAATCGCAAATGCCTGATTGCCCAATTTTTCCATATTCTCTATCCAAGTGTACATGCCTCGCAGGGAGGCTTCCAGATTGCCGGTGGTCCAATGGGTAAATTCCAGCGTGATAGCAGCCGAGGCGCGAAGGTAAATATCGTCCTCGGGGATGAGCTGTAAGGACAGCTCGGCGTATTTCACCGTTTCAGCCAGGTCCCCCTGATTTTGGGCATTGGAGGCACGGATTACCGCAATGTTACCCAGCAAGGACTTTGCCTCAGCCTGATCCGTTGTTCCAGCCAGCGCGCGCTCGGCGTTTTGTAGATACGTTTCGCTTGGCTCTAACTCGCCCATATCCGAATACGCCCATCCAATATGGACACATAACCAAGGATGGGAACAAATGGTCGTGTTGGGCAATTTTTTCACCCAGCCAAGCCAGGCAGCGGTCTGGAAATTACGCTCCATACCCTGCCAGGCTGTTTCAGCCAGGCGGGCAGCCCGCTCAAAATCACCCGCCGCAAGAGCGTGCTGGAAGGCTTCGGCCAGATCGTCGTTTGCCTCATACCATGCGCTGGCGCGCAAATGGTATTCGGGAAGCTCTTTGGGTTGACCAAGCCGCTGGCGCAACAGGTCGCCAAACAAGTGATGATAGCGATACCAGCGCCGTTCCTGATCAAGCGGGACAATGAACAGATTGGCGCGTTCGAGATATTCCAGAATTTCCTGCCCGGAAGTAGAAGAAGATTCCAAAACTGCGTCACACAGCGGTCCACACATGCGATCGAGGATGGAGGTGCGTAACAGGAATGCTTGGATGCTTTCGGACTGACATCCGAGGACTTCTTCGATCAGGTAGTCCAGTACGAAACGATGGCTGCCGGTGAAAGACTTGATAAAGCTGGCGGCATCTTGATGTCCCTGCATGGACAGCGCGGCCAATTGCAGGCCCGCGATCCAGCCTTCGGTACGGGCTTCCAGCGCGGCGACATCTCCATCAGAGAGATTCAGTCCCATCAATCGGTTGAGGAAATCGGCCGCTTCGGCGGGGGTAAAGCGCAGTTCGGCGGCGCGCAGTTCGGTCAGTTGACCCCGGGCACGCAGCCGCGCCAGCGGCAGTTGTGGATCCTCACGGGTGGCGATGACCAGATGCATCTGCGGCGGTTGGTGTTCAACGAGAAAAGCCAGGGATTGATCCACCGGTTGAGAATCAATCAAGTGGTAGTCATCAAGGACAAGAAGAAAGTGCTCGGGGATAACGGAAATTTCGTTTAGCAACGCCGTCAAAATTGTCTCGACTTGCGACGGTTGAGGGCGCGAAGCGTGGAGCGCAGACAACAGCCCCTCGCCAAATCCAGTCCTGATGGTTTGTAACGCCGCTATCAGGTAAGAGAGAAAACGCGCCGGATCGTTGTCCACTTCATCCAATGACAGCCAGGTGGCCGGTCTCCCATAATCGGCTATCCATTCGCTGACCAATGTACTTTTACCAAAACCCGCGGGAGCGGAAATAAGGGTCAATTTGTGCCCCATAAATAAACCCTTGTTAAGTTGCTGGATTAGATGAGGACGAGTGACTACCTTGGGAGGAAGTGTTGGGATATAGAGTTTCGTAGCAAGGATTGCGGTAGCCATAGATGGATTATATAGCATCTACCTCAAACTCTAGCATAATCTTAGCTGTATGGATGTACTGAAAGTTTGTAGATGAGTTTGCTCCCTTCGCCGTCCTCGGCAAAGGATTTACTCACGAGACGCCGCCGAGGACGGCGGCTTTGAGCCAAGTTACAACAAACTTTGAGTGCTCCCTAGCAGGTTGTCGGAGAGATAATTTCTTCTGCACGTAAATGAGCATGGAGAGCCAAGAAAAGCGGGGATGCGCATGCCCATTGATGTTTTTTTCAGTGGTTTTGTCGATAGCCTCCC